>CAMOSN010000141.1 GCA_946624935.1 uncultured Lachnospiraceae bacterium | reverse complement strand
GCAGGAGGCTGCTGCGGAGAGTGCCGGAGGGCAGACGCAGGAGGTTCCGGCGGAAAGCACGGATGATCAGGCGCAGGTATCTTCCGGGCAGAACGCGGGTGATGCAGCAGGTTCCGTACAGGAGGCTGCAGGCAGTCAGGCTGAAAGCACAGATGTAAGCAGTGCAGCGCAGGAGAGCACGCAGGGCGAAGCCGCACCGGCACCCGCACAGGAGAGCGCGCAAAATGAAGTCGCACCGGCACCCGCGCAGGAGAGTGGGCAGAGTGAAGCCACACCGGCACCCGCGCAGGAGAGCGCGCAGAGTGAAGTCACGCCGACACCCGTGCAGGAGAGTGCGCAGAGTGAAGTCACGCCGGCACCCGCACAGGAGAGCGCGCAAAATGAAGTCGCACCGGCACCCGCACAGGAGAGTGCGCAAAATGAAGTCGCACCGGCGCCCGCACAGGAGAGTGCGCAGAGCGAAGGTGGGGAAACGACACCGCAGGAAGCAGGCACGCCGGAGGTGGTCCCGGGAACGCAGGAAGAAGCCGGAAACGGGAACGAAGAAGAAAAGGCTGAGCAGCAGGAAGCCGGGAACGGCCCCTCGGAAGAGAAGACGACGCAGGAAGAAACCGCAAACAAAGCGGACGAGGAAGAGAAAATACAGCAGGCGGCAGAAAACGAGAATGCCGTGGATGAAACCCAACAGCAGGCCCAGACTGCGCAGGAGAATGCAGACGGCGCAGCAGGATCGGAAGGCACCTCCGGGGAGGATGCAGCGGCCGGACAGAAAACAGCGGAGCAGAACACGGCAGGACAGGACGCAGCAGGCCAGAACGCGACCGGTCAGGATGCGACGGACCAGAATGGAGCAGGCCAGAACGCCGGCGGCGCCGGGCAGGCCGCGGACACCGTTCCGGCCGGCACCTCGGTACAGAACAATGCGAAGGTGAGTGTTTCCTGGAAGGATGACAATGATGCCAACGATGTCCGCCCGGGCTTTATGACCGTATATCTGCAGACCTCCGAGGACGGGGAGAACTACGACGACGGAACGGCCTATGAACTGAACGAAAAGAATAACTGGCAGATCCTGCTGGAGAATCTTCCGACCACGAAGGACGGAAAACAGCTTCACTACCGCTGGGTGTGGGATGTGGATCTTGTGCCGGGTATTCCGCCGGAGGACCAGGACGAGTATAATCTGGTGGGTTATACCAGAACGCGCAATGATGACTCCGAGGATCATCTTCAGTCGACCCGCGAATATACGCACATTACCGCAAAGGAAAAATATACCATCTCCATCGACTGGGACGACCGCGGGGATGAGACGGCAAAGCGGCCGAAGAAACTGGATGTCACACTTCCGGACGGCCGGGTGGTGACACTGACCGCCAAAAACGGCTGGAAGATGGATGTGGAGATGCCGGTGGTGCACCGGGATCTGACCTGGAAGATCGGTGCAGCCGACGGATGGGTGTCCGGAGGCAGCAGCACGGACTTCACAGAGGAGCGCACGCAGATCACCTTTACCCGCAAGTGGAAGACCAAAAAGGATA
Organism: uncultured Lachnospiraceae bacterium; assembly: GCA_946624935.1. Lineage (GTDB taxonomy): Bacteria > Bacillota > Clostridia > Lachnospirales > Lachnospiraceae > Merdiplasma. Next base: position 4,167 of record CAMOSN010000141.1, on the reverse strand, counting down.
AGGAAACGATCGAAACCGAAGAGGTAGTGGAGGAGCCGGCGGGCTACAGCACGCTGACCGTTCAGTACTGGATCGGTTCCGAAAGTGCAGCACCTTCCTTCACAGGTGTTTATGAAAACGGACAGAACTACAGCGTGGTCGTGCCCAGGAAGACCGGCTACCGTACGCAGGTAACCAAGGTAAAGGGAACGATCAGCGAGGATACGGTGATCAATGTCCGGTATATCCCGAACTCTTACACCGTAACGGTGTATTACCGCTATCTGAACGGAGAGACGGCGGCGGCCACCACGCAGCAGGAGCTGCTGACCGGATCGACCTTCGACATCGCATCGCCGGCGGTGAACGGCTACGCGGTGAGCGCGGGCAGCATTTCGGGCACGGTGACCGGAAGAGACCTCACCTATGTGGTGTATTACACCGGTATTGTTCCGGATAACAACAACGGCGAGGGCCGGCAGAATGAGCAGATGATCCCCGTGGCGGGAACTGCGACGGCTCCCGCGGCGCAGCAGCCGGATACAGGGGAGACGGAAATCGATGAGTACCGCACCCCGCTGGGTCTTGGCGAGGTTGGAATCAATGCAGGTGAGTGCTTTGAATAAACAGGGGAGGAAAGAGACGTGAAAATGCGTAAAATATGGCTGAGCGCACTGCTGATGCTTGCGCTTGGCGTGCAGGCGGCAGCAGGAGAAGCCGGAGCGGATGCGTATGAAGAGCTTACAGTGGGCAATACCACACATCTGAACGGCGACTTTTTCACGGACCTGTGGGGCAACGCCACCAGTGATCTGGACGTGCGCAAGCTGATTCACGGTTACAATCTGGTGAGCTGGAATTTCTCCGAGGGGATTTTCCAGACCAACCCGACGGTGGTCAGCGGCTTTGTCGCCACGAAGAATGCAGCAGGGGATCACATTTACCAGATCGCGCTTTACGATGATCTGTATTACAGCGACGGTAGCCGCATCACAGCATGGGACTATGCTTTTTCCATCCTGCTGCAGCTTTCGCCGCAGCTTGGAGAGCTGGGTGCCGATACGAGCCGGGCAGAATATATTCAGGGAGCCGATGCCTTCATGGAGGGATCGGCTCAGGTGGTGTCCGGGGTTCGCGTCCTGAGCGATACGGAAATGACGGTGACGGTGGATGCCGCGTACCTTCCGTACTTTTATGAGCTGGGGCTTTTGAACTTCCAGCCATGGCCCATCGGGGAGATCGCGCCGGGTACGGTCGTGAAGGACGACGGAGATGGGATCTACATTGCGAATGCCGATCCGCAGCAGAGCGAGCCGGTGTTTACGGCGGAGCTTCTGGAGAAGACGATCCTGGATCCCGAAACCGGTTACCGGTACTGCCCGAAGGTCACCTCCGGCCCCTATGTGCTGACGGATTTCGACGGGGAGACGGCTTCCTTTGCGATCAATCCGTATTTCAAGGGCGACTCCGACGGGGAAACGCCCACGATCGAAAAGCTGGTGTACACGCATGCCGATAATGCAACGATGATCGATGCGCTCGCGGACGGAACCTTTGATCTGCTCAACAAGGTGTCGGCAAAGGATGCCATCGATGCCGGAATTGCGTTGACCGGCGGGGATACGGATTTTTCCATGAGCGGGTATCCGCGCAACGGGATGAGCTTTATCGCTTTCGCCGGCAGCAGCGCTTCGGTAAAGGATGCCCCGGTGCGGCAGGCGATCGCCTGGTGTCTCGACCGGAAAGCGGTGACAGAAGGCTATGAGGGAAATTATGGGCTGGAAGCGCAGGGCTATTACGGCATTGGCCAGTGGATGTTCGGCCTGGTAAACGGGACGATTCCATATCCGGTTTCGGAGGATGGCGAAGGAGCGACTGAGGAAGAATGGAAGGCCGTAAACCTGCAGGGAATCACGACCTATTCCTCGGAGGAGGTCCCAAGCGATCCGCAGATGGCGGCTCAGGTTCTGGAGGAGAATGGCTGGAGCCTGAATGAGCAGGGACAGCCCTTCGATCCCGCCGCCGACAGCGTACGCTGCAAAGAGATTGACGGAACACTGACGCCGCTGCGGCTTGAGCTGGCTTATCCGGAAGGGAATGCGGCAGGGGAGCTGCTGGAGGAGTATCTGGCGGCACCGCTTGCGCAGGCAGGCGTGGAGCTTACCCTTACACAGATGCCTTTCTCCGAAATTCTGGGGGATTTCTACGGCAGCGCCGATACAGGAGCGGATCTTCTGTATCTTGCCACCAATTTTGATGAGATCTTCGATCCCTCCGAGCGCTTTACCTTCGATGAGGACGGACATGCGCTCTGGGGTGCGAGCGGCATCGCGGATGATGAGCTGTATGCGCTTGCACGGGACATGCGCCGCACCGAGCCGGGCGATGTGTACAGCTACTGCAGGAAGTGGGTCGCCTTCCAGGAGCGTTTCACACAGACGCTTCCGCTGATCCCGGTCTACTCCAATGTGTATTTCGATTTCTATACCTCTGCCCTGCAGAATTATGACCCCATGCGGCAGGTGTCCTGGGCGCAGGAGATCCTGTATTCCTACTTTGGCGATGTGCCCACCCAGGCGGTAAACGTGGAAGAACCCGAGAGCGGGGAGCCCGGGGAGGGTGAGATCATACTGGATGACTGAGCAGATGGGCCGAGCGGTGCCTGAGGCCGGAACAGAGGGATCTTTTTCAGTGACGAACGCACAATATGGAAAATAGAAGAACATACGATCCGGTGTATAAGCTCCTTCTCCTTGCACTGGCCTGTATGGCATCGGCACTGGTGTGCATGCACGTGCTGGCGCTCGATTCCGGACAGGCGGTGTGGCCATCGGCTCCGGGCAGTGACGTACGGGAGGACGGGAAGCTGGCACTGGACGTCAGCAATCTTTCGGAAGGATATTTCATGGCATGCGTGCCTGCGGGCTGCCCGCACCGGCTGAAGCTGCGTGTGGAAAAGGATGGGCAGACGCTGACCTATGATCTGAACGGGGAGAGCATATATGAAGTGTTCCCGCTGCAGCTGGGCAGCGGGACGTACAGCGTGATGCTGTATGAAAATGTGGGCGGAAAAAAGTATGCCCAGCAGGGGGGAATCCTTCTGGATGTGAGTCTTTCCCGGGAGGATGCGTCGTTTCTTGTGCCCAACCAGTATGTCAATTACAGTGCGCTTTCTCCTCTGGTGGAGAAGGCGGGAGAGCTGTGCAACGGACTGGATGAGAAGGACACCTATCAAACGGTGTGTACGTTTATGCAGTCGGAGTTTGTGTATGATTTTGTGCGGGCGCTTACGGTTTCGGCCGGACAGCTGCCCGACGCGGACGGAAGCTTTGAAAAACGGATGGGGATCTGTCAGGATCTTTCCGCGGTGACGGTGGCAATGCTGCGCACCATGGGCATTCCGGGGCGCCTGATGATCGGATACGCGGACGATAATTATCATGCGTGGACCCAGACGCTGGTGGACGGAAAGGAAGAATTTTTCGACCCGACGGCCGCAGTGGGCGGGATCAATTCAGTGGGAACATATTCTGTGGAACGGTATTATTGACGAAGGAGAGCATTCAATATGGCCGGAAAGAACGAGAAAGGGATGAACAGTGCGGAGCTTTCCAGCTTCTGCGGGCAGGTGGCACTGATCCTGGAGGCAGGCCTGCCTCTTTATGACGGGATGGAAACCCTGGCGGAGGCGGACCGTGCGAGTGCGAATGCACAGATGTACCGGGACGTCAGCAGGGGCGTGACAGAGACGGGCTCTCTTTATGAGGCGCTGAAGGAGGATCCGCGCTGGCCTTCCTATCTGGTGGAAATGACCGGTGTGGGAGAGCGTTCCGGACAGCTTGAGCAGGTGATGCGCGGACTGGAGGAATACTATGCCCGGGAGGACCGGATCCGCAGCGCAGTCACCGGAGCGGTCACCTATCCGCTGGTACTGGGTTCCATGCTTGTGGTGATCGTGCTGATCATGCTGTGGAAGGTACTGCCGGTGTTCCGCCGGGTCCTGGCCGGCATGGGAACCTCCATGAACGGATCCGGCGGTATGCTGATGCGCGCCGGCGCAGCCCTGGGCTGGGTGGTGCTGATCGCGGTGGCGCTTGCGGTCGCGGCGGTGATCGGGGCGCTGTTGCTGATGCGTACCTCCCGGCAGGATAAGGTGCGGGAGCTGGTGTGGAAAGCGGTTCCGGCCAT
>CAMOSN010000140.1 GCA_946624935.1 uncultured Lachnospiraceae bacterium | reverse complement strand
AGTTTCAGGACAGAGTACACGGCGTAGCTTCAGGACAGAGGATTATGAAGACGTTTCAGGCAGCAGGAAAAGGTCTGAAAAAGAAATGGCAAGGAGGTAACATATGGGATACGGGGCATGGAAAAGAAGCGACTTTGCAGCATACAGTAAGAGAATGAACCGTTCTGTCGGCGAGGACGGTAAGCTGACCGGCAGCTATTCCAATCAGGATATGTTCAAGGCAAAGAACCTGGATCCGATGCTGAATCCGCACGGCGTGATTCGCGAATGCTGTGACAGTGAGGAGCATCCGGATACGCTGCCGGTGATCCTGGCCCTGGATGTGACGGGTTCCATGGGACAGGCGGCCGTCGAGGTGGCGAAGCAGCTGAATGTCATCATGACAAAGCTTTATGAGGAGACAAAGGATGTTCAGTTCATGGTGATGGGAATCGGAGATTTTGCCTATGACAGTGTTCCTCTGCAGGTGTCTCAGTTCGAGGCGGACATCCGGATCGCAGAGCAGCTGGACAAACTGTACTTTGAATTCGGCGGTGGCGGAAACGCGTTTGAGTCCTACACGGCAGCCTGGTATTTTGCTGTACATCACACACGGCTGGATGCCTGGAAGAAAGGCCGGAAGGGGATCCTCATCACGATGGGAGATGAGCGGCTCAACCCATATATCCCGTGCCGCGGCAGTCATAGCAGCATTCATGCGGTGACTGGTGATGTGACGCAGGGGGATATTGAGACAGGACCTCTTTATGAGAATGTGGCACATAAGTATGAGATCTATCATCTGAATGTGGATCACCGGCGCGGATATGATGAAGAGGAGATCACAAAATCCTGGAGAAAGATCCTGGATCAGGATCATTTCCGGACGGTGACGCTGGATAACATCGCGGAGACGATCGTGTCGATCGTGAAGGACGAATATCAGAAGAACAGGGAAGCAGCAGCTGCCGAAGTGATGCTGTATACAGACAGTCCGGATACAATCTCCTGGTAAACACCGCTGCTGCGATATCAGCATCAGGAAACTGGGCGAAGAGCATTTTCTGAATGAATCCCGGTGATATGTTTTGGGAAGAGGAAGGAGGCAGTCATGGTGACAAATATCCGGATCGTAATCGGAGGAAATTTCGGAGATGAGGGGAAAGGCCTGATGACGGCCTCCTTCGCGGACGAAATGATGGCGCGCAGCGGATGCTGCCTGAATGTGCTCTCCAATGGCGGGCCGCAGCGCGGTCACACGGTAGTGCGGGGACAGGTCCGCCATGTGTTCCGACACTTCGGATCCGGAACCTTTGCAGGAGCAGACAGTTACTTCCCCTCGCAGTTTCTGGTGAATCCCATGATTTTTGTGAAGGAGCTGGAGGAGCTGAAAGGAAAGCTTCCCTCCGGCAACTCCTTTCCGAAGGTTTTTATCCATCCGGACTGCCTGGTGACAACGCCCTATGAAATGATGACCAATCTGATCCTGGAGGAGCAGCGCGGGGCGAAGCGCCACGGCAGTGTGGGAGTCGGGATCTGGGAGACACTGATCGGCGGTGGAAAAAGCTTTGCACAGCTGGCCGCGATGGAGGAGAAACAGCGCGAAGAGTACCTTGCACGGGATCGCAGAGAGCATCTGATGACGCGCCTTGCGGAAAACGGGATCGGACAGCTGCCGGATGCATGGAAGGAGATCGTTTATGATCCTGCGGTGATCCGGCAGTATCTGGAGGATTTCGCCCTCATGCGGGAGATGGTGCACATCACGGATGATGCAGTCCTGAAAGCGTATCCGGAGATTCTTTTTGAAAACGGGCAGGGTCTACTGCTGGACACCGGGATGAAATACAAAGGGTACGGAAACCATACCACGCCCAGTAATACCGGAATTGAGAACCCTGCCAGGATCGTAAGCAGCGCTTTCGGCCTGAAACATACGGTTCCTTCGGTTTCCAGGCAGGAGCAGCAAAGAGTTGATCATGAAGAGAAGGCGGAAGGACAGGACACAAAGCTGCATACGCAGGCTGTCTATGTGACTCGTTCCTATATGACCCGGCACGGCGCGGGCCGCTTTGACACAGAATGTCCGATGGAGCAGATCAATCCGGCGATCCGGGATCTGACCAATGTACCGAACGAAAGCCAGGGAACGATCCGTTACGGGACATTGAATATGACCAGCTTCCTGCGCAGGGTCCGAAGAGATTTTTCAGCCTGGAAGGAAATTACGGGGAGCGAAGCCGAATGGGCGGTCTGCATGACACACCTGAATGAATATGCGCATCCCGGTGCACGGAATGCTGCAGTCAAGTATCATTCTGACTGCGAGGAATCTTACCGGCGTGTGGAAGAAACGTTTTGCATAAGTTGAATGCATACTGGATAACATTTGTGTGGCAAAGATTCTGGCGGGTATGATACACTATGGGAGTGCTGATGAGCTTGGCACTCCTTTTTCGTCTCATAGAAAATTGCGACGAATTTCCTATGAGACAAAAGCACTCCGTGCAGGATGCGCTCCCCTCCAGACGGAGGGGGCAGGGGGAGGGGAAGTCCGTTTGCGGACTTTGTTCCGATATAAGCAGGCCGCCTCGCTCCATTAACAGGGTTGGCATGTCCGGATGAAGGATGATTCATAAAATACACAGAACAGGAGCGTAAGTACGTGTCTTATCTGATGTCAGAGGAAGAAAAACAATTTTTGGAACAATATGATATTACGCGTTTTCAGCAGCCCTCCGTGACGGTGGATATTGCGGTATTTGCAGTAATGGCCAGGCAGGAGGAGCAGCAGGATCGGGACTATCGGAAGGACCCGCCGCTGGAGCTGTCGCTTTTGCTGATCCGGCGGGGCAGCTACCCCTATAAGGATTACTGGGCGCTGCCGGGAGGCTTCGCCCGCCCGGGAGAAAGCCTGGAGCAATGTGCGGACCGGGAGCTGCGAGAGGAAACCTCTGTGGAAAATGCTTATCTGAGGCCTTTCGGAACCTTCAGCGACAGCGGCAGGGACCCCCGCGGATGGATCATTTCAAACGGCTTCCTGGCACTGGTGGATGCGAAGGATTACCGGATTCGCGGCGGAACAGATGCATGGGACGCCAGATGGTTTACACTCCGGGTCAGAAGTGAGCAATTGTCCAGAAACGTGGAGGGATCGCATGCCAGGATCCGGACACAATATAAGCTTGAACTGGAGAATGCACAGCTGGGGATCCGACTTTTTGCGGTACTTACGGAAGAACGGATTTTTGAACAGCATCATGAAAAAGTGTATATATTCATTGACCGGTGTGATGGACTGGCATTTGATCATGCGAAGATCATTCTTCGCGCATTCCGGCAGCTGCGAAGGGAAACCAGTGAGGACGGAAAGATTGTGTTCGATCTGATGCCGAAACAGTTCACTTTGTATCAGCTTCAGGAGGTGAATGAAATCATTCTGGGAAGAAAGCTGACCACACCGAACTTCCGAAGAAAGATTGCTCCGCTCGTTTCGGAAACGGAGGAAACGGTGACCGGTGCCGGACACCGTCCTGCAAAGCTGTTTCGGAGAAACCTGGAAGCGTTTTATGAGGACTGATCGCCCTGGTGAAGCGGGGAAAGTCCCGCCCGGAGGAAACACACCCGTATTTCGATCAGTATGAATATGCGATTCTGGCGGAGGAATTTGCGGATTTACACAGATAAGGGAGGTAACAAGGCCATGGAGGAACGACTGAAGAAGCAGCTTGCTTTTTCCCTGGAGATCGACAAAGAGAAAAACATTTTCCGGCAGACTCATCTTTCCGGGCACGGCAGAAATGAAAATGATGCGGAGCATGCGTGGCACATGGCCATCATGGCTTATCTGCTCAGGGAATATGCCAACGAACCGGTGGATATCGGAAGAGTAATGCTGATGTGTCTGATTCACGATATCGTGGAGATCGATGCCGGAGATACCTACGCCTATGATGAGGAAGGCCTGAAGACCCAGAAAGAACGGGAGGAACGCGCAAAGGAACGGATCTTTTCCCTGCTTCCGGAGGATCAGAAGAAGGAGCTTAGTGCTCTGTTTGACGAATTTGAGGCATCTGAAAGCGCCGAATCAAGATATGCACATGCCCTGGACAACCTGCAGCCGCTGATCCTCAATGACAGTAATCAGGGAAGTGACTGGAAGGAACATGATGTCACAGCGGAGAAGGTTTACGGACGCCAGAGGAAAACACGTCTGGGTTCGGAGGCTCTGTACCGGATATCGGATGAGATTTTACAAAAACATATCCGTGAGGGAAATCTGCGGGCAGATTGAAATGTGCGGAAGCATTTTGCATGACAGGGAGGTACTTATTATGCAAAACAGTGAATTCTATATCGATCATGACGGGATCGCACTTCATGCGAAGCTGGATGTTCCTGCCACCGAATCGAAAATAGTCCCGCTGGTGATTATTCAGCACGGTTACACCGGGCATATGGAGGAGCCTCATATAACTGCGATTGCGAAAGCCATGAATGACATTGGATTTGCTGCGCTTCGCATAGAGCTGTACGGACACGGGAAGAGTGGAGGCACCTTCCGGGAGCACACGGTAGCAAAATGGGTATCGGAGCTGCTGACGGTGATCGACTATGCCGCAGGGCTGGATTTTGCCGGGGACCTTTATCTGATCGGACATTCTCAGGGCGGCCTTGCAGTTATGCTGGCTGCAGCCATGAAGCGTGATGTGATCAAGGCTTTGATTCCACTGGCACCGGCAATTATGATCCGGGATGACGCGAGGAAAGGCTGTTCTTTTGATGTCCATTTTGATCCGGAGCATATTCCGCAGGAACTGGTGATGAATGAAGAACGGACCCTGAGCGGAAACTATTTCCGGACTGCTCAGTTTCTTCCCGTCGAGGAAGCCATTCAGGCCTATACTGGCCCCGTGCTGATTGTTCATGCCGACACCGATGAGACGGTTCCGGTTCATTACGCGGAGAGTGCTGCACACAGCTACGCGAATGCGAAGCTGCACATCGTGGCCGGAGACGATCACTGCTTTGACCGGAAAATCGGAGAGGTAACCGAGGTGATGACCCGTTTTCTGCTGGAAGTGCAGGCTGGTTAATTCTACTGCAGTACAATCCGGAATATTTTTACTGCGCTGCAGGACTGGTCGTATGGCAATGAATGTGTTATATTGATATCGATGCGAAGAGGAACATGGCAACGGTTTTGAAGGAGGTGCCCCTTGGCTGTTATGAAAGAAGAAAAAACAAAAGATTCTGTAAAGAAAGAAGCAAAGGAAGTGCAGACTGCTGCGAAACAGACAGAAACAAATAGCGAAAAGCCTGTTGAAATAAAGAAGCCTGAAAAAGCAGAGGCGAAAGAGACAACGAAAAAGGCTTCACCGAAGGCAGAGAAGAAGACCGCAGTAAAGAAAGAAAAGAAAACTGCGGCTAAAACGGAGAAGAAAACCGAGGTGAAGGCCGAGGATAAGGTTGCAGCGAAGGCCGGGGATAAAGCTGCAGTGAAGGCCGAGGAGAAAGCTGCAGCGAAGGCAGAGGAGAAAGCTGAGGCGAAAACAGAGAAGAAGGCTGCATCGAAGACTGTAAAAGCGGCAGAAGGAAAGACAGAGAAAAAGGCTGCATCGAAGAGCACAGCTAAGAAAACGACAGCAAAGGCAGCGACGACACGTAAAAAGAGCGCGAAATCGGATAAAGCTGCGGAAGTAAAAGCGGAAGCTGCGGAAGTGAAAGCGGAGGCAGAAGTGGCGGAAGTAAAAGCGGAAGCTGCGGAAGTGAAAGCGGAGGCAGAAGTGGCGGAAG
>CAMOSN010000139.1 GCA_946624935.1 uncultured Lachnospiraceae bacterium | reverse complement strand
TAGAGCGTCTGGCTACGGACCAGAAGGTCGGGGGTTCGAATCCTCTAGCACACGTCCTACGTTTACCGGGAGTTCCTTCTGGAGCTTCCGGTGATTAAGTAGATGGGGGCGTAGCTCAGTTGGGAGAGCGCTTGAATGGCATTCAAGAGGTCATGGGTTCGACTCCCACCGTCTCCACTTTAAGAAGTCGCCTTGAAGCGGCTTCTTTTTTGTATATATCATAAAATTCAAGTCTGGCGTATGCCGGACTTGCGCCGGGCTGCGCGCCAGCTACGCTGGCATCTTCCACTGCGCAGCCCTGGCATCCGCCGGAGGCACTCAGAAGGGGATTGGACCCCGCCTGAGAAAGCTTCTGTTTCCCCCACCTATAGAGGAGGGGGCCATCACCTTCTGGGTATACTTTCCGGGAATCAAAAAAGCCGGCGCGTTTCCGCGCCGACCATCTGCTGTCAGTCATTCAAGTAAACCGGCAATGGCCTTAAAGGCCTCCTCTTCATCATCCCCATCCACAAACACACCGATACTCTTTGCATTGTGACTGGCTAATGCCATGACCCCCATGATGCTCTTTGCGTTCACCCGCTTGTCCTCGACTTCGAAGGTGATTGCACTGTGAAAAGCACAGGCGGTCTGCACTATGTGAGGGATTATCTCTCCCAAATTCCCCTTGGAATTCCCGGTTATCTTCTGATTGATCATAACTTCCTCCCTGAAGTAAAACGCATCCGTTTAAACGGAGCAGAACCACCTTACAGCAAGTTGCTGCACTGTCAGAAAACGAACAATGACATACTATCACATCTTTTCCTGACGGTCAATCCGGATTATGTTCAGGCAACCACTTCAGGCGGAACAATACATTTGCAGGGACATACTTTTGCGCACTCGCCGCAGCGTGTGCACTTTTCCGGATCGATGGTGGCTACGCCGTTCTCCACGGTGATCGCATCGTACTGGCAGGCTTTTTTACAGCGCGCGCAGGCAATACAGGCGGTCATGCAGACGTCTCTTGCCATACGTGCCTTGTCGGTATTGCGGCAATGCACATACACGGACTGCTCCTTCGGAAGCAGACGGATCACATTGCGGGGACACTCCTCCACGCAGGCGCCGCATCCTGTGCATTTATCTTCGTCGATCACACAAAGATTGTTTTCCATGTGGATCGCGCCGAAAGCACATTTTGCCATACAGTCTCCAAGACCGATACAGGAGAAACGGCACTGCTTGGGGCCTCCTGCAATTCCGGCCGCGACGCGGCAGGAAGGAATCCCGTTATAATTGTAGCGTTCTTTTGCGGTAGCATTTGAACCCTGGCAGATCACACGGGCAACGATCGGATTGGTCTTCTCCGCATTAACGCCCATGACTTCGGCAATTGCCTTCGCTGCTTCGTTACCGCCGGGGCGGCATCCGTTAACCGGTGCCTCCCCTTTTACAACGGCTTCTGCGAACGCATCACAGCTGGCATATCCACAGGCACCGCAGCCGGCACCTGCGCAGTATGCGCGTACCTGTTCCACACGTTCATCAACCTTGACATAGAACTTTTTGGACGCCATACCAAGAAGCGCCCCAAGTACCAGTCCGATCACAGCCACGATCAGAGCAGGAATGAAAATATCCATAGCTTTTCCTCCCTTTGCTTACGCCAGCCCGCCAAATCCCATGAATGCCACCGCCATCAGTGAAGCACTGATCAGGGAGAGTGGAAAGCCTTTAAGCGGTTCCGGTATTTTTGATGTTTCGAGACGTTCACGCACACCGGCCATCAGGACGATCGCCAGCATAAAGCCAAGGCCGCCGAACAGACCGTTCAGAATCGCATATCCGAGGTTTAACTCCTCTGTAATATTCAGGACCGCCACACCGAGAACGGCGCAGTTGGTGGTGATCAGAGGAAGGTAAATGCCGAGGGCCTTATAAAGTCCCGGGCTGGTCTTTTTCAGGAACATCTCAATGACCTGGACCAGGGCTGCGATCACAAGGATGAAAGTGCAGGTCTGCAGATACATTACATCCAGAGGGATCAGGATAAAATGATAAATGCACCAGGTGATCAGGGAAGCCATGGTCATGACCAGAGTCACGGCCAGACCCATGGACGCAGCGGTATTTACCTTTTTGGACACGCCAAGGAACGGACAGCATCCAAGAAAACGTGAAAAAATGAAGTTGTGGGTCAGTACGCAGCTGACCATAAACAGAAGGATATTTGTCACATTACTCATGCGTTCGCACCCTCCTTTCCTTCTTTCTTCATCGTGATCGCATTAAAGATACCGAGAGCCAGGCCGAAGATCAGGAAACCGCCGGCAGGCATCAGGATCAGCAGCATGGATTCGTATCCTGCGGGCATGATCTGGAAACCGAAGATGGAACCGTTTCCGATGAGCTCACGCACAGATCCGATCAGCGTGATCGCACAGGTAAAGCCAAGACCCATGCCCAGGCCGTCTGCCGCGGAAGCAAGCGGGCCGTTCTTGGAGGCAAACGCCTCCGCGCGGGCAAGGATGATGCAGTTTACTACGATCAGCGGGATGAACACGCCCAGCGCACTGTTCAGAGCCGGGAAAAATGCCTTCATCACAAGCTCCACGATCGTTACAAAGGTGGAGATGATCACGATAAAGGACGGTATCCGGACATTATCCGGAATGAACTTGCGCAGCAGCGAGACGATCAGGTTGGAAAAGATCAGCACAAAAGTGGCTGCCAGTCCCATTCCAATACCGTTCAGCGCACTGGTGGTAACAGCAAGCGTCGGGCAGGTTCCAAGCACGAGACGGAATGTGGGGTTTTCCGAAAGAAGACCGTTTTTCACGATCGCGCCTAAAGATTTCTTCTTAGCCATTTTCTTTCTTCACCTTCCTTTCATGTCCGTATACACGATTCTTTGTAAACCTGTCGATCAGCGGCGTTGCGATGTTCATCAGCAGAATCGCATAGGTCGCACCCTCAGGATAATTACCGAAGTTACGGATCACAGCGATCAGCAGTCCGATACCGGCCGCGTAGATGTACTGTCCCTTATCGGTCATCGGGCAGGTCACATAATCGGTTGCCATAAATACGGCTGCGAACAGAAGTCCGCCGGAAAGGATCGAAACGACCGGATCATTCCCGAACAGCCAGGAGAATACGAAGGTCACTGCAACCACGATCACCGGAATTCTCCAGGAGATCGTCTTCGTGATCAGCAGATATAAGAAACCGATCAGGATTGCAATCTTACACACCTCGCCCATCGTTCCCGGGATATTGCCCAGCAGCAGATCCTTGATGGTAAAGCTTCCGGGACTTGCCAGAGGCGTTGCACCGGTGACAGCATCCGCATAGGAATTCCATCCTGTGGGAAGGACCCAGCTGGTCATACGTACCGGCCAGGATGCAAGCAGTACACCTCTTGCGGCCAGAGCCGGATTCATGAAGTTATCGCCCAGTCCTCCGAACAGGCACTTTACAATGATGATTGCAAACAGACTTCCGATCACCGCGAGCCACCATGGAGCCTGCGGCGGAAGGTTCAGGCCTACCAGAAGTCCGGTAACTGCTGCAGAAAGATCGTCGATCCGCACTTTCTGTCCGGTACACTTCTGCCAGATCAGCTCTGCGAGTACTGCCGTTGCAGTAGCAATGGCCATCAGGATCAGCGCACTGTATCCGAAGTACCATACGGCTGCGGCTGCGCAGGGAACCAGTGCGATAAGCACATTCCGCATGAGCACTTTTGTCGTTTGAGGACTGTGCACATGGGGTGCTGAAGATAAAAATAGATTCATAACCGCTTACCCCCTTTTCTTGCGCGCTTCCGCTGTGATCTTATCCTTCATATTTTTGAAGGCAGGTGTCAGGAACCGGTGTGCCGGGCAGATGTAGGAACAGCTTCCGCACACAACGCAGTCCATGATGTCCGCCTCCGCGGCAGCTTTCAGATCATCCGCATCGCACAGATATTTCAGCTTGTAAGGGTTAAGGCCGATCGGACAGGCTTCTACGCAGCGGCCGCAGCGAATGCAGGGGCTTTCCTCAAGGTTGAGTGCCTCTTTCTCGTTGTAAACGACCACACCGTTGTTTGCCTTGGCCAGCGGGATCAGATCGCTGGGCGCCGGCATACCGGTCATTGCACCGCCAAAGACGATCTTGCCCGGCTTTTCGCTGTATCCACCGCACTCTCCGATGATATCCTCAGCGATGGTACCGATCCGGATGCGGAAGTTGGAAGGATTGTTCACATGTCCTGTCACCGTAGTGATACGGGAGATCAGCGGTTTTCCATCGATCACGGCATCCGCGATGGCCGCGGCTGTCCCGACGTTGAGAACGATTACATGCACATCGAGCGGAAGCTTTTTCGTGGGTACTTCCCGTCCTGTGACAACCTGAATGAGCTGTTTTTCACCGCCCTGCGGGTACTTGGTCTTCAGCGGACGGACCTCAACGCCGTCCCGGCCGTTTGCCGCTTTGCGCATTGCTTCAATGGCATCCGGCTTGTTGTCCTCGATGGCGATGATCCCTTTCTTGACATCCAGGGCACGCATTGCAGCGCGAAGACCGTCCACGATCCGGACGCTGTTCTCCAGCATCAGACGGTGGTCCGCCGTCAGATGGGTCTCACATTCCGCACCGTTCAGGATGATCGTGTCACAGTACTGCCCTTCTTTTACGGCAAACTTGACATGTGTCGGGAAAGAAGCGCCGCCCATTCCGCAGATGCCAGCATTCTTGATGGCGGGAACGATCTTTTCCTTCGGGCAGGTCTCCACATTGCCGAGCGGCTCCAGGCCTTCGACCCACTCGTCAGAATAATCATTTTTGATCGTAACGCCGATACCCGGTGTTGCGCCAAGCCCCTGTACCGGACCGACATCGATCACTTCGCCGGCGATACTTGCATGCACCGGAAGGCCTAAGAAGCCCTCCGGAGTGCCGATCACCTGACCCAGCTTTACCTTATCTCCCTTCTGTACACAGGGGGTACTGGGGGCACCCAGATGCATCCCCATCATGATCGTTACAGAATCCGGAATATATTCTTTTACAGCCTTATCACGTGTGGGCGCTTTTCCCTCATGTGACCCATGAAGGGGATGAACGCCTCCTCGAAACGTTTTTTTCATAGCCAATGCTTTTGCACCCCCTTCTGTCAGTCTTCAAACAGGCTGTTGAGCGCATCCAGCGCTGCCTGTGAAGTTACGGTTGCTCCGGCAAGCGCCTCAATGCCGTCCTCGCCGAAGGTAAACGGTCCGGTCTTGCCGATGAACTGCTCCGCAAAGCTTGCTTCTTCGCTCACCTTGGTGCCGAGACCCGGTGTCTCATTCGGAGTGTCGATCGTCAGAGATGCGATGCTGCCGTCGTCGTTCTTTACCACGTGCACGGTTACGTCGCCCCCCTCGATGCCGGGAGCGCTTGCAGTCTCTTCGCCTGCTCCTGATGCTTCTTTTTCATCACCTTCCGTCAGGCTCTCGGTCGCTTCCTCGGTTGCTGCTTCATCCACTGTCTCAAACAGGGTATTCAGTGCATCCAGCGCCGCCTGGCTTGTAATCGTAGCACCTGTAAGGGCCTCGATTCCGTCCTCGCCAAAGGTGAACGGGCCGGTCTTGCCGATGAACTGCTCTGCAAATGCCGGATCCTCTGTAAGCTTCGTGCCGATGCCCACCGTTTCATGATCTGTATCGATCGTCAGAGATGCAATACTGCCGTCGCCGTTTTTCACAACGTGTACCGTTACATCGCCGCCTTCGATACCGGGAGCGCTTGCGGTCTCTTCTTCCGCTGCCTTCTCCGTGGCAGCCTCTTCCACTGCAGCTGCATCTTCCAGTGCAGTCTCGACAGCTGCTTCACTTTCCTCTTCTGCCGCAGCTGCCTCACTCTGCTCTTCTTCTGCAGCTGCTACAGCCTCGGTTGCTCCCTCAGCCACAGCTTCAACAGCTGCATCGCCATACAGGG
>CAMOSN010000138.1 GCA_946624935.1 uncultured Lachnospiraceae bacterium | reverse complement strand
GTCTCTGCGGTCACAACGTCCATATCGGTCCACAGATTTCTCTGATCGGTATCCCATTCTACGCTGTCCTCTTCCCCGTTCAGGAAAGCAGTGATGCAGTCGAAGGTATCGGTGGTCATCTTGTCAAAGTTCTGGCCTACGCACAGTCCCTGGGTGCCGTCTTTCACCTGCTGATAACCGGTCTGGTTGCCGTCAACACCGATTACATACACGCCTTCGATGCCGGCATCCGCCAGAGCGTTGATGCAGCCCGTTGCGCCGTTGTCCCAGTGGCAGAACACAGCCTGGATCTCATCGCCGTACAGGGTGATAAAGTCTTCCATAATGGCCTGTGCATCATCGGTGGACCACTCGTCACAGTCCTTGGAATCCAGAACCTCAACGCTGTCGTCGATGGTGTTGAAGAAACCGTCATGACGGTTGATCTGTGCAGCATGACCGGACTGTCCGCCTACCTCAACGACCTTAACGCCGTCCGGGAACGCTTCCATCAATGTTTCGGCAGCGATCTGACCGCCCAGAATATCGTTGGATCCGCACATGAAGGTACGGTTCTCGGTGGTAGCGGTCTCTTCCGGAAGCTCTGTGGAATACAGGCTTACGATCACGCCCTCAGCCATCGCTTCTTTCATGGACGGGATCAGAGCGGTCGCGTCAGTCGGATTGATCGCGATTGCAGTATATCCCTGCGCGATGCACTGCTCGATGGCAGCTACGCCGTTCTGAGAGTCATAATCCTCTTCGAATACCTGTACATCGAAGCCGTACTCATCCGCATGTGCCTGCATGGTCTTCCATGCAAAAGCCTGGGAGTCGTTCTCCAGAGACTGGGTGATGAATGCGAATTTCGGTTTTTCTTCCGCATGTGCCATCATACCGAGAGCTGCTGTTGCAACCGCTGCCAAAACAAATACCTTTTTATTCATACCTTTTCCTCCTGCGTTTGTAAATTCGCACAACGGAAAAGTACGCCTCTCTCCCGAAGTGCCGAAGATTTCAACAGGGAAATCTCCAAACCTTTATCTGTTGTTGTGAATTATACTGAAAAATGATCGGATTGTATACCTACGATTCAATAAAAAAGGTGCACGATTT
This sequence comes from uncultured Lachnospiraceae bacterium, assembly GCA_946624935.1. Lineage (GTDB taxonomy): Bacteria > Bacillota > Clostridia > Lachnospirales > Lachnospiraceae > Merdiplasma. Next base: position 4,867 of record CAMOSN010000138.1, on the reverse strand, counting down.
TGAACCGAAATGCAAATTCGGCAAATTCATGCACCAAAAGATCTCGAAAAACGGATCCTTATTCTGTCTGCTGCTTTGTGTAAGTCCTGCGGAACTGCGCAGGAGATTCCCCGGTCTCCTTTTTGAAGATCCGGTGAAAATACTTCGGAGAATCAAATCCCACCATGTAGGAGATCTCGGAGGCTGTCAGCGACGAGGAGATCAGAAGCTCCCTGGCCTTTTCGATCCGCAGATGATGAATATAGGAAATGATCGTCATTCCGGTCGTTTCCTTAAAGCGCCTCGCCAGGTAGGACACACTGATGTGCTCCAGAGAGGCGAGCTCCTCCAGGGTGATCTTTTCCGTATAATGCTCCAGAATATAAGGAACGACCGCATTCGGGCGGGTCTCATTCCCGGAGGCGCGGAATGCTTCGAACATTACTTCCGTGAGCAGAAGCTTCAACGCGTACTCGATCCGGTATGGATCATTCTCCTCCTCTTTTCCGAAGCGGTATACCAGCTGGAAGAGACTCTTCAAAGTTCCCCGCCGTTCATGCAGTATAATGGGCTGTGTCAGGACCAGCTGCGGAATATCCACCCACAGGCAGATGATCTCGCGGGTCCGCTCGGGACTTAAACCGTCACGATGCAGCATTCCGGCGGGATATACCAGTGTGTCATAGAGCGTCGTTTTCAGCGTCTGCCCTCCGACCTCGAGATCCGCCTTTCCCTCCAGGAAGAAGATCAGTTCGATGTAGGGATGGGAATGCCGGCTGAAATCCCACTTGTCGCTGTCCTCATCAAAGTGTTCGCAGTACATCAGCTTCGGGGAGCTTTTTTGAATGATCTCACAGTAGTCATCCCGGTTCATGGTACGTATTCTCCTGCCTGTTTCTGACGGCTTCCGGGAGAAGAAGACGTCCCGGCGCCGGCTCTGCTGATTGAGGGCATGACTGCACGCTGACCGCTACGCTTCATATAAGGCCAGCACCGTCGCCCCGGCAGCCTCCGCGCAGGTTTCGTGCACCTGAAGGCAGCCGCTGTCTCCATCGATCCGGTAAACGGTAATATTTCCGGTGTCCTGATTGCCGGCAAGCAGATAACGCCCGCCCGGAGAGATGATGAAATCCCGCGGGATCTCCCCGCCGCTGGAGATGGTCTGCTTCAGGCTGAGGGTTCCGTCCTGCGCAATGTCGAATACCGCGATATGATTGCTCCTCCGCACGCTGGCATACAGCCATTTTCCGTTTGGATGGATGTGCAGCTCCGCGCCCAGGCACTCCTCTCCGGTCTCACTGCCCATTGCCGAGATCACCTGGAGCAGCTCATTTTCGCCTGTAAGCGGATCATAGCGGTACACATTCACCTCGCAGGCCATCTCCGTCATCACATACAGTCTGCTGCCGTCCTCATTAAACACGGCGTGCCGCGCTCCCTGCCCGGGATGAGCGCATACATCCGGTCTGGCGGAAGGCTGAAGCCAGCCTGTCTCTGGATCAAGATCGTAACACACCAGCCTGTCCAGACCAAGATCCGCAACATACACACAGGTATTTCCGGCTTCTCCGGGCGCGTGCAGAATCTGATGTGCATGGGGCATTTCCTGCCGGAACGGATTCGGTCCGCTGCCCACATGGCGCAGCAGGCAGCTCATCGGCGCCAGGGAATGATCCTCACGGATCGGGAACACGCAGAAGCTTCCGCCGGAGTAATTGGCATTGATCAGATATTTTCCATCTGCCGCGATGGCCAGGTGGCAGGCATCCTCCCCGCCGCTGACCTGTCTTCCGAGGAAGGAAAGCGCTCCGGTGTCCGGATCGATCCGGTAGGCAGCCACGGCACCGCCACCGGCGTCTCCGAATGTCTTGAGCTCATTTACCGCATACAGAAACGGCGCCTTCGGATTCACTGTGATCCAGGTGGTGTTGTCGGCTCCCTCCCGGATCACACTCCGCTTCTCCAGGTGCCCCTTCTCCTCGTCCCAGGAAAAGCAGATAATGCCCGGGCATCCGGGATCCACCGTCTCGCCGGAGCCAAGCTTAGTCGGCATTGTATAGCCGCCTGTATAGAGATAATACTTTTTCATACATTCTCTCCCAAATGAAACTGACCGTCTTCGTCCACGCTTCACAGTTCCTTCATCCACAGGCCATGCAGATTGCAGTATTCGTAAGCCGCAACAGGCTTCTCACCCGGCGCAAGGGCAAACACTGCCTTCGGTTCCCCGGAAACGGGAAGGTTCTTACGGCAACGTCCCTGGTTTGTTTCGAGAAGGATCCACATGATCTGATGTGCTTCCGTCATCGGATGGATCGTCTCACCCACCGTGACCGTGACCAGGCTGCCTTCCACTTTCACAACGGGAACATGCTTCTCGACTGCGGCGTCCGTCGTGTTCGGGACCATCTCCTGCATCGGTTCCCCGCAGCATTTTGTCGGGCATTTGGAGGGCTGAATCATTCCTACGATTTTCTTACATCCTTCACACTGGTATAATTTCATGTGTCTGCTCCTTTCCGAAATCAAATTTACATTTTTTAATCCATGCACCTGGTCCCGTAAAGTGATTTACGTATGTTCACCTGATGAAAGCAGCGAACCCCCTGCAGACAGGGAGGACAGACTGCTGTTTTCAATAAGACTGGCTGCTGTTTTCAGTATAATGAAACCCCCCGCAAATTACAAGAACAAAGGCTTCAATCGAAAAAAGAGTGCCGCCCGAAAGCAACACTCCATTTGAAACCTTGCAGTTTTTCAATTGTTCTTACATCATTCCCATTCCGCCTGCACCGCCTGCGGGCATAGCCGGAGTCTCTTCTTTGATGTTTCCGACAACAGCTTCCGTTGTCAGCAGGGAAGATGCAACGCTGGTTGCATTCTGCAGAGCAGAGCGGGTAACCTTTGCGGGATCAAGGATACCGGCTTCCACCATGTCGACATAAACTTCCTTGTAGGCATCGAAGCCCATTCCCGGCTTGGATTCCTTTACCTTGTTCACAATGACAGCGCCTTCCAGACCGGCGTTGTTTGCGATGTGATACAGCGGAGCTTCCAGAGCCTTCAGGATGATCTGCGCACCGGTCTTCTCGTCGCCCTCAAGGGTGTCAACCAGCTCGGCAACCTTCTTGGAAGCATGGATGTAAGCGGATCCGCCGCCTGCGATGATGCCTTCCTCAACGGCCGCACGCGTAGCGTTCAGCGCATCTTCCATACGAAGCTTGGCTTCCTTCATCTCGGTCTCGGTAGCGGCACCGACACGGATCACTGCAACACCGCCTGCCAGCTTGGCAAGTCTCTCCTGCAGCTTCTCTTTATCAAATTCAGACTTGGTCTCTGCGATCAGGGCCTTGATCTGAGCAACACGGTCTGCGATCGCTTTCTTGTCACCAAGACCATCTACGATGATCGTGTTCTCCTTCTGAACCTTTACGGATTTCGCGCGGCCAAGCATATCCAGCGTAGCATCCTTCAGCTCCAGACCAACCTCCTCGGAGATCACCTGGCCACCGGTAAGGATCGCGATATCCTTCAGCATTTCTTTTCTTCTGTCGCCGTAACCCGGAGCCTTCACGCCGACTACCTGGAAAGTACCACGCAGCTTGTTGACGATCAGAGTCGTCAGTGCTTCGCCTTCGATATCCTCGGCAATGATCAGCAGCTTGCGGCCGGACTGAACGATCTGCTCAAGCAGCGGAAGTACTTCCTGGATGTTGCTGATCTTCTTGTCGGTGATCAGGATCATCGGATCATCCAGAACAGCTTCCATCTTTTCCATATCGGTAGCCATATAAGCGGAAATATAACCGCGGTCAAACTGCATACCTTCTACAAGATCCAGCTCGGTCTGCATGGTCTTGGACTCTTCGATCGTGATCACGCCATCTCTGGAAACCTTCTCCATTGCGTCTGCGATCATCTCGCCGACTTCATCATCGCTGGAGGAAACAGCTGCAACACGTGCAATCTGCTCTTTACCACTGACCTTGGCACTCATCTTATGAATTGCTTCAACGGTAACTTCCGTAGCCTTCTTCATGCCCTTGCGCAGAACGATCGGGTTTGCACCGGCTGCGATGTTCTTGATTCCTTCATGGATCATTGCCTGAGCAAGCACCGTAGCAGTCGTGGTACCATCACCAGCTACATCATTCGTCTTGGAAGCCACCTCGCGGATCAGCTGAGCGCCCATATTTTCAAAAGCATCTTCCAGCTCGATCTCTTTTGCGATCGTCACACCGTCATTGGTGATCATCGGAGCACCATACTGCTTATCCAGAACAACATTACGTCCTTTCGGTCCAAGGGTCACACGAACGGTATCCGCCAGCTTATTTACACCAGCTTCAAGAGCTGCTCTTGCATCTGCTCCGTATTTAATCTCTTTTGCCATAATTCATTATCCTCCTGCAAATTATTCTACGATCGCCAGAATATCACTCTGCTTCACGATGATATATTCTTCTCCATCCAGCTTTACTTCATTTCCTGAATACTTGGAATAAATCACTCTGTCGCCGGCCTTGACCTGCATGGCAACTTCCTTGCCATCTACCATCCCGCCGGGGCCAACTGCGATTACTTCCGCTTCCTGGGGCTTTTCCTGTGCCTTGCTGGCAAGGATGATACCGGACTTCGTGGTTTCTTCTGCTTCCAACTGCTTCAGGACAACTCTGTCACCTAACGGAACTAACTTCATTATAATATGCCTCCTCACTAAAGATCTGTTTTAGATTATTAGCACTCTTTTCTTATGAGTGCTAAATACCTTTACTATAATATGGAATTGAGTGCTATATTGCAAGTGTTTAAAATCGCCTGCAAACCGATATATATTTAATTATCCGCTTATATCTGCATGTATCTTCGATTTTCTCAATTATTCTCA
>CAMOSN010000137.1 GCA_946624935.1 uncultured Lachnospiraceae bacterium | reverse complement strand
CCCGGCAGCCCGAACTGCTCATACATGGCGATCTGCGGCTTGACCGCCGGGACCAGATCGTACACCGCATCCACGATTGCGCGGTTATACTGCCAGATGGCCTCACCGGCTCCTTCCAGAGTTTCCCCGCGCTGTGCATACGCCGCATCCAGGATGTGCTTCGGAATGTAGCCGAGCATCGGATCCAGTCCTACTACGATCGGCGCCTCTTTTTTACGGATCTGTTCGATCAGTTTGTTGATCATCGTGCATTCTCCTTTTTTATCTGACGGCAGAGCCGTATAACAGTTCCAACTCCTTTTCCCGGCCGCCTTACATCTCCGGTACCGGCGTGGGCCTGGCCGCATCCCAGGCCTGCTCCACATCGAACAGGTCCTCCAGCATCTGCGGGTTATAATACATCCGGTATCCGTCCAGATTGCGCCGGCCCTGGCGCATGTAGTCACTGCCGAACTGCACCCAGTATTTCTGGCTTCCGTCCACATTGCAGTAGATGGAAAAGCCCTGCTCCTTCAAATATCGGAAGAATTCGTTCTCCTGTGTATAAGGCGTCCAGTCATTGATGTCCGCTCCGAAGGCGAAGATCAGGATATCCGTATCCCCGACCACCGATGCCACGTTCTCAAGCCAGCGCTGAGTATCCTTCACGGTGGCGTCGTATCCATAGGCGACCGGATTGATATGTCCCCAGGTGTGACTGGCAAACTCCCAGCCCTCCGCCTTCATCGCTTCCGCCACCTCTTTGGCACCGGCAACCTCCGCCTCCCAGTCGAAATCCGGGTTTGCCTCCAAAAATGCCCGCTGATAGGCGGTCAGGCGATCCTCCTGACGGGTTTTGTACACTTCATCCGTCCGATACCCAAGCACGCCCTCGTATCCGGTCAGAGCAATGACGCCCTTATGGCCATGGTAGGCGAAATCCGGATGCTCCTCCACAAAGGCGTCGATCAGGGGCACCATATCATAATTGCCCACCGAAATGCTTCCATCATCCTCGAGATAGGTGTTCTTCACCTTTCCGTTTTCATCTACGATCAGCTTCTGTGCAAAGCCGTCCCCGACCATGTAATGATAATAGCTCACATCGTCCTGCGAGAGTACAAACGGGATTTTTCCCTCCGGCAGACGGATCTCCTTCCTGGCGACTGTTCCGTCCTCCCGCACCTCACACATGTCGTGCAGGCTCACCATCACATAGCCTTTTTCATACATCTGGCTGATAATGCTGTTGAACTCCGTGATGGTCGTCATCACCTGATTATAGCCGGCTTCATTTGCGTCCCCGTCAAAGGCCTTCGCCGTATCCTTCACCAGTGTATGGAAGAACACATGCGGGATCTGATCCACCGGGAAGGCGATACATGCATCCTTCTGCGCCTGAAAGGAAGCCACCGCATTCTGCAGCTGCGGATTGGTATTGTACCCCGGACCGGACTTTAACAGGGCGATCGCCTCCGTATATTCGTACTGAGCCGCCAGATGAGCCGCCTCCGCCAGGATCTGTGTGATTTCTTCCTCCGCGGAGGATGCCGCGGTCATCCCGGAATCGGCTCCCTCCACCGGGGAAACAACAGGAACATTCGGATCCGCTTCGGGGCCGGGCACATCCGTGCCCGTCATCACATGCACAAAATCCTCCCAGGCCCTTGCAAAGGAGCCGCTCGTAACCCCGGTGTAGATCAGAATCCCGACAAACACCGTAATCAATACGATCATAACCGCGATCAGCGTACGCATGATCAGCGCATTTTTCCGCCGCTTTGCGATCCTCTGTTCAATAATCCGTTCCTTTGCATCCAATGTCCACTCGTTCCTCCCGGGATTCCAGTGTTTTCAACATCATAACATACGCTGCGGCGTCCTGTCACCTTGCTTCGCTTACGCTTTTCCCGATTACGCTCCGCCGACTGCGTTTTCTTCATTCCTTTTCCCGCAGTGATTACTTTTTCTTCGCAGCTGTCTTTTTCGCAGCATTCTTTTTCTTCTGTTTTACGGGCTGCGGCGCATGATAAGTCCGTTCATAGGCTTCGACCATCGGTTCTTCCCCCTGCTTTTTCAGGCGGCTTCTCATAAAGCTGCGGATCAGATCGTAGAGGACTGCAAAGAGCGGTACACCCACAAGCATTCCCACCAGCCCCCACAGATCCCCGAACACAAGGATCGAAAACAGGATCCAGAAACCGGACAGTCCCAGCTGATCGCCCAGGATCTTCGGCCCGAGCACATTGCCGTCAAACTGCTGCAGGAGAATTACAAAAATCAGGAAAATAAGGCTTTTGGCCGGTGAGATCGTGAGTATCAGCAGCACAGAGGGGATCGCGCCCAGGTAAGGTCCGAAAAACGGGATCACATTCGTCACCCCGACGATCACGCTCACCAGCACTGCATAGGGCATGTTGGCAAGGGCGCAGAATACGAAGCACAGGATCCCGACGATCAGCGAATCCGTCAGCTTTCCATGAATAAAGCCGCTGAACATCCGATCGGTAAAAAGGATCTCTTTTCTGATCCAGTCGGCGATGTCCTTCCGGAAGATTCCATAGATGCACAGCTTCGCCTGCGCGACAAACTTTTCCCATCCGCCCAGAAAATAGGCTGCCACAATACATCCCAGGCCGAAATTCTTCAGCAGAGAAAGAATGCTCACAAAGCTGGAGGTCACCGATCCCACCAGATTCATCAGATTCGGCAGCAGATCCGTCTGCAGGAAATTTTCCAGACGCTGTGTGATGGTCTCAACCATCTGCTGGATGTACACCACCGCCTCATGGGACATCTCTCCGTTGTCCAGCCCAGCGATCCATTTCTGAAAACTGTCCAGTGCATCCGGCAGCTGTGCGATCAGTCCCGATATACTGTTAATCAGTTCCGGCAATACCATCATCAGCAGCAGAAGCAGCACGGCAAAAAACAGCACCAGCGTCACAAGAATGGAAAGCATCCTGCGCAGCCCCGGGTGTTCCGTCTTACAGAGCCTTTTCCCGATCCCTGCAATCAGCTTCTCCACAATTTTGCACACCGGATGCAGCAGATACGCAATCACTGCCCCATAGATAAAGGGCTTCAGAATCCCGAGTGTCCTCTGAAGAGCACCCGAAAACACGCTCGTTCTGAAAAACAGCAATACGATCAGACAGATCACTGCCGCTGAGCAGGCCACAAGCTCCAAAATCCTTTTTGTCTGTTGTCTTTCCCCACTGTTCATTGTTGTCCTCCCACGATTTCTGCTGTCCTGGCTCTTTCCGCTTTTATGCACCTGCGTTTTACTGCGCTTTCCGCTATTTCTGTTTTACAGTATAGCATATAATCCGATAAAAATGCGGGAATCTTTCAGGGCGGCCTTCTTTCCGGTCCGGAAATCACGGCATGCGTGTCATTGTTTTCGGTTCCCGGTTGTGATACACTCATTCTGTTATCTTATTCCTGTTCCCGAAAGGAACCGTTTTTTGCAATCCAGTGGGGGTACGCAGCAATGAGTGATTCGATTTATGGCCCATATCTGTCCGAGCTTGAGCGAATCCGTGCAAGTCTTGTCTCGGAAATCGAGCGGATCCGGGCAGAGCTTGCAGCCTCTCTCGGCATGGACCCGGTAGAGCACTGCCTCTCCAGAATCAAGACCGAACAAAGCATGCGCGACAAATGCCGGAGAAAGGGTTTTCCCGAAACAACCGAAAGTGCGCTCCAGCGGATCCACGACGCCATCGGTATCCGGGTGGTCGCCGCTTTTGTCAGTGATGTTTACCGCATCCGGACCCTTCTTTCACAGATCGACGGTGTACAGATCGTGGAAGAAAAGGACTACATCCGCCACGCCAAGCCCAACGGTTACCGCAGCCTCCATCTGATCGTACAGTGTGAGGAAAGATGGTATGCGGAGATTCAGCTGCGGACCATTTCCATGGACACCTGGGCCGCGCTGGAGCATCACATGCGTTATAAAAAGAAAATTTCCCGGAATCTGCCTCTGATCGAGGCGGAACTGAAGCGATGTGCGGACGAGCTGGCATCGACCGATCTGTCGATGCAGACCATCCGGGATATGATCCTTGAAGAACCATAAGAACAAAAAGGAAGTACGATATGAAACTGCTGCTTGCGGAAGATACCGCTGATTTAAATCGCGCTCTCACAGCAATTCTGACCCACGAGGGCTACGACGTGACCCCCTGTCTCGACGGCGCCCAGGCCTGGGCCCACGTTCTTGAGGACAGCTATGATGCGGTCATTCTGGACATCATGATGCCGAAAAAGGATGGAATGGAGGTCCTGCGGGATATGCGTGCGATGCACATCCTCACGCCGGTCCTCATGCTTACGGCCAAATCCGAGATCGATGACCGTGTCGCAGGGCTGGATGCCGGAGCCGACGATTACCTGACAAAGCCCTTTGCCATGAAGGAATTTCTCGCCCGGGTACGCTCTCTGGTCCGCCGCAAGGGTGATTACGGCACCTCAAAGCTTTCCTTTGGTACCCTGCGTCTGTCCGCCGACACCTTCGAGCTGGCCTGCGAAAACAGTGTACGCCTCTCCACCCGCGAGTTCGAGCTGATGCAGGAGCTGATCCTCTCCGCGGGCCGGCCGCTGGAAACCTCATGGCTTCTGAGCCATATCTGGCACTCCGAGCCCGATGCGGATGACGAAACGGTGTGGTTCTACATCTCCTATCTGCGCAGAAAGCTGGTCGCAGTCGCTTCCACTGCCCGGATCGAGGGAGAACGGGGCGGTGCCTATCTTCTGAAGGAAGGGAGCAGCGCACTATGAACCGGACACAGATCGAAAAGCTGCGCAGAAAATTTTTTCTGCTCTCCTCGGCAGCCTTTATTCTGGTGATCCTGTTCGTAGGCGGTGTGATGTACATCACCAATCAGATCGTACTGCAGTCTCAGGTCCGCGCTTCCCTCAACCGAATCGCGGCGGCTGACGGCAATATTGACCAGCTGGAGCAGGCACAGACAGAGGCTGTTTCGGAGGATACCGTCTCTTCCCGCCGGTCAGCCGAGGCCCCGGGCGAAAAAGGTTCCGCTTTCCATACACCCACCTTTTTTGAGGCCTTCGGTCCAAGCGGATATCTGCGTCAGCTCGCAGAGACCCAGCTGACCATGCGTTTCTTTGCCGTACTCTACGACGAGGACATGGCGTTGGAGGACATCCGCACCAATCTGCTGCACCTGCCCTCCACCGAATATGCCCTGGCGGCAGCGCAGGAGGTCCTGGAAAACGCCTCGGGCTCCGGCCTGTTTCATCACCGAAAGCGCTACGGTACCTACGATGTGTTTTCCTATCTCGACATGGAGCGGCAGAGCGGCGGAACCATTGTCGTTTTCCTCGATGTGAGCGACAATCTCAATGACAGCAACCGTCTGTTCTACACCGCACTGATCCTGATCGGTTTTGGAAGCATCGCCGTACTGCTGGTAATGCGGGCCCTCTCCTTTCATATGATCCAGCCCGAGATCCGCAATGCACGTCTCCAGAAACAGTTCATCACGAATGCAAGCCATGAGCTGAAAACACCGCTGGCCGTGATCCGGGCCAATACGGAGCTGGAGCAGATGATCAACGGAGAGAACGAATGGAATACCTCCACGCTTCGTCAGGTCGACCGCATGAACGGACTGATTGCAAACCTGGTGATGATTGCCCGGGCGGAGGAAAAGGAGAACGCCGGTGAAATGGCACTTCTGGATGTTTCCAAGCTCATCCGGGAGACCGCCGATACCTTCCGGCCCGTCGCCGCGCAGGATGAGAAGACCTTTGAGACCGACATCCCGGAGGGGCTCTCAAAAGTATGTGAGGAAAGTGATATTCGCCATCTGAGCTCGGTGCTCATCGACAATGCGATCAAATACTGTGATCCGTCAGGAACCGTCCGGGTCACCCTCTCCTCTGTCTCGCGGGGACGGCAGATCCGCCTGTGTGTAAGCAATTCCTACAGCGACGGCAGGGATACCGATTATTCACGGTTCTTCGGCCGCTTCTACCGCCAGGATGAGTCGCACAATGCAGACCGGGGGGGCTACGGAATCGGCCTGTCCATCGCGGAAACCCTGGTCAACAAATATCACGGATCCATCGATGCCTCCTGGAAGGACGGCACGATCACATTTAAAGCGGTGCTGTAAGTTTTACAGCACCGCTTCTTCATGAATAATGAATAATGAATGATGAATTACTGATGAAT
>CAMOSN010000136.1 GCA_946624935.1 uncultured Lachnospiraceae bacterium | reverse complement strand
GCCAGATGTGCAACCGGAGTCAGATCCATGACTTCCTGTACGGAAGATTCGCACAGCATGCAGGCACCGGTCTGACGACATGCCAGAACGTCGGAATGGTCACCGAAAATGGAGAGCGCATGGGATGCGATCGCACGAGCGGATACGTTGAACACACCCGGAAGTCTCTCACCTGCGATCTTGTACAGGTTCGGGATCATCAGAAGCAGACCCTGAGAAGCGGTGTAGGTCGTGGTCAGAGCACCAGCGGAAAGGGAACCGTGTACAGTACCAGCTGCGCCGGCCTCGGACTGCATCTCGGTAACCTTCACAGTCTCGCCGAACAGATTGACTCTGCCCTGGGTAGCCCACTCATCTGTAGCCTCTGCCATAACAGATGACGGAGTGATGGGGAAAATCGCTGCTACGTCCGTAAATGCATACGAAGCATGTGCGGCAGCATGATTTCCGTCCATGGTCTTCATTTTTCTTGCCATTCTTTATTTCCTCCTTAATATGAATGTACGGTTAACGCAATCTGCTTCAGCACGGGACCCGAAAAGCCCGGCTTTTTCGCATACGATACCATTGTAGCACAGTGCAAAACGTTTGTCCATTTGCCAGAGCATACTTTTCAGGCATTTTTACACGAAAATGTCCCGATGCCGCTTCAAGTATTTTCCCTGTTCAGGATCCGCAGCTTCTCATTCAGCTTCCGGTAGATCCGCTCCTGAAACCAGGGCTCGGTAGAAGCCTCCACCGCTTCCTCCGGAGAAAACCAGCCGACTGCACTGTTTTCATCCTCCTTGACGCGTACCTCCTGCCGGTCATCTGCCTCCAGAAGATACGTGACATTCAGGTGCAGATGCGATGCAACATAGCTCCCCTTCTTTTCATGTCCGTCCACGGTCAGCACCTCCAGCGAGAAAATACGCTCCGACACTGGTCGCACATCCAGGATGCCGCTCTCCTCCCGCACCTCCTTCAGGGCGACCGAGAGCAGATCCTCGCATCCGTCCGCATGCCCGCCCAGCCAGGCCCAGGAATGGTAGAGATTGTGATAGGCCATCAGGACTTTTGTGCGGTCCGGGCTGGTCACCCAGGCCGAGGCAGTCATATGCGCCACCGGATTCTCCCGCAGGAAAATATCCTCCTGCGTCCGCAGCAGGCGGAGGATCGTATCCCGGTCCGCAGCCTCCTGGGCATTGCATGGCGTGTATTCCGATATCTGTCTGATCAGGGACTCGCGCATGGGGGCCTCCTTATGTTCTTTCATTGCGTACAATAGTATACTTTTGCGGGATGTAACTCTTCATGTAACCCCCCATGCGCTACAATGGCCTCATCAAAAACAAACCCGATACGAATTTTCAGCCGCAGGTCGTATTTTCACATGTGCTTTCACGCTGGAGGTGCCGCCATGACAGACCGTATGAATCTTCGTTACGCACAGTCCCTTCCGTCGAACATGCTCGCCGGTACCGCGGAGGAGAGCTTCGCTCTTCTGAGCGATCTTCTCAATCGCGCGGAAATGATTTTCGAGCAGTGGCATGCCTTAACCGGACCGGAAGAAAAAGCAGCTGCCAGGCAGATGCACTGCGACGCATTCGATGCGCTGGTTGCATGTCTGAAGGGTTTTTAATTCTCTCTTATTTGATACATTCTCTCTATTATGAAAGTGTTCTTTTGAGGGTGTTCTCTGCCGCACAGTTTTTCATCATGCGAAGAAGCTCCGCGCTGCCTCAAGGGTGCGCTGCAGGTCCTCCTGCGTGTGAGCTGTGGACAGGAACATCGCTTCAAACTGGGACGGGGCCAGATAGATGCCCTGCGCCAGCATATGGGCAAAGTACTGTGTGAAGCGGGCAGTATCACTTCTGCCTGCATCAGCATAGTTTTTCACCGGCCCTTCGGTAAAGAAGACACAGCCGAGGGACCCGATATGGTTCACGCAGTGGGGTTCTCCCGCCTGCGTAAAGATCTGATCCAGTTCGTCAAAGAACCGGCCGGCTGCCGTATTCAGCTTATCATAGAGTGCTGTTTCCTCCTTCAGCACGGTAAGCTGCGCCAGCCCGGCCGCCATCGCTACAGGATTGCCGCTCAGCGTTCCGGCCTGATACACCGGTCCGCTGGGCGCGATCATTTTCATGATGTCTTTTCTGCCGCCGTAGGCACCGACAGGCATTCCTCCGCCGATGATCTTGCCAAAGGTCGTAAGGTCCGGGCGGATCCCGAAATATTCCTGCGCGCCGCCCGCTCCGAGGCGGAAGCCTGTGATCACTTCATCGAAGATCAGCAGCGCTTCGTATTCATCGCAGAGGCTGCGCAGACCCTCCAGAAAGCCTTTCTCCGGAAGCACCACGCCCATGTTGGCGCCGACGGGCTCTACGATGATCGCGGCCACCTCCCCTGCGTTTGCTTCCAGCAGGTCACGGACATTTTCCAGATCGTTATAGGTGGCACTGAGGGTGTCCTTCGTGCATCCTTCGGGCACGCCTGCACTCCCGGGAAGTCCCTGGGTCATCACACCGGAGCCGGCCTTCACCAGCATGGCATCCGTGTGTCCATGATAGCAGCCCGCAAATTTGATGATCTTATCCTTTCCCGTAAAGCCTCGGGCCGCGCGGATCGCGCTCATCACAGCTTCCGTTCCGGAATTGACCATGCGTACCATCTCAATGGAGGGGACCATGCTGCAGATCAGCTCCGCCATCTCGACCTCGCGCTGTGTGGCTGCTCCGAAGCTCAGGCCGTCCTTTACCGCCTTCTCCACTGCTTCCAGCACTGCCGGATGGCCGTGTCCCAGAATCATCGGACCCCAGGAGCCGATATAATCGATGTACTCTTTTCCATCTGCATCCCAGATCCGGTCACCGTTGCCGCGGGTAATGAAACGCGGGGCAATTCCCACGGATCCGAAGGCCCGTACCGGTGAATTGACACCGCCGGGAATGCATTCTTTTGCTCTTTCAAAAAGCGCCTCTGATACTGACATCTCTTTTTCTCCTTATGCTCAGCAGCTTCTGCCTCCTGCTCCTTTATCCGATTCTTCCTTCGTCAACGAACCGTGCCAGTTCCTTCGAGAAGTAGGTCAGATAGATATCCGCGCCGGCGCGGTAGGCCGAGGCGGCCATTTCGCACACGATCTTTTCCTCGTCGATCCAGCCCTTCGCAGCGGCAGCCTTGACCATGGCATACTCTCCGCTTACGCTGTAGGTTGCGACCGGAACGTTCACATGATCACGCACCTCCCGCACCAGGTCCAGGTAGGTCATCGCCGGCTTCACCATCAGAATGTCCGCGCCTTCCTCCACGTCCAGCAGTGCCTCCTTGAGTGCCTCACGACGGTTGTGATAGTCCATCTGATAGCTCTTGCGGTCGCCGAAGGCAGGGGCGGAACCGGCTGCCTCACGGAAGGGTCCATAGAATGAGGAGGCATACTTTACTGCATAGGACATGATCGGCGTGGTCACATGACCGCTGCCGTCGAGCAGCTCCCGGATCGCCGCGATCCGCCCGTCCATCATATCGGAGGGTGCTACCATGTCCGCACCGGCCTCCACGTGGGAAAGGGCTGTCCGGGCAAGCAGCTTCAGGGTTCTGTCGTTGTCCACATAGTGATCGCACAGCACCCCGCAGTGTCCATGAGAGGTATATTCACACATACACACATCTGTGATCAGATACAGCTCCGGGAATTCCTCCTTCGCATAACGCAACGCGCGCTGCACGATGCCATCCTCGGCGTACGCCTGGCTGCCCACCTCGTCCTTCTTCGCGGGAATTCCGAACAGCATCACGCTGCTCACGCCGGCGTCCAGCTGGCGTTCCAGCTCCTCACCCATGCGGTCCACCGTATAGCGATACTGTCCCGGCAGGGATGTGATTTCCTCCACCTTGTTCTCCCCGTCCATTACAAACATCGGATAAATCAGGGAAGATTTGTCGATGCGGGTTTCCCGCACCATCTTCCGCAGGGTCTCGCTGCTGCGCAGTCTTCTGGGTCTGATTGGCATATTCATGGTTTCTCTCCTTTATTTTTGGGACAGAAGGTCGTTCTTTCTGTCCCATCTTTGAGACAGAGGAC
Organism: uncultured Lachnospiraceae bacterium; assembly: GCA_946624935.1. GTDB lineage: Bacteria > Bacillota > Clostridia > Lachnospirales > Lachnospiraceae > Merdiplasma. Next base: position 2,130 of record CAMOSN010000136.1, on the reverse strand, counting down.
CGTCCCTTCTGTCCGTTCAATCTTCCTGACCGTTTGCATTATAACAGTTTACTGGGACCTCTTCAAGAGAGGGGGATGATTGCTGCTTGCAGTGCTCTGTTAACTCTGCTAAGATGTGTTTTCGAAAGCAATACGCAGGAAACGCGGAACCGGTGGAAAGGAGTTGGAAAACATGGAAAAGCTGACGATTGAAGAGGCGAAGCGGCTGAACGATACGATGGTCACCGAAGAGCATTTAAAGCTCCATGCCGCCAATGTGGCAGCCTGCATGGGTGCGATGGCGGAGCATTTCGGACAGGATAAAGCGCACTGGGAGGCAGTCGGCTATCTGCATGACTATGACTATGAAAAATATCCGGAGGAGCATCTGGCGCACACGCAGGAGCCCCTGCGGGATGCCGGCGTTCCGGAGGAGGATATCCGTGCGATCCTCAGCCACGGCTACACCATCTGCACGGATGTGGAGCCTGTGACCGAGATGGAAAAAAGCCTTTTTACAGTGGATGAGCTGAGCGGCATCATCCAGGCGGCTGCCCGGATGCGTCCCCACGGGATCACGGATCTGGAACTGAAAAGCTTTATGAAAAAATGGAAGGATAAGCGGTTTGCTGCAAAGTGCAACCGTCCGCTGATCCTGCAGGGATGTGAGATGCTCGGAATGGATATCCGGGACGTGTCGGAAATCTGCATCCGGGGCATGAAGGAGCACGCCGAAGAGCTCGGCCTCGGAGACCCCGAAGCCTGAACATATGGGACATGGGACGGTTCTCTGTCCCATTTTTCACGGAAACATTTCTTCCATTGCGTCGAGGCAGTGGGCGAATTCCTGGTCGGACAGTTTTTCCTTCAGTCCGAACAGCAGCCGGTTCATCATGTTTGAGGAGGCCCGGGCAATGCTTTCTTCCATTGCGGCCTTCTCTTCCTTTTCCAGATGTGCCTGGCGCAGTGCGGGAACCATGCGTCCCCGGACGTCTTTTCCGATGGTTTCCTTCATGTGCTGGATCCGGGGTACAAGGTCTCTTCCTTCGTACCAGTCGTAAAATTCTTTTTTCTCTTCCTCCAGGATTTCTTCTGCTTTTTTCAGGTTCTCCTTCAGGGTTCTGGAGGCCTCCAGGTCAATGTGGAAGGAGTCGATGTCGTAGAGTCTTGCCCACGGAAGCCTTCCGATTTCCGGCTCGATATCACGCGGAACGGCCAGATCGATCATGGGCATGATGTGATCCATGGAAAGATTTTCCATCTGTTCCAGGCGCAGAGTGTAATTCGGACTGCTGGTGGCACTGAATACCAGATCGCACTCCGGGAACAGCTGCATGCGGTCGTCATAGTTGATTCGTTTACATTCCCTTGGGATATCCACAATGCCGCTGCGGTACTGGCGCACCGTTACGGTCACATCTGCGCCGTGTTCGAGCAATGTCTGCGCGGTGAGCCTGCCCATCATGCCATTGCCGATCACCATACAGGTCTTCCCTTCCACGGTAATTCCTTCCCCCTCCAGCTGCTTCAGCGCTGTGTGGATCACGGAGCGGTCCGCTGTGGAGAGCACAGTTTCGGTCTTGACACGTTTTCCGGCGGTTACTGCAAGGCGCAGCAGCACCTCCAGTGTATGATCCGTTGCCGCACAGCTGCGGGCATACACCAGTGCATCCCCCACCTGGGTAAGAATCTGATCCTCGCCGATGATTCTTGATTCCAGGCCGGCCGCAAGGCGGAACAGGTGTGAGACGGCCGATTCACCGGTACGGACCCGAAAATAGACGGTATACATTTCGGGATCAACGTTCAGAAATTCGCACAGCAAGTACACCGGATCGCCCACTGCCTCCTCGCTTCCGGAGAGCCAGATCTCCATGCGGTTGCAGGTGGAAAGCAAAACACATCCGTCAATGCCCGGCCTTTGCAAAAATGCTTCGTAAGCCTGGGCCATTTTCTTTTTCGTCAGTGAGAATACGCTGCGCACATCCAGATTTGCCTTTGTATGATCAATGCCTGCCATGCAGATCGCCATGTTGTTTCTCCTCCCGGTCGTCGATGATAGGTAAATGAATGTCGATATATGTTGAACCGTCCCCATTTAACGTTGAACCAGCGTCAATGAACGGTTGCCTGTGAAGCCTTGTCATTGAA
>CAMOSN010000135.1 GCA_946624935.1 uncultured Lachnospiraceae bacterium | reverse complement strand
CGGTTCCTCCTCCGATACTGCTCTGGAGGAATGGCAGAAGGGTATGCTCGCCTCACTCGCCCAGAGTGCCGCCAGGCAGCAGCTCGGCACCGAAGAGCTTGTCCCCTGCAACATTCACAGCATGGATCTGTCGAATGAAGCCATGGCCTTTCTGCTGTATCAGTACGTCTACCTGTACGCCGGAGCGCAGGATACCGAGGCCGACCTGAGCATCGTTGAGACGCAGGGCTATGTGAAGACCATCTCCATCAATGCACTGCAGAGCCTGATGCAGCACCTGTTCGGAGAGGTCTACCTGTCCGACGCCATGGCCCTTTTCCTGAACAAATATCCGGACCGCACGGAAGGAGCCAGTGCGATTTTCGAATGCGTCGGCGATTTCGGGGACGCCGGGCTTTCCTATTTCAGGTCCCCTGATACCGTGACCAGAAGTTATGATATGTTCTGCCTGGAAGGACGCGTTATGGTGTGGAACGAAGCCATGCAAAGCTATATCCACCGTTATAACTATAAAGCGTACTGGTATCTGCGCACCAAAGAGCGCACCGTGCAGCTGAAAGGCACCGACGTGTGGTTCCAGTTCGACCACGTCGAAATCGCTTAGCAGGACAGGCACTTCCACCTGGGAAACAGTGGAAATGTCCATGATCAATCATATTTGATCATAACCGTGTATAATAACAGCGGGGACAGGTTCCCCGGGTTTCCTCTTCCGGAAACCCGCAGAACCTGTCCCCGCTTTCATACTTTCAAACAGAGAACCGTCCCCTGTTTGACCTTACTGTGCGTTCTGTTTCAGCTTTTCGTAGCGTTCTTTTGCCAGCTGGGCGCCTTCGGCGAAGAGTGTTTTGGCGTTCTCCGGGAAGGTGCGTTTCAGGGAGGCGTAGCGCACTTCTCCATCGAGGAAGTCCTCGTAGGGCATGCTGGGCGCTTTGGAATCGAGGGTGAACTTCGGCTCGGCATCGGGATTATACCGATACAGGAACCAGTAGCCTGCTTCGACTGCGCGCTTCATCTCATCCTGCACCTTTTCCATGCCGCAGCGCAGGCCGTGCTCCTGGCAGGGTGCGTAGGCGATGATGACGCTGGGTCCGTTAAAGGACTGGGCCTCATGGACGGCCTTGATCAGCTGGGCGTTGTCGGCTCCCATGGCGACCTGTGCGACATACACATTGCCATAGGTCATCAGCATGCCGCCGATGTCCTTCTTGGGGCGCTTCTTACCGGAGGCGGCAAACTGCGCCACCGCTCCGACCGGAGTGGCCTTGGAGGACTGTCCTCCGGTGTTGGAATACACCTCGGTGTCCACGATGAGGACGTTGATGTCCTCGCCGCTGGCGATCACGTGGTCGAGGCCGCCAAAGCCGATGTCATAGGCCCATCCGTCTCCGCCGTACATCCAGAAGGTCTTTTTGCACAGCTGATCCTTATAGCGAAGAATCGCGGCCGCTTCCTCGTCCTTCCGGGCGGACAGTGCTGTGATCAGGCGCTGCGTGGCGGGTGCCGACGCCTCGAAATCGTCGTAGGATGCCAGCCATGCATCCATCGCCGCAAGCAGTTCCTCTCCATCTGATGCAGCCGCCGCATCCGCTGCAAGCTTCTCACGGTAGGCCTCTATGCGGCACTTCTGCGCCTCGCGCTGCTGGCGCACGGACAGTGCCATGCCCAGGGAGAATTCGGCGTTGTTTTCAAACAGGGAGTTGGACCAGGCGGGGCCCTGTCCCTTCGCGTTCACGGTGTAGGGAATGCCCGGCATCGCGCTGCCCCAGGCCTGTGAACAGCCCGTGGCGTTCGCCCAGTACACCCGGTCGCCGTACAGCTGCGTAAGCAGCTTTGCGTACGGCGTCTCGCCGCATCCGGCGCAGGCTGCGGAGAACTCCAGCAGCGGGGTGCGGAATTGGCTTCCCTTCACGGTGTAGGGATCAAACACATCTCCTTTATCCTTCAGGGACAGCGCGTAATTCCAGGATGCGCTGGTGTCCTTTGCCTGCGCGGCCGGAACCATGGTAAGCGCCTTTTCCTTCGCAGGGCATACATTCATGCAGCTGCCGCAGCCCGTGCAGTCCGCTTCACTGATCTGCATGGTGAAGTACAGCCCCTGGGCCTGCTTCCCGTTCGCCTTGACTGCCGCCATTCCTTCCGGCATGGCCGCCTTTTCCTCCTCATCCAGCAGATACGGGCGAATCACCGCATGCGGACATACATAGCTGCAGCGGTTGCACTGGATACACTTTTCCGGATCCCACACCGGCACGCGCGTTGCGATTCCGCGCTTTTCGAAGGCTGTCAGGCCCATATCCATCACGCCGTCTTTATACCGTTCAAATGCACTGACCGGAAGATCATCTCCCTTCTGGGCATTGATCGGATCCAGGATCTTTGTCACGACCTCCGGGACATCCCGCTTCGGCGCCGGCGCATCCTCGGCCATTCTCCAGCTTTCCGGCACCTCGATCTTTTTCAGGCCCTTTCCGCCGGCGTCGATGGCTGCCAGGTTGCGCTCAACCACTTCCTCGCCCTTGGCGAAATAGGTCTTCTTCGCCGCTTCCTTCATAAAGCTGACGGCATCCTCAGTGGGAATGACGGGCATCAGATGGAAGAAGGCCGACTGAAGCACCATGTTGAAATGTCCGCCCAGCCCAAGCTCTCCGGCGATCTTCGTTGCGTCGATGGTATAGAGCTGAATGCCTCTTTCGGCAATCATCCGCTTCGCCTGTGCATTCAGATGCTGCTCCAGCTCCTGCACATCCCACGGACAGTTGAGCAGCAGGATCCCGCCGTTCTTCACTTCGCCGGCGATGTCGTATTTCTCGACATAGGTCGGATTGTGGCAGGCCACAAAATCCGCCGACTTCACGTAGTAGGAGGAACGGATCGGCTGGTCGCCGAAGCGCAGATGGCTCTTGGTCACGCCGTAGGATTTCTTTGCATCATATTCAAAATAAGCCTGTGCATACTTTTCCGTGTGCGAATTGATGATCTCCACCGTATTCTTGTTGGCGCCGACCGTACCATCCGAGCCAAGGCCCCAGAACTTGCAGCTGACCATCCCGGCATCGTCCGCGAAATGCACTTCCCGATCCGGCAGAGACAGATGGGTCACATCATCGTTGATGCCGATCGTAAAGCTGTTCAGCGGACAGGCGGCCTTCAGGTTTTCGAACACCGCAGCGATCTGTGCCGGGGTGGTATCCTTGGAGGACAGGCCGTAGCGCCCGCCCACGACCGTCAGATCGGCGCGGCCGCGCAGCGCTGTGCACACATCCTGATACAGCGGTTCTCCCGCGCTTCCCATCTCCTTGGTGCGGTCCAGAACGGCGACTGCCTTACAGGTGGCCGGAATGGCCTCCACAAAGCGCTTCACGTCGAAGGGGCGGAACAGATGTACCTGCACAAATCCGACCTTTTCGCCCTGTGCGTTCAGCGCGTCCACGGTCTCCTCCACGCATCCGGCGACGGATCCCATCGCGACGATCACCCGCTCCGCATCCGGAGCGCCGTAATAATTGAAGACATGATACTCCCGCCCGGTCAGCGCGGAAATTTTTGCCATATACCCTTCCACGATGTCCGGCAGCTGTGCGTAATCCGCGTTGCTTGCCTCGCGTACCTGGAAGAAAATGTCCGGATTCTGAACCGTGGCACGGATCATGGGGTGCTCGGGATTGAGCGCATGCGCGCGGAAAGCATCGAGGGCTTCGGTGTCCAGCATGCCCCGCAGATCCTCATAGGAAATCTGCTCCACCTTATCGATCTCATGGGAAGTGCGGAAGCCGTCAAAGAAATGCATAAACGGCACACGGCCTTTGATCGCAGCCAGGTGCGCGACACCTGCCAGATCCATTACCTCCTGCACGCTGCCGGTGCACAGCTGGGCAAATCCGGTGGAACGGCAGTTCATGGCATCGGAATGATCTCCGAAGATGGAAAGTGCATGACCGCCGACCGTACGGGCAGCCACATGCAGCACGCCCGGAAGCCGCTCGCCGGAGATTCGATGCATGGTCGGGATCATCAGCATCAGCCCCTGAGAGGAGGTGAAGCTTGCCGCAAGCGCTCCGGTCTGGAGTGCGCCGTGGACCGCAGCGATCGCACCGGCCTCGGACTGCATCTCCACCAGCTGTACGCGCTGTCCGAACAGGTTCTTCTTTCCCTTCGCGGACCATACATCCGTCTTTCCCGCCATCGGGGAAGATGGTGTGATCGGATAGATCGCAGCAACCTCCGTGAACGCATAGGCGACATATGCGGCCGCCTCATTGCCGTCCATCGTCACAAACTGTTTCTTATTATCTTCCATATTTTGCTTCCTCCTCGTATTTGTGAACCACGTGGATTTCGCTGATCACATTTGTTCAGACAGAGAACCTTCCCCTACTGTTTGACATTTGTTCAAACAGAGAACCGTCCCCTGTTTGACATCCCGTACAGCTGTGCGCAGTTCCTCCAGTAGATCTGTTCATATTCTTCATCGGTCAGCTCCATCCGCTCCATAAAGTCAAGATCGGGCTTCTGGGCCCACATCGGATAGTCGGTTCCGAACATCACGCGATCCGCTCCATATGCCCGAATGATTTCGCGGGCACGCTCCACCGAAAGAAATTGAAAAGAAGAAGAGGTATCTACGATCACGTTGGGGTACTGCGGCAGCAAAGATGCCGCCTCGTCCCACTCGCTCCAGCCGCCCAGATGCGCCGCCACCAGCTTCAGCTCCGGAAACATGCGCAGCACCTGCGCGATCCGCTTCGGCCCGGAAAAGTCGTACCGATGGTCCCCTGCATGGATGAGCACCGGCAGCCCCCGCTCCTGGCACAGCTCATAGATACAGCAGGCCTTCGCCTCGTCCGCCTGAAACTGCTGGATGTCCGGATGCAGCTTGACTCCCTTCAGGCCAAGATCCTGAAGACGGTCCAGATCACCGATCAGGTCATCCGTATCGGGATGCAGCGTGCCCAGGCCGGTAAACGCCCCGCCCGCCATTTTCACAGCGGAGGCAATAAACCGGTTTATGTGGTCCGTCTGCGCGCTCTTCGTTGCAACCGAATGGACAATGAATTTCGAGATTCCCTGTCCCTTTCCCGTGAACAGCAGCGTTTCGGGCGTCCCGTCGAGATGTGCTCCGGGAAGTCCGTCATAAAACCGGTCCACATTCTCCACAGCCTTCAGGGCAATCTGCTTCGGATAGATGTGGCAGTGACTGTCGATGATCCGTCTTTTCCGGCTTTTTCGTTCATCCGGACGTTTCCCTTCCTCCCGATGCTTCGCACATTCCGCGGGCGCTGCGTCCTTCCCGGGTTTTCTGAGATCTATGGGTTTAAAAGACATTTCCATACTTATCACTTCTCAATGCATGCTTATGCTGTCTCAATGCTTGCCGCCTTCTGAAGACCAAGCTTCTCGACCGCTTCCTCCCGCATCTTGTACTTCTGAATCTTGCCGGCGTCGTTCATGGGGAAGTGGTCCACAAAGTCGATGTACTTGGGCACTTTATGCTTCGCCATGTGATCCAGCACGAACTGCTTCATTTCCTCGACGGTCATCGTCTCGCCTTCCTTCAGGATGATGCAGGCCATGATCTCCTCGCCCATTGCCTGGTCGGGAACACCGATCACCTGTACATCACTCACCTTCGGATGTGTGTAGATGAATTCCTCGATCTCCTTCGGGTAGATGTTTTCACCGCCGCGGATGATCATGTCCTTCAACCGTCCGGTGATGCGGTAATTGCCCTCCGGCGTACGGCAGGCCAGATCGCCGGTGTGCAGCCAGCCATCCTTGTCGATGGCGGCAGCGGTTGCCTTCGGCATCTTATAATAGCCCTTCATGATGTTGTAGCCGCGGGCCACAAATTCGCCGATCACCTCATCCGGGCAGTCCTCACCGGTCTCCGGATCCACGATCTTGCACTCCACCTCCGGGAATGCACTGCCGACCGTCGTCACACGCACCTCCAGCGAATCCGTTGTCCGGCTCATGGTGCAGCCCGGTGCCGCCTCGGTCTGACCGTACACGATGACGATCTCGGGCATGTGCATCTTTTCGACCACATCGCGCATGACTGCGATCGGGCAGGGGCTTCCTGCCATGATGCCCGTGCGCATATGGCTGAAATCCGTCTTCGGGAAATCCGGATGTGAGAGCATGGCGATAAACATGGTCGGAACGCCGTGGAAGGCTGTAATGTGCTCGTTATGAATACAGGCCAGCGACGATTTCGGCGAGAAATACGGGATCGGCAGGATGGTTCCGCCGTGGGTCATGGTGGCCGTCATCGCCAGCACCATGCCGAAGCAGTGGAACATCGGCACCTGGATCATCAT
>CAMOSN010000134.1 GCA_946624935.1 uncultured Lachnospiraceae bacterium | reverse complement strand
TCAGAGGATGCTTCCGCTTTCGCTCTCTCCAGGCACTCTGTGACCTCATCGATCAACAATCGGATCATGCCGACCCCGTTTTCCAGCTGTACATATCCGTCATAACTGTCCGCGGAAGGCATTGGCCTTCCCGCAAGGAAATACCATTCGTCCGATGCATGGACAAGATGAGTCCCGTAACGCTGCATATAATGTGCCTGCCACCGCTCGATCTGCTCCAGAACGCGCTGTGCATCCTCCCGGGTGAATGGTTCCAGCGGAAAAAGCCCCTCCCGGAACCTGGTCAGCCCTACCGGAACCACCGACACACTGCGCAGATGCGGGACATACTGCTCCATCTGCTGCAGCGAATATTCCAGTTCCTCCCCGTCATTGACCCCTTTGCACAGAACGATCTGTCCGTTCATTTCGATTCCGGCTTCACAGAGCCTTTGAATCTTCGGAAAAACATCGCCGGCAAAACGGTTGCGCAGCATCTTGCAGCGCAGCTGCGGATTCATTGTCTGGAAGGATATGTTGATCGGCTCCATCCGGTAACGAATGATCCGGTCGATATCGTGATCACTCATATTGGTAAGTGTCACATAATTGCCCTGCAAAAAGGAAAGACGCGAATCGTCGTCCTTAAAATACAGGGTATCGCGCATTCCCTTCGGCATCTGATCAATAAAACAGAAGATACAGGCATTGCGGCAGGACCGGTATTCATCCAGGAGCGGATTCTCGAATTCAATTCCGAGATCCTCCTCGAATTCCTTCTCGATCTCCAGCTCCCATTCCTCACCGGAGGGCTTGCGGATCACGACCTCCAGGTATTCCTCATTGGTCAGATACCGGTAATCAAAGATATCCTCCACCGGCTCTCCGCCGACGGAAACCAGCACATCACCCGGCTCGATTTCGAGCTCCCGGGCGATACTCCCGGGAAGAACCCTCTGGATGACGTGCTCTGTTGATTTCGCTTTTTTCATGCTTACTGAATTCTCTCCAAGTAAACCGTTTCCGGTTTATTCAAGGACGATCTTCTTGAAATTCTTCTTTCCCTTGCGGATCAGAATGCCCTCACTGCGGAGCATCTCACCGGCGTAAAGTGCCTTCACATCGCGCACCACTTCGTCATTTACCGTCACACCGCCCTGCTCAATGGAACGACGTCCTTCATTTCGCGTTGCAACCAGACCGCCCTTCACCAGCAGAGAGATCAGATCAATATTTCCGTCCCGCAGATCCTCCTCGGAAATCTTTGCAGTGGGAATCTCTCCCGAAGCTCCGCCGCCAAACAGTGCTTTTGCACTCTCCTGGGCCTTCTTTGCCTCTTCCTCCCCGTGTACAAGACTGGTCAGCTCATAGGCAAGGATCTCCTTTGCTTTGTTAAGCTGGCTTCCCTCCCAGGCTGCCATCTCGTCGATCTGTTCCAGCGGCAGGAAGGTGAGCAGACGGATGCATTTGAGCACGTCCGCATCGGCAACATTGCGCCAGTACTGATAGAAATCGAAAGGAGAGGTCTTGTTCGGATCCAGCCACACTGCACCGGATTCGGTCTTGCCCATCTTCTTTCCTTCCGAATTGAGCAGAAGCGTAATGGTCATCGCATAGGCATCCTTGTCGAGCTTTTTGCGGATCAGCTCGGTTCCGCCGAGCATGTTGCTCCACTGATCGTCACCGCCGAACTGCATATTGCAGCCATATTTCTGATACAGCATATAGAAATCATAGCTCTGCATGATCATGTAGTTGAACTCGAAAAAGCTCAGACCACGCTCCATCCTCTGCTCATAGCATCTGGCGCGCAGCATGTTGTTCACAGAAAAATGCGGACCGACCTCACGCAGCATATCGATATAATTCAGGTTCAGCAGCCAGTCCGCATTGTTGACCATAATGGCCTTCCCATCCGAAAAATCAATAAAGCGGCTCATCTGCTTTTTGAAGCATTCGATATTATGGTTGATGATCTCCGGGGTCATCATCGGACGCATATCCGTCTTGCCGGAGGGATCCCCGATCATACCGGTACCGCCGCCCAGAAGCGCGATCGGCTTATTGCCCGCCATCTGAAGACGCTTCATCAGACACAGCGCCATAAAATGGCCGACATGCAGGCTGTCCGCCGTCGGATCAAAGCCGATGTAAAATGTTGCCTTTCCGTTGTTCACAAGCTCACGGATTTCCTTTTCATCCGTCACCTGCGCAATCAGACCTCTCGCCTGCAGTTCTTCATAGCATTTCATTTTCCTGTACCTCCACTGCCTGGCCGCCCGGCGGCCTGCGCACCTGCTCCACGCCGCCATTCAGCTTTTGAATATGATTACCCGCCGCCCTGCAATGCTATATCCGAGCGACGATATACCGTTTGGGCGCTTTCCTGTACAATAAAAGAAAACCGCCCCTTTACTACAAAAGGACGGGATCATTGATCACGTGTTACCACCTTTTTTTACAGCAGACTCACATCTGCTGCCTCAGCGAGTACACAGTCATCCCCATCGGGAAGGAATGATACTCTGACCGTGATAACGGACGTCACCCCGCTGCAGCCTACTGTCCCTTCGGTGCAGGGCTCCGGGATGTATTCTGCTGCTCATTCACGTGCGCCTCTCACCGGCCGGCAGCTCTCTGTCCGCTCCGAAAACAGCATACTTGTTCCCATCTTTGCCTGTAAACTGTACTTTAACAAGTTTCCATTGTTCTGTCAAGATTGGAAAGCAAACCTTTATTCATCAGGGAAACGATCCTTCATTCACCAAGATCATCACGCAGCCACGGGCCGTTGTCCGCAGAGTGCGTTGCAAGCTCGTCACAGCGCTCGTTCTGCGGATGCCCTGCATGCCCCTTCACCCAGATAAAGGTGACCTGATGCGGCTGCTTCGCCTGAAGAAGCCGCTTCCAGAGCGTAATATTTTTGACGCGCTGCCCGTCCGCTTTTTTCCATCCCCTTTTCACCCAGTTGTCCACCCAGTGCGCATTGAAGGCATCCACCAGATATTTGGAATCGGAATACAGCTCCACCTCGCAGGGCCGGTTCAGTGCCTCAAGACCGACAATCGCAGCCAGCAGCTCCATCCGGTTGTTTGTTGTCTTTTCATAGGCCCCGCTGATCTCCTTCCGATGCAGCTGACCACAGGAATCGCGCACCTCCAGGACCGCCGCATAACCGCCGGGGCCCTCGGGATTGCCGCGGGCGGCGCCGTCTGTATATATTTTAACCAGCATATCTCTCTTCTCCTTTTTCGTATATGTTTTTTCTCGGGCGTTTCTTTGACACTTAGGTGGACAGCACACGGTGCCAAGGGTCCGAGGCATTCGCGCATCGCATGCAGCGCTCTTACCTCGGACCTTAAGTCTACGGAAGACGCCCCACTCAGCTACGTTCCTGCCCCACTGGCATTTCGTCCGCTTAAGCGATAAGAAAACTCCAAACGCAGAACCGTCCCCTACTGTTTGAAAATGGGACACAGAACCGTCCCCTGTCCCACTTTGCCGGAAAGATTCGACTTTCCCTCCCTCCTGTATTATAATAGCGCAGTATGCAAACAACCCAGGAAGTTCTAAAAAGGGGTACCAAAATATGTCAATGCATTTTGAAAAAAAGCTCCCGATCCCGGCAGAGATCAAAAAACAGTATCCGCTCTCCGAGAAGGTCCGTGCCATTAAGCAGGACCGCGATGCGCAGATCCGCAAAGTTTTTACCGGGGAGGATGATCGTTTCGTTCTGATCATCGGTCCGTGCTCGGCAGATATTCAGGAATCCGTATTGGAGTACACAGGCCGCCTGGCCGAGGTTCAGGAGAAGGTCGGTGACCGGATTCTTCTGATTCCCAGAATCTATACAAATAAGCCTCGTACGACCGGACAGGGCTATAAGGGGATGCTCCATCAGCCGGATCCGGAAAAACGGCCCGACCTGCTGGCCGGGATCATCGCGATCCGCCAGCTGCACATCCGGGTGATTGAAGAGACCGGCCTTACCTCCGCCGACGAGATGCTCTATCCGGAAAACTACCGCTACCTGGATGATCTGCTCTCCTATGTGGCGATCGGGGCCAGATCGGTGGAGGACCAGCAGCACCGTATGACGGTCAGCGGAATGGACGTTCCGGCCGGTATGAAGAACCCGACCAGCGGCGATCTGTCCGTAATGTTCAATTCCGTGCAGGCTGCTCAGAGCAGACACAATTTCCTGTACCGTGGATGGGATGTCAACACCGACGGCAATGATCTTGCACATGTGATTCTGCGCGGTGCAGTCAACAAGCACGGGCAGAGTATTCCCAATTACCATTATGAGGACCTGATGCTACTGCTGGAGATGTATGGAAAACGCGGGCTGAAAAATCCCGCTGCCATTATCGACACCAACCATTCCAATTCCAACAAGCAGTACATGGAGCAGATCCGCATCAGCCAGGAGGTCATGCACAGCCGCCGCTGCAACAGCGATATCCGCGAGATGGTAAAGGGGCTCATGATCGAGAGCTATCTGGTGGGCGGTGCTCAGAAGATCGGTGAGGGTGAGCATGTTTACGGCCAGTCCATCACGGATCCGTGCCTCGGCTGGGAGGATACGGAAAAGCTCATTTATCACATCTACGATTCCGTTCATCTTTGAAGCGATTCATGAATCGTACGGGTTGTGCCAGTTTGGAAAGGAGCCTGCCATGAAACTGATTTATCCGGCTGTCCTGAAAAAGCACGAGGACGGCACATACAGTGCCTGGTATCCCGATCTTGAGGGATGCAGCGCCAGCGGCTTTTCGGAAAACGACTGTCTTGAAGAAGCCAATGCGGCTGCGCTTGACTGGATCGACACGGAGCTCAACGAATTCGGCGGAGAGCTTCCGCCGGTGTCGGATCCGCAGGATATCCCGCTTGGCGAGGGGGAATTTGTCCGGCTGATGAGCCTGACTTACCGCCTCACGGATGGCTGGGATGAATGAATGCGGTTTTTCCTGCACACGAGCAGGAAAACGGTGGTCATGAAAAAGCCCTTTGCCATACTGGTGAGGGTCAGTGCCCACCACACGCCTTCCAGGCCGTACCCCCTCCTGGTCAGATAAAACGCGAGGGGGATACGGCACCCGGTGAGTACAATGCTCGCCGCGGAAAAAATCGCTGTCTTTCCCAGGCCGCACAGGGCTGCCCCGGCGGTGATCTCCGCTGACATGAACGGCTCGCTCAGTCCCACGATGACCAGATAGGAGACACAGATGGCGATTACCTCCGGCTCATAAAAGAACAGTCTCGAGATCTGTTCCGGCAGCAGCAGAAAGATCAGAGTGAACAGGCCGCCCCAGGCAGCGCACACCGCCGTTGCAAACCAGAAGCCCTTTCGGATTCTGTCATGCTTTCCTGCACCGTAATTCTGTCCCGTAAAGGCATTGAGCGCAGTCCCGAATCCGTCTGCAGCATTCCAGGTGATCGATTCGATCTGCCCACCGAGCCGCTGCACCGCCACCGCACCGGACCCATATCCCGCACACAGGGTTGTCAGGATCATGGAAAAGAAACAGTAAGCACAGGTCTGCATTCCCGCCGGGAAGCCGATCCGAAGGATCCCGTCAAGCGCTTCCCTGTCCGGTCTCATGGGCGGCCATAAAAGAGCAGCATCTACCTCAGCATCGGTTTCCGATTTTCTCTGATTTTCTTCTATTTTCTCACTCCCGCGGCCTTCCAGCCAGATCATATGGATCACAAACACACTCAGGCTGATACACTGTGCGATTACCGTTGCCAGCGCTGCGCCGGTGACCTCCATACGCGGTATGATCCCGGGTCCGAGCACAAGCAGAGGATCGAGGAGCATATTGCAGGCGAGGCCGGCGGTATTGGCGATCAGAGGAAGGCGTGAGTTTCCTCTTGCCGTATACAGTCCGGTCAGGGTATTGTTGAGAAACGGTATCATGACCATTCCACCTGTGATGCGCAGGTATCGCATGCCCAGTCTGATCGTCTCCTCCTCCCGGATCCGCAGAAGGCGGATCAATCCTCCCGGAAACAGAATACATATCGATCCGAGCAAAAGTCCGAGCAAGGCGGCAAGGAGCACGGCTCCCCAGGAATATTCCCGGGCTCTGCGCATCTGCTTTCTGCCGATGCTCTGGGCAGTATGCACCTGTCCGCCCATTCTCGCCAGGTTGGAAAAACCGCTGGAGAACCAAAGGAACATTCCGCCGGCACCAACACCCGCAAGTGCTGTTGAACCAAGCTTTCCGATCCAGATCATATCCGTAAGATTGTACGCAGTTGAAAAAAAGGATGACGCCATGATGGGCAGGGCCAGACGAATCAGTGCCGAACGAATGGGGCTCTCTGTCAGATAATACTGTTCACCGTTCTTCATATCAGAACCTCGAAGCTGCAAAAAAGAAATTCAGACACAAAAAAAGCGCGAGACGGGATTCGAACCCGCGACCCTCGCCTTGGCAAGGCGATA
>CAMOSN010000133.1 GCA_946624935.1 uncultured Lachnospiraceae bacterium | reverse complement strand
CCTTCGCGCTTCTCGCCGCCCTCACGCCGTTCGTTTCCTTCGCGCTTCTCGCCGCCTTCACGCCTGTCCCGGCCTTCACGCCGTTCTCTTCCCTCGCGTTTTGGCCCGCCCTCACGCTTTTCACTATTCTCGCGCCGCTCGCTTCGATCGCTTCCGCCTGGCCGCTCGGTTCCTTCACGCTTCTCGCCGCCCTCGCGCTGTTCGCTTCCTTCGCGCTTCTCGCCGCCCTCGCGCCGCTCATTTCCCTCGCGCTTCTCGCTTCCCTCGCGCCGTTCGTTTCCTCCGCGCTTCTCACCGGCTTCGCGTTTCTCGCCGCGATCCCGTTTCTCCCCGCCGCGATCCCGCTTCTCGCCGCGCTTCTCCTTCTTCTGCCGCGGTGTAAACTGCAGGTCCGCAACATCATATTCCTGGATCTCCTTTTCGTCGCCCTCGTTTACCACCACACGTACCTTCTGCCGCAATACGCTGACACTGGCCACCTCACCCTCGAGGCCGGTAATCGTTGTTACCCGTTCGCCGATCGCAGGAAGCTGGCTGTTCAGATACTCATAGGTTGCCTGTTCGTTTTTCAGGCAGCACATCAGACGCCCGCAGGTGCCCGAGATCTTTGTGGGATTTAAAGACAGATTCTGCTCCTTTGCCATGCGGATGGACACCGGCACAAAATCCGTCAGCCAGGTGCTGCAGCACAGCGGCCGTCCGCAGATCCCGATGCCGCCCAGCAGCTTTGTCTCATCGCGCACACCGATCTGACGCAGCTCGATCCTTGTGCGGAATACCGAAGCCAGATCCTTCACCAGCTCCCGGAAGTCGATCCGCCCGTCCGCAGTAAAGTAGAACAGAATCTTGCTGTTATCAAATGCACATTCCGCATCGATCAGCTTCATCTCCAGCTCATGCTTGCGGATCTTTTCCTTGCACACCGCAACCGCCTCCCGCTCCTTCGCGCGGTTAGCCGCGGCATGCGCCACATCCTCCTCCGTTGCGATACGCACAACATTCTTCAGCGGCTGCGGGATCGATTCATCATGAACCTCACGCACACCCCCTGCCACGGTCCCGTACTCGATCCCGCGGGCCGTCTCTACGATCACATTGGCGCCGGGCCGGATGTCCAGCCCGTTCGGATTAAAATAATAGATCTTCCCGGAGCCCCGAAAGCGGACTCCTACAATTGTTGTCATATGAAAAATACACTCCTGTCTATTCTTGTCTTCCTAATTCATCCGGCTTGCTTACCACATACAGTCGCCGCATACTGTCAACGCATAACGTTACTGCATACTGCCAACGCATAACATTACCACATGCAGTTACCACATACTGTCACGCATGACGTAGCTGCATTATGTCAACGCATGACGCTGCTGTCTGCAGTCACCGCGTGCAGTCATGCATCGTCAGCAGCAGAAGCTCCATGGTCAGCTCAAAGCCCGCATTTGCGTTCAGCCGCGCCTTCGCGGTGTCCAGCGCACGCAGCACATTTTCGATACCCTCGTAGGAACACACATTGGCCGCCTGGCGAATCGCCTGCAGCTGATCCCGGAACACCAGACTGTCCGCGCTTCTGGTCGCCTTGAAGTAGAGCACATCGCGGTACCACACAGCCAGCACATCCAGCAGATCCTGGATATGTTCCTTCTGCCCGGTCATCGTTTCGACCTGTTCCCGGATCGCGGCCACATCCATCGCCCCCGCGGTCTTCACAGCCCGGAGCGCCATCTCCCGCAGATCCTGGAAATCCTCGGAGGTGGCAAGCGCCATGGCTCTTCCGATGCTTCCCTGTGCAAAAGCCGCACACAGCTTCGCCTGATAGTCCGGAATCTGCACATGCTCCATCAGATAATGCATCACCTGATCGTCGCGCACCGGTTTCAGATCCAGCAGCACGCACCGGGAGCGAATCGTATCCAGTAATGTATAGGCATTGGTAGTCAGAAGCAGAATCACCGCATACTCAGGCGGCTCCTCCAGCGTTTTCAGCAGTGCATTCTGGGCCTGCGCATTCATCAGCTGTGCGTCCGTGATAATGTAGACCTTCCGCCGGCCATTGTAGGGGCGGATCGCAACGTCACCAACTACCTGTTCCCGGATCTCGTCCACGGAAATGAGCTTTTCCTTTTCATGAACGACGTACACAATATCCGGATTGTTGTGGCGCTGTGCCTGATGGCAGGAACGGCACACTCCGCATGCATCCACCTCTTCCGGCTTTAACAGCACACGGTCCGCAGCATCCTTCAATGTAAGGGTATCAAAAAGAGAGTCACACTCAAGCGCAGCCGCGAAGGCGTCCGCAAGCGTACGCTTCCCGGTGCCGGGCGCTCCCTGAAAAATATAGGCATGATTTACTTTTTCCTGCAAAATGGCGGTCTGAAGATGCCGGATTGTATCCTCATGTCCGACGATCTGCGAAAATCCTGGCATAAAAACCTCCTCCCGTATGCTGCTGCCTTCCAGGCAGTCGGCGAAAACGCATAATATCTCAGATACAGCATATCATAAAACCACCGCGCATTCAAGAAACACACGATTGCTTTTGCGTTTGCTGTTCATTCGCGCTGCATATCACACCCTGCCTGCAGCATGATATGATGCATTTGAAAAGGCTGCTGTTTTCACAGCAGCCTTCCGATCAGATCGATCACTTTCTTCATATGATGCATTCTTCTGCGAAGCTTTTTCACTTTTACTCCGGTCTGCTGCATGCCGGCCACTGCTCCGGCAGCGGCGGCGCGCACGGAACGTCTTCCCTCCGGCTTTCCGCAGATCCACTCTGCCCGCTGCTGTTCCGCTTTCACTGCTTTACGCTTCCTCATATTCCGCTCCTTCGTAGCGTCCCGCTGTTTTTCCGGTCCTGTGTCCCTGCCCGGCCGGCTTTCGTCTCTGTGACTGCGTTTGTCAGGCCGGCTTTCATCTCTGTGACTGCATTTGCCCAGGCCTGCTTTCATCTTTGTGACTGCGTTTGCCCGGCCGGCTTTCGTCTCTGCGGCAGCATTTGCCCAGGCCGGCTTTCGTCTCTGCGGCAGTCTCTCCTCAGCCGACGGCCTGTTCTCCTCCGCCCGCCGGAGCCGGCTCCGCTGCCTGTCCGGCCTGCTGCTCATCTGCCACCACCGTCTGCGCTTCGCCTGCTGCTGCCTGCGCCTGCCCGGCCGCGGCTGCGGCAGAGATCTCCTGACCGTCGGAGACAAGCTTCTGCAGCTCCGAAAGCATTTCTTCATCCGTAAGCCGGAACTTGATCTCCACACGTCTGGATGCATCGTTGTCCACATTGCCGGCCCCGTCGAGGATCGGATTGCTCATGGACTTCCCGTTGGCGCTGAGCTTGCCCATCAGCTGGGCACTCTCCTCAGCGGTCAGGAACCGGTCCATGGAATACAGCAGATACTCGGCCACTGCATAGGCCCTCTGCTGCGACAGGCTCAGGTTCGTCACATAATCACCGGTGGTATCGGTGTATCCGTCGATGATGATCTCGGCCACATAGTCCGCGTACTCGCTGTTCAGCAGCACATGACAGTACACCGGCAGCACCGTGTCCAGAATCTGACTGCCGGCCTCGGTGAGCTCACTCTCGTTAAACTCGAACAGCACACTCGAATCGAGCAGAATCGCACCGGTCTGCGTGTCGATCTGCACATTGATCTGATTCTTGCGGAACTCCTCGTCCAGTGCCTCGATCAGCTCGGCCTTGACGCCGATGATCTGATCGATCTTCACCTGCTGCTCATGCATCAGCTCATTCGCATCATCCAGCGCGATCTGGCTGGCCTCCAGCTCCTCCTCCTTGGTTTTCAGAAGGGCATTCTGCTTATCCAGCTCCGATTCCTTTTCCACGAGGATGATTCGCTGATCCTCCAGAGCCTCCTGCAGCTCCTGCAGCGCAGAGGCCTGCTCCGCCAGCGTCTTTTCCTGTGTGGAAAGCTTCGCCGCCTGCTCATCCAGCTGCCCCTGCTGCTCATTCAGCTGCTCCTGCTGCTGATCCACCTGCGTCTGGCTTGCCTCCAGCGCATTCTGCGTCTGCAGCTGCTTGGCCTGCTCCGCCAGCTTTTCCGCATAGTTTTTCTGCGCCTGCATCAGACATACCGCCATGATCAGCACAAACAGAAGCAGCAGTCCGGACATCATGTCCGAATAGGAGCGCCAGATATTATGGGTGGAGCTGTCGTCCATTCGTCTTCGGTTTGATATTTTCACCCTTAAATCTCCTTTCCGGTTTTCGCAGCTTCCCCTGGAGAAACATTCCCATGCAAGGACATTCCGTTACATGGACATTCCCTTTCATGGACATTCCCACGCAGAAGCATCCCAGACAAGAACATCCTGGCCAGACTCCATGCTGCGAAGAAAGGTTATACCGCCAGAGAGAAGGCTTTTCCCCGTGCCTGGCATCAGCCGCCGAACAGCGACCTCTTCTTCGACGTCTTCTGCTGCTTTTCGAGCAGAAGGATCACACGGTCGAGACGCTCGGTCAGCTCGTCGATATCCTCAATGCGGTTGTTCACCGTGGGCACAGCTGCCTCGCGGGCGGCCTTTGCAGCTTCCGCCACGGACCGGTTCGCCGCCAGTGCGGAGGCCTGAGCGGCATTTGCCGTCTCCTCCATCGCCTCAACCTGTCCGGCCATCGCCTTCAGCGCACGCTCATGGGTCTCATTCATACGCGCCATAGACTGCATGACCTGCTGCATATATTCCACGAATTCCGTCAGATGCTGCTGCTGCACGCGGATCTGGTTCATCGCTTCCTTCTGGGAAGAAGCGGCATCGGAGGTCGCCCGGCCGATCTCCCGCGTGGTCAGACGCAGATTCTCCTCCAGCTGGCCCTGGGCCTTCTGCGTGTATTCAAGGAACTGCTCCTGCGCCTTGTTCGTTTCCTTCAAAAGCGCGCGCATCTCCAGGAACTCCGCGATGAATTCCTTCTTCATCGCCGCCATCACGGAGGAAGCCACCTTCTCCAGCATCTCCTGCTGGTTCATGGTCACCACCTGGGTGAAGTGGTCGAGCGTACGTTCCATCTCCTCAAGGGTAGGTGAAAGCTGTTCGCTGATCGTCTGCCCGATCTGCCCGGCGATCTGATCGCCCATGCCCTGGATGGCACGGGTGTTCTCCTTCTGATTGGCCAGCACATGGTTCATCGCCGTCGAATCCGTCGGCGGAACCGCGCACACATAATACTTATCGGTAAAGTTGTCCAGGCTCTCCGAGACGCCGCTGATTGCTCCCCTCAGCGAATAGGAGTACGCCACCGACAGCGCAATACCGTAGATCGACGTCACGAACGCTACCTTAATACCCTCCACCAGCGACGTGATGGAGGAGGCCATTGCCTCATACGATACCGGATTGAACCCGCGCAGGCCCAGCACCAGGCCGATGAAGGTGCCCAGGATACCAAGGCTTGTCAGAATGTCCGGAACCATCTCGATCATACGGCGATGGATGTAATTATTGATCTCATACTCGCCGATGTAATCGCTGATATCGCACGGGCTGTTCGTCTTGCGCAGAAAGCCCAGATACTCCTGATATTTCCGGTCTAGATAAACCACGCCAAAAATCTCGGCATCCGAACGGGTAATATTCGCCAGTTCCGAGCGGTCGCGGTAAGCACCCATCAGCTTCTCGGAAGCCCGGTCAAGCCCGCGGACCGTTTTCCCGATCCTGTGGAAGCCGATGATCACCGAAATCAGGATGATCAGCAGCATCACCGCCAGCACGGTAAGATTGTAAATGATCGTCGACAGACCCGATCCCAGCGTGATCCAGGTCATGAGGCCGCACACACCGGCTGCCGCCAGCCATACGAGCAAATTCCCTAATTTTCTCATACGAAACCCCCTTTTCCCAACATTATAGTAGGGCAAAGGGGGTATTTCAACCAAATTCTTTCTTAAGGCTTGCGCGCCGGGCACGGCGAGGACCTTGCGGCGCGGAGGACTTTGCCCCGCGGAGGACCTTGCGGCGCGAAGGACTTTGTCCCGCGAGAGCCTTGCCTCGCGCGGGTCAGCCCTGCACTCAGCACTGACTCACTGCAGCTTCATCTCCAGGCGGAAGTCATCCTCCGCCGGCCGGTACGTTACCTGCGCCATGCTGCCCACGATCACCGGCATCATCGGCGGTACATGCCCCAGGTCCACATCCAGCAGCACGGGTACCTGATACTCTGCCAGCAGATCGGTAACGGCGTGAATGTGGTCCAGGCCGAACAGCTCCTGCGCGCCGGCCAGCGGACGCCCGATCAGGAAGCCCTTCACATGGGAGAACCAGCCTGCGTGCTGTAGCTCCCAGATGGCTCTGCGGATCCCGTAGACCGTCAGGTCGCATGCCTCAAGGAACCAGATGAAGCCGTCCTCTTTATACCGTTCATTGAATGCCTTCACCTGATCGTAACCGGTTCCGCACAGGTTCGCCAGAATGTCCAGGCAGCCGCCGATCAGTCGTCCGGAGAAGCGGATCTCCTGC
>CAMOSN010000132.1 GCA_946624935.1 uncultured Lachnospiraceae bacterium | reverse complement strand
GGTCGGGAGCCACACGGGCGGGTATTTGCCGTTTACGTTTGACGTGACGGATGCGGTGAAGGCACCGGGGCAGAATGCTGTGATGGACGGAGATGCTTCCGGGACAGAGGGGCTGCTGCATAACGAAGATGCTTCCGGGACAGAGGGGCTGCTGCATAACGGAGATGCTTCCGGGACAGACGGGTCGCTGCCAGGCGGAGAATCCTGTGCGCAGGTCGATCATCTGCTGCAGGTCGTCGTGAAGGACCTCTCGGATACCTCTTACCATGCAAAGGGCAAGCAGTCTCTGGTGCGCGGCGGGATGTGGTACACGGCGCAGAGCGGGATCTGGCAGACGGTGTGGATGGAGGAGGTGCCGGAGCATTACATCAGCGATCTGAAGATCACGCCGGATTACGACCAGGGAAGCGTGGCGCTGAAGGTTTTCACGAACCACCCGGAGAGAAGGGCGGCGGTGCATGCCACGGTGCTTTTCAAGGGAGAAGTTGTCGGGGAGTGGAATTTTCAGAGTGACCGCACGGCGATGCTGCAGCTGGGAGGACCCGGCAGTTTCGAAAGCTGGACGCCGGAGCATCCGAATCTGTATGACCTGAAGATCGAAATGGGGGACGATACGGTCACCAGCTATTTTGGCATGCGCAAGTACAGTGTTGGTCGCGACGCGCAGGGCGTCCCGCGCTTCTTCCTGAACAATGAACCGTATTTCCACAATGGGCTGCTGGACCAGGGCTACTGGCCGGACGGCCTGTACACGGCGCCGTCCGACGAGGCGCTGTGCTATGATATTCAGGCGATGAAGGACCTGGGTTTTAACATGCTGCGCAAGCATATCAAGATCGAGCCGGCCCGGTGGTACTACCACTGCGACCGCATCGGCATGCTGGTGTGGCAGGATATGGTGTGCGGCGGGGACCGGTACCGGTCCTGGTTTGTGACGTATATGCCCAACCTTTTGCCCTGGACGGGGCGCGTAATATCCGATCACCATTATGGACTGTTTGCCCGCAGGAATGCGCAGGGACGCAGAGAATTCCGAAGGGAGCTGAAGGAAACGATACGGCATTTGTACAATTACCCATGTATTTCTGTATGGGTGCCGTTCAATGAGGGGTGGGGGCAGTTCAACGCATCCGGGGTGACGAAGGATGTGCGGCGCCTGGATCCCTCCCGTCTGATCGACGAGGCCAGCGGCTGGTTCGACCAGGGCGGCGGAGATGTGTACAGTATTCATAACTACTGGCGAAAGCTGCGCGTTTCGAAGCCCCGTGTTGGGAAGCTGCAGGAACGGTTTCCGGGCCTGTTAAGCAGGCTGTTTTGCCGCCCGTCCGGGAAAGGGGACACAGAAGCGTTTCCCCGGAGCCGCGTTGTCGCACTGACCGAGTGCGGTGGTTATTCGTACCGGGAGCCGGAGCACAGTCTCTGCGAGGAGGTGTACGGTTACCGGAAATATTCTTCCCGGGAGGAGCTGACCGACGGGATCGCGATGCTGTGGGAAAAGGAGTTGATCCCCAATGTTTCCCGGGGGCTTGGCGGCACGGTGTACACGCAGGTATCTGATGTGGAGGATGAGGTGAACGGGCTGCTTACCTATGACCGGGAGGTATGTAAGGTGGACGCGGCGCGGATGCAGGCTGTGAACCGGCGGCTGCTGGCAGAGCAGCTGCGGGATTAGCCGGCCAGTACAGCCAGCAGCTGCCGGATCAGCCGGCCAGTACTGCTCGCTTACGGCGAACAGGCATCCAATCGGGCTGGCCCCCGGAAGAACCATTCGAAACAGACATCAAAAACAAAGCATACAGAAATACAGTATACAAAAATAAAGCATATAGAAATAAAGCATACAGAAACAAGGAGTGATACAGAATGAGTATCCGTTTTGACAAAGAAAGCCAGCTGTTTGTGCTGGAAACCAGGAACAGCTGTTATCAGCTTCGGGTAGATGAAACCGGGCTGCTTCGACACGTATATTATGGAAAGGGTGTCGGGGGCACCGATATGCGCTACCGGGAAAAGAGCAGCGACAGGGGCTTCTCCGGGAATCCCTATGATTTTCAGAATAACAGGGGCTGTTCGGCGGATACGATGCCGCAGGAGTACAGTACCTTCGGCACGGGGGATTACCGGCCGAGTGCGCTGGAGGCGGTTCTTGAAAACGGCAGCCGCAGTCTGGAGCTTACCTATGCCGGGTATCAGGTGGAAAGCGGAAAATATACGCTGGCGGGGCTGCCCTATGTAAGGGGAGCGCAGCAGGCAGCAGCAAACACAGTCCAGACGCTTACGATCGAGCTTCGGGATGAGATCGCCGGGATCAGTGTTTTTCTTTCCTATGGTGTGTTTGCGGAAAAGGATATCATTACAAGAACGGCCAGAATCTGTAACCGGTCGGGCAAGACGATCCGGCTGGAGAAAGCCGCTTCCATGTGCATTGACTTCCCCTATGCGTCCTTTGATCTGATCCATTTTTCGGGCAGACATTGTATGGAACGCATTCCGGAGCGCAGGGAGCTTACCCGAAGTACGGTCACGGTGGAGTCGAAGCGCGGCATGAGCAGCCATCACGCCAATCCCTTCGTCATTCTGTGTGATCCTGCCGCGACGGAGGATCACGGGGACTGCTATGGGTTTATGCTGATGTATTCGGGAAATCATAAGGAGGAGGTATCCAGGGATCAGGTCGGAAGCATCCGCCTGGTAAGCGGAATCCATGATGAAGGATTTTGCTGGCTGCTTGCTCCGGGAGAAGCATTCCAGACTCCGGAGGTCATTCTGTCCTATTCCTCCGATGGCCTGAATGGACTGAGCGGGAATTTTCACCGTATCCTGCGGGAAAATGTGTGTGACACTAGATTTGCGGACCGAAGCCTTCCCGTGCTTCTGAACAGCTGGGAAGCCTGCTACTTCGACTTTGATACGGATAAGCTTTTGAAGCTGGCAGATGAAGCAGTAGCGCTTGGTGTGGAAATGTTTGTGCTGGATGACGGCTGGTTCGGCAGCCGGACCAGTGATCACAGCGGACTGGGCGACTGGTTTGCCAATGAGGACCGCCTTCCCGGAGGGCTGAAGGTGCTGTCGGAAAAGATCCATGAAAAGGGGCTTCAGTTCGGCGTATGGATCGAGCCGGAAATGGTGAATGAAGACTCCGATCTTTACCGGGCACATCCGGACTGGGCACTTTGCGATCCGGGCCGGAAGCCGGTCATTGCGCGCAGTCAGCTGGTTCTGGACATGACGCGCGGGGACGTGCGGGAATACCTGTTTGACTGTATTTCAAGGATCCTGAAGGATGCGCAGATCGAATATGTAAAGTGGGATTTTAACCGGAGCGTATCCAACATGTGGTCGGGCAATCTTCCGGCCGATCGGCAGGGGGAAGTGGCGCATCGGTTTGTTCTGGGCGTTTATGAGCTGCTCGGACGCATCCGGGAGGCGTTTCCGGAGATCCTGATCGAGGGCTGCGCGGGTGGCGGCGGACGGTTTGACGCCGGAATGCTGTTCTACTGTCCGCAGATCTGGTGCTCGGACAATACGGACCCGGTGGCCCGGCTTTCCATTCAGCGGGGAACCTCCTATGGATATCCGGTGTGCACAATGGGCAGTCATGTATCTGCCTCGCCCAACCATCAGACCGGGCGGGCCACACCGCTTGCCACAAGGGGGATCGTTGCCATGGCCGGCACCTTCGGCTATGAGCTGGACCCGAACAGGCTGACCGGGGAGGAGAGAAGGCAGATCCGGGAGCAGATCGATACCTACCACCGGCTGGAGCGGCTGATCCGCGGCGGCACGTATTACCGGCTGAGTCAGGATGTGCATCCGTACTGCAGCTGGGAATGCGTTTCACAGGACCGGAGCGAAGTGCTGGTGAGCGTTGTGTGTACGGCGCTGGAGGCGAATGCCGCATTTTACTGCGTGAAGCTGAGGGGACTGGATCCGGACAGGTTCTATCGGGAAGAGAGAAGCGGGGAAGTATTCAGCGGTGCCGCACTTATGTACGGCGGTTACGTTCTGGACACCATGCACGGCGATTTTCCGGGGTGCCAGATCCATTTTACTCCCTGTGCTGGCGGTATCGCACAGGTGTGATCCCGTAGTTCTGTTTAAATGCCTTTGAAAAGGCCAGGGCGTCCTGGTAGCCGCAGGAGAGTGCGATGCTTTCCACGGAGTAGCGGGTCAGGCGCAGCAGCTCGGCGGCCCGGGTCAGGCGGAAGTTCCGCAGATATTCGCTCGGGCTCATGCCGGTTTCACGTTTGAACAGGGTGTACAGGTAGGTCCTGTCGATGCCTGTATAGGACGCGATATCCGCTACGCTGATCGGGTCCGTGTAGTTGTTCCGGATGAACCGGATCGCTCCCTGGACATAGTCGTTTTTTCCGGAGAGGGAGCTGCCGGCGCTGATGGTTGTGCTTTTCAGCAGAATGGAAAAAAACAGATACAGCTGACTTTGCAGGTACAGATCATTGGCTCCGGAATAGATCTGATTCTGGAGCATGTCGGAAATCACCTTCTGCAGTTCTTCCTTCCGGTCGCAGAAATAGGTCAGCCGGTTTTCGCCAAGCCCAAGTTCTCTCAGCAGAGAAGGCGCCAGCGTTCCGTCGAAGCCGACCCACAGGTAGGACCAGGGATCCTCCTGATCAGCCTGGTAAAAGGTCTGTACCTCCGGTTCGATCAGAAATCCTTCCTTCTCGTGCAGTTCACGGGTTTCCTGTCCGACGCGGTATATCCCCTTCCCCTTTGTCACATAGTGAATGATATAATTGGGACGGACGACAGGCCCGAAGCTGTATAGCGGCGCACAATCCTGCCGGCCGCAGAAGAGCAGTCTCAGATCATTGAACTGCCGCTCCGGAGGCTGCTGAAGATAATCTGCCATTTTGTTCTCTCCATCCATTACTTGTCGAGTTTTTTCATTTCCTTCAGGATTTCCCGCTGTGTTTTTTTCGAAACCGTGTCATGGACAGAGGTTCCGGCGATGTCTTCCGGTTCACTTTCCTGATCGGGATCTGCCGACGGCAGATATTGCTCGAAATCCTTCAGAAGCAGTTCCGCCATCATCATTGCGATCAGGCCTGCTGCGCATACGACCCAGAGAAATCCGTACAGGGGACGCATGTGTGTATCGATGATCGTCACCGCCACCGGGATCACATGGATCGCCACGGCCAGCAGCATTTTCAGCGGCCTGCGCGAAGCGAAGAACAAGGCATTGCGCAGCAGATGTCCGATCGTGTCGTCAAAGGCTGCCATCACAGGAAACAGGTACACCATCTCGATGATTAAAAACAGCAGCAGCGCATAGCAGGCATACTTAAACGGAACCAGCGGACCGCCGTAATACGTGCAGAACCGGATATCTAAAACCAGCACAGCCGCAATGACTGCGGCGCCGAGACTGCAGATCAGCGCCTGCTTAAAATTCATTTTGAACCCGGCCCAGAACGTTTTAAAAGGATTGATCGTCCCGCCTTCACGCAGGCATTTGAGCATGCAGTAATGCAGGGCCGCGATTCCCGGACCGATCGTCACGACCGGGAGCGAAAACAGCACAAACATCAGGTTTGCCCCGATGATGATGCCGATTTTTGTCATGATACGTCCAAAGGGACTGTCATTATCCAGCAGTCCACCGATCAGTCTTCCCACTTTTTTCGTACTCCTTTATGATAGCCGGGGTGGAACATTCTGCGGATTACTGCAATGCAAACCGCAGAAATGTTTCCACGCTCTCGGTCCTCTTTGTATACGCACCGATGCCCAGCGCGCATTCTTCCTCGTAGAGATGGTATTTTGTAACCAGCAGGCTGTCGGAAAGATCAATGCCGATCGGCACCGGCTCCCCGCTGTATTCTGTGTCGTAGGGATCGCAGTAGATGATTCTGTCCGAATACTGCTCCAGCAAATGGCTGCACCGGTCATCCCGCAGGTCCAGCAGCCTTCCGCTGCTGCCTACGCCCTTCAGGCCTTCCTCCCCCATCACCAGCACATCCAGATCGCCTGACTCGACCATGGCGACAAATGCCTGATAATAGCTGTTGTTTGTTCCGCCGCTCACGGAAGGGTCAAACCAGGAGGCACTGTTGATCTCTACCTTTTTCTGCCGGGTGTCGTATTCGGCAAATGAAACGAAATCCTGCCACAGCTCTGAGCCGTTCCCCTCGTTTACCATGGTATTTGCAAACATCCCATAGAACCAGTAATCCTTAGGGGTAAAGAATCCCCGGTAGACCATATAGCCGGACAGATACAAGGCGGCGCCGATCCCTAAAATCCACAGCCAGTAGTACCCTATAATATATCGAACCTTTTGCTGAAAGGAAAGGTTCGCGATTTTCTTTTTTTCAGCTGCGAAATATGCCTGCAGCTTTTTTATGTTTTCCTGCATGTTCTGTTTTCCTGTTACCGTATACCTGCATATTTATGTTCAGCGGCCCGTATTTAGGCGTATTTATGTTCTGCAGTCTGTATTTCTGTTTATAGATATTCTGCAGCGCACATCCGCAGACGTGATTTTAGA
>CAMOSN010000131.1 GCA_946624935.1 uncultured Lachnospiraceae bacterium | reverse complement strand
GCATCTGTGGGACCCGGGCCTTGAGAGGATGGAAGAGAAGGAGCTGCTTGCGGGAATCCGGAAGGGGAGCGATGACCGCCTCTTGCAGATCGCCGAGCTTTTGCGCAGAGGCTGCGCGGAAACGGTGATTGCGACAGCCACCGGGATCGATCCCTATTTTATCCGGAAGATCCGCCGCATCACACAGATGGAAGCGGCGCTTTATGCACAGCCCGGAAGCGTAGAGCTCCTTCTCGCAGCCAAGCGCATGGGTTTTTCCGATGCGGAGATCGGACGACAGTGGGGGATGGCGGAGGAGGAGGTATTCCGGATGCGCAAAGCCCACCGCATCATGCCGGTCTACAAAATGATCGACACCTGCGCATCGGAATTTGAAAGCTATGTGCCGTATTTTTATTCGACCTACGAGGGAGAAAATGAGGTATATGTTGGCAGCCGAAAAAAGGTGGTCGTGCTGGGATCTGGACCGATCCGCATCGGACAGGGGGTGGAATTCGACTATTCCACGGTTCATGCGGTGCAGACGATCCGCAGTGCCGGATATGAGGCGATCATCATCAACAACAATCCGGAGACGGTATCGACCGACTATACCTGCTCCGACAAGCTGTACTTTGAACCGCTCACGACAGAAGACGTCATGAATATCCTGGAGTTGGAACAGCCCGATGGTGTGATCGTTACTCTGGGCGGCCAGACCGCGATCAACCTGGCCCAGCCGCTGCGCCGGCGCGGCGCTCTGCTCATGGGGACCGGATGCGAGGCAATCGAACGAGCGGAAAACCGGGATGCCTTCGAAAGGCTTCTCGAGCAGGAACACATCCCGCAGCCGGAGGGCAGAGCTGTGTGCGATGTGGAGGAAGGAATCCGGGCAGCGCGCGAGATCGGTTATCCGGTACTGGTGCGGCCCAGTTTTGTGCTTGGAGGCCGGGCGATGCAGATCATCGCGAAGGAAGAAGACCTGCGCGCCTATCTGACAGGGACCGCTCTCATCAGCCGGGACCGTCCGGTGCTGGTGGATCACTACATCTCCGGACGGGAGGTGGAGGTCGACGCAGTGTGTGACGGGAAGGATGTGTTTGTTCCGGGCATTATGGAACTGGTGGAGCGCACAGGCGTACATTCCGGAGATTCCATCAGTGTGTATCCGGCGTACAGTCTTTCGAACGAGGTAAAGGAGACGATCCTTTCCTATACCAGAAAGCTGGGACTGGGAATCGGGATCCTCGGCCCGTACAACATCCAGTTCATCGTAGACCGGGAGGAGCATGTATATGTCATCGAGGTCAATCCGCGTTCCTCCCGAACGGTACCCTTTCTGTCCAAGGCGACGGGATATTCCCTCGCGGACATTGCGGCGCGGGTCAGTCTCGGAATCTCCCTGAAAGAACAGGGAATCTGCCGGATCTGCCCTCCGGAGCGGCAGCGGTATTATGTGAAGGTGCCGGTGTTCTCCTCCGCGAAGCTGCACGGGATGGATATGTATCTTTCTCCGGAGATGAAATCAACCGGAGAGGCGATCGGACACGACGCACAGCTGCATCGGGCCATGTACAAGGCCATGACGGCATCCGGCATGAAGCTGCGCAATTACGGAACCGTCCTGGTGAGCGTGGCGGACGAAGACAAAGAGGAGACGATTCCCCTGATTCGGCGTTTCTACGACATGGGCTTCAACATCGAGGCGACCACTCTGACCGCCGAGTATCTGATCCGGGCCGGGATCCGTACCCGGATCCGCCATAAGCCCAGCGAGGGCAGCGAGGAGGTACTCGAATCGATCCGTGCCGGATATGTGAGCTACGTGATCAACACCCGTGCAGTCCTCTCCGGAAAGCACTACGGCGACGGCGCGGCCATCCGCTGGTGCGCCGCGCAGAACCGGATCACGATCCTCACCTCACTCGATACCGTTCGAATGCTCCTCGATGTCCTGGAGGAGATGACGCTGGGGGTGCAGCCGTTGACTGCGGCGGGTCTGTCAAACACAGAACCGTCCCCTGTTTAAAGTATCCGTCTGCGGGATTTTTCATTTGTGCTTCCCACGATTTAGTGTTACCATCATAGCGGAATAAAACCGAAGGAGGCAGAAAAAATGAAGTTTTCAGGAATGAGCAACCGTGAACTGTTCTGTGTTCTGACCGGAGACTACGGAGTGCTGGCGCAGGCGCAGCTGCAGGATATTATTAAGATGTATCTGAAGCACAGCAAGGAACATAAGCTGACCGAGGATGTGGATCTGAAGACGATGGTAGCGGAGTGTCTGGCGGGAAAATACGATCAGTAGGACGGAATGACTCTGCAAAAACAGGAAAGAATCATTTGCTCAAAAACGGGTTGACTTTTCAATAATATTTGATACAATATAGTTGTTCAAAATATTAAATGCCTGTCAGGTGTCTCCGAACGGGACTTTTGACATGAGCAGGGCAGGCTATTCTGTATCCGTATCCAGGATCAGCAGAAGAAATGGAGGAGTACCATGAGCGAATTCTATAATTATTCCGTTATGAATACCAAAGGCGAAGAGATCCCGATGAGCAGCTTCGAGGGCAAGGTGGTCCTGGTGGTAAATACGGCCACAGGCTGCGGATTTACTCCGCATTACAAGGATCTTGAGGATATGTATGAGAAATATCATGAGAAAGGACTCGAGATCGTCGACGTACCCTGCAATCAGTTTGCCGGACAGACCCCCGGAACCGACGAGGAGATTCATGAATTCTGCACACTGAAGTACAACACCCAGTTTCCGCAGATGAAGAAGTCGGATGTCAACGGGGAAAATGCGATCCCGCTGTTCAAATATCTGAAGAGCCAGAAGGGCTTTGAAGGCTTCGGCAAGGGACCGACCGCTCTGATGATGGGCGCCATGCTCAAAAAGATCGACAAAGATTACAAGAACAATCCGGAGATCAAATGGAACTTCACCAAGTTTGTTGTGGACCGCAGCGGAAACGTGGTGGCACGATTTGAGCCGACCGCAGACATGAAGAAGGTCGCGGAGTGCGTGGAGAGCCTGCTGTAAGTCCTGCAATAAAGCAGTCATATCAGCAGTTCTGAAGAAATTCGGACATAAATCCGCTTGCATATTTCGGGACATTCAGGCACAATAGCAGATGTAAATGTTCGGCAGTGCTGCGAGGGCAGCAGAGTGTGATGAAGGAGAGGCTTGGGAAAAATATGCTGACAGAGCAGGAAAAGGCGTCTTTAAAACTGGAGAATCAGCTGTGCTTTCCGCTGTACGCGGCGGCCAGGAAGATCACAGGGCTTTATACGCCGTATCTGAAGCCCCTCGGGCTGACCTACACCCAGTACATCGTATTTATGGTGCTGTGGGAGGAGGATCATCTGCCGGTGGGCTCCATCGGGGAGAGGCTGCATCTGGACAACGGTACCCTTACACCGATGCTGAAAAAGCTTGAGGCCGCCGGTTATCTCACCCGGGAGCGGTCGAAGGCAGATGAGCGCAGTGTCATCATTTCCCTGACGGAGAAAGGAAAGGGTCTTGCGGAAACCGCAAAGGGCATTCCGCCTGCAGTGGGCGGCTGTGTGCCGCTGACTGTGGAGGAGAGCATGACCCTTTACAGACTGCTCTATAAGATACTGGATCCGGAGAAGGCATAG
The DNA here is from genome assembly GCA_946624935.1 of uncultured Lachnospiraceae bacterium. Classification (GTDB taxonomy): domain Bacteria; phylum Bacillota; class Clostridia; order Lachnospirales; family Lachnospiraceae; genus Merdiplasma. The sequence goes on along the minus strand of CAMOSN010000131.1, from coordinate 2,898 downwards.
AACTGCATGGATAGCCGGGTCCATACAAAACATGAAAGAAGCTCCGGAAGTTTTAGGGTCTAAGACATCCGGAGCATTCTTTGCGGATCGGGAAGCTGCCGCAAAAAGCCCGGCAGTTTCGCAAATCCTGGATACAGGCTTTGGAGTAGAAGGAGGCAGATTATGGATCGCAGCCAAACGATCATACGTACAAGTATTATCGGGATCGCAGCAAATGTTCTTCTGACAGCGTTTAAAGCGGTGGTCGGCCTGATCTCCGGGTCGATCGCAGTCGTTCTGGATGCCGTGAACAATTTAAGTGATGCGCTGTCATCCCTGATCACCATCATCGGCACCCGCCTGGCCGGAAAGGAGCCGGATCGCAAACACCCGCTGGGGTACGGCAGGATCGAATATCTGAGCACCCTGATCATCGCGGTGATTATTCTGTATGCCGGTATTACATCCCTTATCGAATCCGTCAAAAAGATCATTTCTCCGGAGACGGCGGATTACAGCGCAGTTTCTCTGGTGATCATCGCTGCGGCGGTTGTTGTTAAGCTCCTGCTCGGAAGATATGTCAAGCACAAGGGCGAGCAGGTAAACTCGGGTTCCCTGATCGCCTCCGGAAGCGATGCCCTGTTTGATGCGATCATTTCCTCCTCCACACTGGTGGCTGCACTGATTTTTCTGGGGACAGGTGTCAGCCTGGAGGCGTGGCTCGGTGCGGTGATCTCTCTGGTGATCATCAAGTCCGGCCTGGAGATGCTGCGGGACACCATCAGCGATATTCTTGGCGAGCGGGCGGATGCGGAGCTCTCGCAGGCGGTGCGCAGGAGTGCACTTTCCTTCCCTGAGGTGAAGGGCGTATACGATATGGTATTTCACAGCTATGGCCCGGACCGGACCATCGGATCCTTGCATGTGGAGCTTCCGAAAGAGATGACGATCCGGGAAGCCGACACCCTTGAGCGTGCCATCACGCAAAAAGTGGCGCTGGACACCGGCGTGATCCTGACAGGGATCTCCGTTTATTCCTCCAGCGGGGAGGATACCGAGTCTTATGCAGTACGCAGCCGGATCGCAAAGATTCTCAACGATTATCCGCAGGTGCTGCAGATGCACGGCTTTTTCCTCGACGAAGAGACGAAAACCGTCCGCTTTGATCTGGTCGTAGGCTTTGAGGGCGGAGACCGGAAAGCAGTGTTTGAAGAAATCATCGCAAAGGTAAAGAAGGAACTGCCGGATTATACGATACAGGCGTTTCTGGACCTGGATACGGCGGACTGAACGCTCCGTTGCATGATTAAGCTAAGTTTTACATGGTTTTTACGGGAATACGATAGTTCCATTCCATGAAAACCGATACACTAAGTATGAAAGCAGAAAACTGTTTTCATACTTTTTTTATGGGTGTCGGTGTGACCTGCCGGAGAAACAGAGGATGCAGATTTCAGATTGCAGAACGCTGGGGCGGAATGCAGTACTGGGAAGGATCATACAGGATCGAAGCATCATACGGGACCGGGCATATTGCCCGGGGGGGAAAAGAGGACTGTGGAAAGCGTTCTCCGGGAAACGGGAGGATGTTCACCGGTGTGGGGAGGTCAGTCATGAGTATTTTTATCCTGATCTGTTTTATGGTTCTGATGCTTCTGGGGATTCCGGTCGCTGTTTCACTGGGAGCTGCCAGTATCGCAGCCATTATTCTGTATGACACCTCGACGATCGCATCTGCGGTCAAGCTGATGTATTCCTCCATGAACAGCTTCACCATGGTGGCGGTACCCCTGTTTTTTCTGGCCGGCGTGCTGATGGAGCGCGGCGGCGTAGCAGAACAGATCTTTGATTTCTGTGAGGCGGTCGTAGGATGGATCGCCGGCGGCCTTGGGCATGTGAACATCCTTACCAGTATTCTTTTTGCAGGCATGAGTGGTTCCTGATTTATAACTATTTCTATTGTAAGCGTCATAAGATCGGGCATGTGATTCCTTTCAACGGCGGAAAGCTGTGGAAGAGCTTCAAAAGAGCACTGCCGGCCCTGATGGTACCTGTGATCCTCCTTGGCGGTATGTATACCGGGTTTTTCACTTCCACGGAGGCGGCTGCGATCTGTGTGTTCTACACCCTGATCGTGTCCATGTTCGTTTACCGGAAACTGAAGGTACGGGACTTGCCGGAGGTATTCATGCAGGTCGCTAAAAATACCGGCACCGTACTGTTTGTCGCGATTACGGCAAAGCCTGCAGGCCAGCTGTTTACCCTGGACGGATTTCCGGCCATGGTCTCCAAAGGCATTACGGGGATCTCTTCCAATGCCATTGTGGTCATGCTGCTGATTTTCCTGCTTCTGTGTGTCATCGGCATGTTCATGGACGCCACCGCGGCAATCTATATCTTTATGCCGATCCTGCTCCCCACGGCAACCTCCGTCGGAGTGGATCCGCTGTTCTTTGTCGTATTCATGGTGATCGCACTGGCATTCGGCCTGATCACACCGCCGGTCGGCGTGTGCCTGTATGCCGCGATCAACGTATCCGGACTGACCATGGAAAAGATCACCAAAGGCCTCGTGCCCTGGCTGATCCTCCTGTTCATCGCACTGCTGCTGTTCATTCTGTTCCCGCAGACGATCACAGTTCCGGTCAACCTCTTATTTGGATGAACCGTCTGGCAACAGACGTGTTGATCTGTCCTCTCCCTACCCTATGAGAGAACATATAAAAAGAATGCGCTGCCCATCCGGGCGGCGTATTTTATTGGGAAAAATATATGCTTTCTCCCGATAGAGCTTGACAGCACAACCGGGGTAGAATATAATAACTAACGTTAGACAACGCTAACCAAATGCGATAAGGAGGATACAAGATCATGGCGAAAGCAGCAGTTGTATATTGGAGCGGCACAGGCAATACCGAG
>CAMOSN010000130.1 GCA_946624935.1 uncultured Lachnospiraceae bacterium | reverse complement strand
TACAGAAATATCTGAGATGAAGTTGGGCGATGCCACACATAAGATAGTGGTTAATATCAGGGGCTCGGTGGAAAATGTAAACGACCAGCTAAAGGAACTTGTCGTGTATCTGCGCAGTGGGACAGCGACCGGGGATTATACAAGGCGGCTTGATGAGTCGATCAGGCAGGTGAAAGCAAGCGAAGAGAGGAGGATGGAATATATGGTTATGAAGATACATGAAATGGAAATCAGGGAAGAGGGCCGGGAAGAAGGCCGGGAAGAAGGCCGGGAGGAGGGCCGGGAAGAAGGAACGCTGAAAACATTAGCTGAACTTGTCAGAAAGAAAGCGATTTCCATCCGAACAGCCGCGGAGCAGGCGAAGCTCTCGGAGGAGGCGTTTGTTGCGAAAATGGAAGCGATGCAGGTGCGGGAAGGGGATCTCCACGCTGCTGTTAAATAGGTATGAGAGCGGTGAAATATTATTGCGATGAGCTACGAGGATGAGCCACGGGACCTGTCCCCGGGGCTCAGCTCACAGGCTGTTGTTAAATCATGAAACACATCTGCCCTGCCAGGTACCTCGCAGGGCTATTTTATGGTTTATTTCGTTGAGGACGCCGCGTTTGCCCCGGCTCCAGAGGGGGGCGATGAGCAGATCCTTCGGTCCGTCACCGGTGAGGCGGTGGATGACGATTTCAGGGGAGAGGTGTTCCAGGCAGCGGATGACAAGGTCGGTGTATTCGTCCTGTGTGAATACATGGAAGGGCTGCTGTTCGTACAGGGTGGCGAGGTCTGTTTCGCGCAGGATGTGAAGCAGCTGGAGTTTGATGCCCTGAATGTTCGACTGATTGACATAGTCGATGGTTTCGAGTGTTTTTTCCGGGGTCTCGCCGGGCAGGCCGAGGATGGTGTGAACGATTACTTCGATGCCGGCGCGGCGCAGGGCATGGACCGCCTGGTCGTATACCGGGAGGGGATAGCCCCGGCGGATGAGGAGGGCGGTCTGTTCGTGGATGGTCTGCAGGCCGAGCTCTACCCATACCGGCTTAATGGTGTTCAGGCGGGAGAGCAGGGCGATCACATCTGGCGGCAGGCAGTCCGGGCGGGTGGCGATGGAGAGAGCACACACTTCCGGATCGGCGATGGCTTGTGTAAATAGCTGCTCCAGGATGTGCACCGGCGCATAGGTGTTGGTGAAGGCCTGAAAGTAGGCGATATATTTCGGATGGAAAGTGGCTTCTGAAGGACTGCCCCCTTCCACGGGAATCTTTTCTGAGGTGGAAAGCAGTTCTTTGTGCTGTCGGTGTACTTTTCGCTGCTGGAGCTCCTTCTGCTGTTGGAGCTGCTGTGGGATGGTGCATGCGGCATCCGCTGCGAAATCGCCGGAGCCGCCTTCGCTGCAGAAGATGCAGCCGCGCGTCCCGAGGCTGCCGTCCCGGTTGGGGCAGGTAAATCCACCATTCAGGGAAAGCTTCCACACCTTACCGCCAAAGCGGCACTTCAGTTCGTAGTCCAGTGCGTGATAGCGATAGTCCCCCCATTTTTGCATGTCAGTGATCCTTTCCGGAAGCAGAAATCGTTTTTCATGAAATATATTATAGCATGAAGTGGGACAGAAGGAACGTCGCTCTGTCCCAGAAAAGGATTGCAGCAGCCAGAGGAAAATAGTAACATAAACGAACAAGAATGAGCGGTGAAGGAAAATGAGCAGAAAAGAGAGAATGAACAGCGGAGGATATGGCGATGAGATGCTTTGAAGGATTTCAGAAAGGCGTGAACCTGGGCGGCTGGCTTTCCCAGTTTGACACCTACGATGATGCCCATTTTGACAGCTTTATAACCGAAGAGGACATTCTGGAAATTGCGCAGGCAGGATTTGACCATGTCCGGGTGCCCATTGATTATGTCCTTCTGGAGGAAGAGGATGCAGCTCCGAAGGAAGACGGGATGCGGTATCTGGAAACGTGCAGGGAGTGGTGCAGCCGGTACGGCCTGCATATGCTGATCGATCTGCATGAATGCTATGGCTATTCCTTTGACCCTTTAAAAAAGGATATGGACCGGGAGCGTTTCTTCTATGATGAGAGGCTGCAGGAGCGGTTTTTAGCTCTCTGGTGCAGAATTGCAGATCGTTTCAAAGACTATCCGGATCAAGTTGCGTTCGAGCCGCTCAATGAAGTGGTACTGGAGAAGGTGGCGGACGCCTGGAACAGGGTTGCCTCTTCCTTTATCCGGAGGATGAGGACGATCGCACCGGACAGCTTTCTGGTGATCGGCGGAGTGTGCTACAACAGTGTGACGAGTGTTCCACTGCTGGAGCTTCCGCTGGATGAGCGGATCGTGTACAACTTTCATTGCTATGAGCCGATTATTTTTACCCACCAGGGAGCTTACTGGGTCGAAAACATGCCGGAGGATTTCCGGATCGGGTATCCGGGAAGGCTGGAGGAATACCGGGAGGCTTCCCACAGGCTTGGACTGGCCGGGGAACTGGCAGGAGCGATCTTCCGGGAGGACATCCACGAAGTCGGTGAGGAATTTTTTGAGGATATTTTTGCGCCTGCTCTTCGAAAGGCCGAAGAAGATCAGGTGCCGCTGTACTGCGGGGAATACGGCGTGATCGGGCTCGCGGACCGTTCCGATGCTGTCCGCTGGCTGAAGGATATCCATGCAGTGATGGAACGGCATGGGATCGGCAGGGCCTTATGGAACTATAAGGAGAAGGATTTCGGGATCGCCGGGGAGGAGTTTCCCTCGCTGTGCAGGAAGTTCTTTTTATAAAATTGCGATATTTACAGAATAATGGTAAAATAGATAGATAAATCGGCACATACCAATTGACAGGGCACAGAAACGGGGTATGACCATGAAGTCTGTAATGCAGGAAGTAAACGAGAAAGAGCGAAGAGTGGCTGCTTCTCCGGAGTTGGAAAAGGAGCTGAAACGGATTCCCGGAATTCTTATCGGGGTACTGATCTACTCGCTGGGGATCAATCTTTTTCTGCGGCCGCTGAATCTGTACTCCGGCGGCTTTATGGGATTTGCGCAGCTGATCGATACTCTGCTGCAGAGTCACATCCGGCTGCACATACCGGATCTGTCCGGAATTCTCTATTATATTATGAACATTCCCGGTCTGATCCTGGCGTACCGGTACATGAGCCGGCGCTTTGTGGTGAAGACCGTTCTCACGGTCACGCTGATGACGGTCCTGCTGACGGTCATCCCGATCCCGGAAGAGACGATCCTTCTGGAGCCGATCGGCAACTGTCTGATCGCAGGGATCATGGCCGGCGCAGGCATCGGCCTGGTTCTGCGGATGGGAGCCTGCGACGGAGGTATGGATCTGATCGGAATGATCCTGATCCAGACAAAGGGCAATACCTCGGTGGGGAAAGCCAATATTTTCTGCAACTGTATTCTGTACACGATCTGTCTGATCCTGTTTGACATGCAGGTCGCGATCTACTCCCTGATCTATTCCGTGATCAATTCCATGGCCTGCGACCGGGTGCATACCCAGAACATCAACGCCCAGGTCATGATCATCACGAAAGTGGAGGATGTGACCAGGCTGGAGATCGAGATCATGGGTCAGATGCACCGCGGCCTGACAAAATGGGAGGCAAAGGGAAGCTACACCGGCGATACCGCGACGATCCTGATGGCGGTCGTCAGCAAGTATGAAGTCGCGCAGCTCAAGACGATCGTGCACGGCATTGATCCCCACGCGTTCGTAATGATCGACGAGGATGTGGATGTGGACGGGCACTTCCTGAAGAAGCTTACATGAAAAAAGGGCAGATCCCGCGGCTCGTTTTCGGACTGCGGGACCTGCGCCTATTGATTCAAAAAACCGGGTCTGAACGACCCGGCTTTCAATTTTTTAACGTGTGGTTGGATGTCCGTTATTATGCAAGGAAGCCTGCATTGACATATCCGTAGAGACCAAGCCGCGGTGCGAACACCTGTACATAGCTGCCGTCCGTGGTATTGCTGATCAGTTCTACGGTATCACCGGTGTACAGCTGTCCGACTACGTTGCTGTCATCGTAGGACGGATAGGAGCGAAGGGATGTATTTGTTTTGTTTTTGTTGTTCTGATTGAATATACGGGTCTTCAGAAAGATATCCACGGAACAATAAAAGAATTTTAAAACTTGGAAAATCACGTCCCCAAAGGTCTTTCAAGGTGGGCAGTCAGCTCACCTCTTTGCGTCCGGGAAGTGGTACAGTGATTGACAGAGAACGGAAGGAGAACAATGCCATGGCGGAGATGGATCGGATCAGCACAGACGAGCTGCTCGCATTGTTGTTTAAAGAACGAAATCTGGAACATTTTCTGCAGCGCAATGAATCTGCCTATCTGACGCATTCATTCAGCGACTATCTGAACGCCTGGTGCAAAGAGCACCTGGAGGTACCGGAGCAGGTGATCCGCCGCGCTAATCTGGAAAAATCCTACGGACATCAGTTGTTTTCCGGAAAACGCAATCCTTCGCGGGATACTGTTCTGCAGCTTGCGTTTGCAATGCGTGCGGATCTTGCACAGGCGCAGGAGATGCTGCGAACTGCGCGGCGCAGTCCGCTGTACCCCCGCATCAAGAGGGATACGGTGATCATTTACTGTCTGCACAATCATATCTCTTTGCTGGACACACAGATCATTCTTCAGGATCTTCAATTGCCGCTGCTGGGAGGGCGGGAAAAGTGAACGAACTCAAACATATTGTAAAGGATATGGAAACGGTGTTCGCGGAAAGCAGATATCCCGCGGATTTTCTGGCGGCATATGACCAGATGGAATGTCTGGCAAGTCATACGGGACGGGAGACGTTTCTTGTACAGCGCAAGACGGATCAGGAAATGGCGGTTGCCACCTGCTATGACCGCAGGGTTTTTCCGGTCCGGCCGGACATGACGCTGCTGGGGGAACTGAGCCATCCTGGTCTGCCCAGGTATTATGAGCAGTTTCAGAACGATCAGATGCTCTGCATCGTGAGGGAATACATTGAGGGAGAGACGCTTGCGGACTATGCCCGGGAAAGGCAGCTTTCGGTGGAAGATGTCGTGTCGATCGCGCAGCGTCTGTGTGATATTCTGGAAGTCCTGCACATGCATAAGCCGGCAGTGGTGCATCGCGATATCAAACCGGAGAATCTGATCGTGAAGCCGGACGGGCAGATCGTGCTGATCGATTTCGATATCGCCCGCTGCGTAAAGGACGGCGCGGGAGCGGACACCGTGTTTTTCGGTACGAAGGGGTACGCTCCGCCGGAACAGTACGGTTTTGGTCAGACCGATGCGCGGGCAGATATCTATGCGCTTGGCGTTTTGCTGCGCTGGATGGTGACAGGGAGCGTACGGGAGAACCGGAATATCACGATCGACGCAGCGCTGCAGAATGTCATCGACAGATGCACTGCATTTTCCCCGGATGACCGGTATAAAGAGATCCGTCAGGTACGGCAGGGACTTTACAGGGTCGGGAAACGGTCCGCCCGGATCCGGCCGAAGCGGGCAGCACTGTGGCTGGCTGCAGCAGTCCTGCTTATGCTGGGAGGATTTGCAGTCGGCCGGTATACCAACTGGTTTCGCCCCTCGCAAAAGACGGTGTTTGCGGAACCGCTGATCGAAGAGGCAGTCCGGCTTATGGCCGGTAAAGAAAATGGCACACTGACCGCCGAAGATCTGGCAGAGGTAAAGCGTCTGTATATCTACGGGACCGAGGCATTTGCCGATGCCGAAGCCTTTGATGCGTGCAAAGTCGACACAAGTACGCAGGGGCCCATCCGCACGTTGGATGATCTGGCACTGCTTCCGGGCCTGGAGGAGCTGCATATTGGCCGCCAGGGATATGTGGACGTATCGGGCGTTGCGGGGCTGGCAAGGCTTTATACCGTTGACTTGAAGCATATGCGGATTTCCGGTGCAGCGCCGATTGCGGATGCGCCGGGACTGAGGCATGCGATATTGTTTGATACGGGTCTTACAGATGTAACGGCGCTGGAGAACTGTCCATGGCTGGAGACACTGGATGTCGGGCTGAATGCAATCACAGCACTGAAGCAAATCGGGGCTCATCCGAATGTAAGGAGTCTCGGCCTGATGTGGCTTGAGATGGATAACGTGGACGATCTTGCCGCGTATTTGCCGAAGGTACAGGCTGTGACGCTTCAGCACGGACACATTGGGGATATGTCCGGCCTGAGGGAGCTTCCGGACCTGGAGGCAGTATATGTGCTGAAGGAACAGGAAGAAGAGGTAAAAAAAGTATTTGCGGGGACGGACGTGGAGATCCGGATCACCGAGAACTGAGGCTTAACGAAAGATGGTGCTTAAGGAGCAATGAGGTGGGCAGTCAGCCCACCTTTTTTGCGCCTTTTTTTGCTATTCTTTTTGAATAGTATTTTACGGATAAACAGAAAAAGGGAAACATGGAAGCACTGTTTACGAGGAGGGATCAGATGAAAAGACGGGGATTTGCGGTTTTTTTGGCTGCGGTTATGCTTTTTGCACAGACAGCTCCTGCGGCTGCGATGGAGGAGGGAGTCCTTCTGACTGAGGAAACGATGGGTGAGGCTGGTCAGGAACTGCTTCTGGATAC
>CAMOSN010000129.1 GCA_946624935.1 uncultured Lachnospiraceae bacterium | reverse complement strand
GCAGCGCTGATCAACGTTCTGCCGTCCACCACGTGCACCCTTCCGTGGGCGATCAGATCGATCGCCTCCGGCAGCAGCTGCCACTCGGCATGCTGCATCACCCGCAGCTGCAGGCTCTTCGGGGTGTCGTCGCCGCGCACCTCCACAGCCTTCTGCAGAATGATCGGGCCGGTATCGGTGCCGCTGTCCACGAAATGCACCGTCGCTCCCGTCACCTTCACGCCGCGCCGCAGCGCCTCCTCATGCACCTTCAGACCATAATAGCCCGTGCCGCAGAACGCAGGGATCAGCGACGGATGAATGTTGATGATCCGGTTCGGGAATGCTTCCACGATCTTCGCCGGCACCACCACCAGGAAGCCCGCCAGCACCACCAGCTCCGCCCCGGTTTCCTTCAGGTGCGCAAGCAGTGCATCATTAAACTGCTCCCGGCTGTCGTAATCCTTCGGGGAAATGCACACCCCGGGAATGCCATGGGCAGCCGCACGTTCCAGCGCATAAGCGCCCGGATTATTGCTCACCACCGATACGATCTGCACATTGGTCAGCTCCCCATGCTCGATGGCATTGATAATGGCCTGCAGATTGGTCCCTCCGCCGGACACCAGTACCGCTATTTTCATCATACCAGCTCCACGCCCTTCTCACCGGCTTCAATGCAGCCGATCCGGTAAGCCGTTTCTCCGGCTTTCTCCAGCACCCTGACCGCTTTTTCCGCATCCTCCGGAGAAAGCGCAAGCACCATTCCGATGCCCATATTGTAGGTGTTGTACATCATATGTTCCTCGATCCCACCTTCCTTGGCCAGCAGGCGGAAGATCGCCGGAACCTCATAGGAATCCTTTTTCACCACCGCTTTGCATCCCTCCGGAAGCATGCGCGGAACATTTTCATAAAAGCCGCCGCCCGTGATGTGGCTGCAGCCGTGCACGCGGATGCCCGCCTCCTTCAGGCTGCGAAGCGCCTTTACATAGATTTTCGTTGGAGCAAGCAGTGCCTCTCCAAGCGTCTTTCCCAGCTCCTCGCGCCAGGTTCCAAGCGCTTCGGCCGTCATCGGAAACACCTTGCGCACCAGGGAAAATCCGTTGCTGTGCACACCCGAGGAAGCAATGCCGATCAGCACATCCCCTTCGGCCACTTCCTTTCCGGTGATCATATCCTTCCGGTCCACCACGCCCACTGCGAAGCCGGCCAGATCATACTCATCCTCCGGGTAGAAGCCCGGCATCTCGGCCGTCTCACCGCCGATGAGCGCTGCTCCCGCCTGGGCACAGCCCTCCGCCACGCCGGATACGATCGCCGCGATCTTCTCCGGGAAATTGCGCCCGCAGGCGATATAATCCAGGAAAAACAGCGGCTCGCCGCCCGCACAGGCAATATCATTCACACACATCGCCACACAGTCGATGCCCACCGTATCATGCCGGTCCATCAGAAACGCCAGCTTCAGCTTCGTCCCGACACCGTCCGTCCCGGACACCAGCACCGGCTCCTCCATCTCCTTAAAACGGCTCATCCCGAAGGCTCCGGAAAAGCCGCCGATATCCGTCAGCACCTCCGGACGCATCGTCCTGGCAATATGCTGCTTCATCAGTTCCACGCTGCGATAACCAGCCTCAATGTCAACGCCTGCACTCTTATAATCCATCCGGTCCTCCATCTTTCTGCAAACCTGTCTGTCCAGTTTCTATGATCAGTAATTCTCCCAGCCCACCTGCGCCAGGTGCTCATCCTTCTCCATGACCTGCTCTTTCAGGTCCTTTGTATATTCCTTCAGCTTCCCGAGCAGCGCCTCATCCGAGACCGCCAGAATCTTCAGCGCCAGCAGCGCCGCATTCACCGCACCGCCGATCGCCACCGTCGCCACCGGAATGCCGCTGGGCATCTGAACGATCGAATACAGGGAATCCCTTCCCCCAAGCGAAGTCGTGTGCATCGGAATCCCGATCACAGGCAGCGGAAACAGCGCCGCACACATCCCCGGAAGGTGCGCTGCCATACCGGCTCCGGCGATGATCACCTTCACCCCGCGCGCCTCCGCATCCGTCGCATATGCAAAAAATTCATTCGGCTCGCGATGCGCCGAGATGATCCGCATCTCATACTCCACCCCGAACTGATCCAGGATCTGTGCTGCCTTCTTCATCACGGGCATATCGGAATCACTGCCCATCACAATGCTGATCTTCGCCATATATCCACTTCCTCCGCAAACTGTGCATAGTTGGTATTATTGTAAGCCAGTGGAGAAAAGCTTGTCAAGGAATTCTGCTTTTTCCACGCAGTTACACCCATACTGTTCATAATGGATCTCCACTTTTCCTTCCATAACTTGGTTTCCTGCTTAACAAGCAGAAAACCCCAGAGGGCAAAAGATCCCTCTGGGGTTTCGTCGATCTGATGACAAATCATCGCCCTGATCAGCAGTCAGCATGTAAACACAGTTCCCTGATCATGGCCGATTTCCGGAAGAACGAAATGCCATAACACAGGCATTTCTCATATCCGGGCTCAAGACGCCGCACATAGCCTTTATCCACGATTTGCTTAAGCGCCTTTTCGCAGTCCTTCTCCATTTCTTCCTGCTTATTCGATTTCTTCGCTTCAATGACCATCACCCTGCGGTTCCTGCGGTCCTTCACGAATACATCGAACCTGCCAAGCCCACTTTCTTTATTGGATTCCACCGCATATCCCAGACCCACAAAAATCCCGGCAAGAAAAGCATGGTAGTAATCCTCATGATAATCGTTATAGCTGATGGTATCCCACAGGAAGTCACCGAGCCGCTTCGTCGCCCCCTTGATGTCTCCATCCCACAGCGCACTCATCAATTCCCGTTGTCTGCCGTTATCCAGCGTATCGGTAAACAGCTTCACAACGGTATCCGCAAAAATCCCGGCAATCTCCGCATTTGGAATTCTTAAGGATACCGTATTTCCCCGCTCTTCCGGATCCGCCTTCGTCAGATACCCTGTCATCAGAAGAATGCTCCAGAGATTCTGCTCGGAATCATGCAGCGAATCGTATGTAAGTTCGTCTGACACGGTCACCGCTATCGTACCGCCATTCATAATGGTCTCAAACTTATCCGGAATTCCCCAGTCGGTATGATTCACAAAATCACGGATGATTCCATTGCTGCTGGTATTGCGCCAGTAGTTTTTCGGTTCTGCGTTTCTGTCATACAGAAGCGCCGATACATAACTGGCCGCGTCCCATGGGCAGTAAACCGGTGTTCCTCCAAACACATAACCATCGTACCACGTTCTGACCAGCTCCGTTTTTTCGGGAAAGCCTGCAGCCTGAAGCATCCGGTCCATCTCATCCTGCGTAAACCCGAAATACCGGCTGAAGCGGTCGTCCAGTACCGAATAAGATGCAAAGTTGTTGGTACCGGTAAAGATGCTCTCCTTCGCGATCCTCAGGCACCCGGTAGCAACCGCAAACTTCAGAAACTCATTCGTCTTCAGCGCAATGCTGAGCATGCCCTTGATCACATCCAGCATCTGTTCGTAATAGCGATTCTGCTCCGTGTTCTTTTCACTTGCCTTCGACAGTGGTACATCGTATTCATCGATCAGCAGAATCACAGGCTTCCCATACACCGCATACATCATACGCATGATCGTTTTCAAAGCGGGCTTGATTTCCGGAGGATCCACCTTCTTCTCTTTTAAAGCCAGAAAAGTCGCCCTGTCGATCGGATCGATCCTGTCATGATCCAGAATTTCAGAATACTTAAAGCAAACATCCGAAATCGTCCCCTTCAGGGAAATATACGCGCTTTCAAAATCCAGCCCATCCACATCCTTCAGCGAAAGAGACAGTACCGGATATTGATTCATCCATTCTGCGCAGAAGCTTTCATGCTCTGTAACGGACAGCCCTTCAAACACATCCCTGCTGCTCCGATTGATGTCAAAGAAGCTCTCCATCATGCTTATATTGAGCGTCTTGCCGAAACGGCGCGGCCTGGTGAACAGTGTCACCTTGTTCTTTGTTTTCTCTGTAAGATCATAGATCAGCTCCGTCTTATCAACATAGTAAAGCCCGGATTTTCTGATCTCATCGAAACTTTCATCCCCTACCGCGATTCTCACAGCCATCGTCCGAGCCTCCTTCCCTTTTTGAAATACTACCACTTCCGAGCCGATTCCTCAAGACATACACCACCCGCTTCCGGGATTCCCGCTCCGCTTCCAGAGTCCGCCCCTTCTATGGGTCCTAATATGAGATGATATGAGATGATCAGAGAAAATGATCCACAAGGAAATGGGGCACATGGAAACAGGACACAAACTCCTTCATGAAAAGGTCGGCAGCCCCGGATCACTCCGGAGCTGCCGTCACTCACAATTACGATTTCCTGTTACGATTCCCTGTGTACCTTAAACTTATTGATATCTGCTGTAGAAATGGAAACTCTGAGAATATACTGTATCGCATGAAACACCGTTTTTCAATTTCACCTTGGCACGGATATAATAAGTCTTATAGCTCTCGAATTTCTTCCCGTTGATGGAACGGCAGGATTTCGATTTCCCGGGCTTCAGCGTTTTCCATGTCTTGAAACCGCTGTCCGAGCTCGTGGACATCTGCAGCGTTACCGATTTTACGCCCACCATCTTCGGCACCGTCACCTTCAGCGTTCTCGTCCCGCCATATTTCTGCTGAAGCTTCAGATTGATCGTTGAAAACGCTTTCCGAACGGACCATTTTCCGATGTACTTTCCCTGATATACCGGACGCACACGGTAGAAATATGTCTTGTTCTTCTTTACCTTGTAGTTGATCGTCCCATAGGAATACGCCCTGGTCTTTCCAACCAGCTTTGTATTCTCATACAGGGCAATGTCTGCCTGGATATTGTTGAAAGGAAGTTTTAGATTGAACGAAACATACGTGCTTCCAACATAGCTCATAGCAAAATTCTTTTTTGTTAATGTTACCGTCTCTGCCTCCGCGGATACCGGACGCACCACCGTCAGAAACATTCCCAAAAGCATTACCGCAAAAAGGGATACCACTATTTTACGCAGGTTCATCGATTTCATATTCCTTCTCCTCTCTTTCGCCGATCTCCCTGTGTTCCTTTGCGCCGGACCGGCTGCTCCAGGCGCAAAATTCTGCTTATATTATACTCTATTTTGATATTTTGTACAGCACTTCCGGTTTCTTAATGCAAACGTCAGAAAACTATCGGATGACCCCTTTGCAATTTCCCTCACTTCCTGTCGATTACACTTAATAGCGTACATTAACAATCGCCAAGCCATATCGCGCTTAAAACAAATTATGCCATTAGGCTTATTACAAAATTCAAAATCAATATAGATACTTCCTAAATTGATATACCAATCGTAAAACCATCATCTCTAAAGGTATTGACACATAAGCATTTCAGCCATAAAATATCTATAGCTAATCAAGGCGAGGATTAGTCATTGGACAATCGAAAACCCCAGAGGGTGCTGGCCTCTGGGGTTTTTCGCTCGTTACGGTGAGCTGTTCCTTTATTCATCAAACTTATAAGAGTACCTTACAGCAGTCCCAGCACCAGGATCACCGCCACGATCACCGGCAGCACATAGGTCATATACCCGCGCATCCATCCGGCGACCTTCAGGCCCCGGCCCTCATTGGCCTCCTGCATAAATGCCTTCCAGCCCCAGCCGCTTCTCCAGGTACAGAACAGTACAAAGATCAAGGAGCCGAGCGGAAGCATGATGTTGCTCACGATGAAGTCCTCCAGGTCCATGATCGTGGAGCCCGCGCCCATCGGGGCAATGCCGGAAAGCACGTTGAAGCCCAGTGCACACGGCAGGGACAGGATCAGCATCAGCACCGTGTTGAACACGCCGGCTTTTGCCCGGTTCCATCCGGTCAGATCCATCACGCAGGCCATGATGTTCTCGAACACCGCCAGCACGGTCGAAAACGCTGCAAAAGTCATAAACACAAAGAACAGGCTGCCCCACACTCTGCCAAGCGGCATGTTGTTGAAGATATTGGGCAGGGTGATGAAAATCAGCCCCGGGCCGCTGTCCGGGCTCACGCCGTAGGCGAAGCAGGCCGGGAAAATGATCAGGCCGGAGGTGATCGCTACAAAGGTATCCAACAGCGCCACATTCACCGACTCACCCAGCAGAGAATGATCCTTCCCGATATAGCTTCCGAAGATCGCCATCGAGCCGATGCCAAGGCTCAGGGTAAAGAATGCCTGGTTCATGGCCGCCGTGATCACATTCACGATGCCGGCCTCCTTCATCCTGCCAAGATCCGGCTTCAGATAAAAGGACAGTCCCTCGGCGCCATCCTTCAGGAACATGGAATGTCCCGCTAGGATCACCATGATCACCAGCAGCAGAATCATCATCACCTTCGTCACGCGCTCCAGACCGCTCTGCAGTCCGATGGAGCACACCAGGAAGCCCACAATCACCACGACTGCCATGGCCAGCACACTGGTCACCGGCGCGGCAAGCATCTCATTAAACACACCGCCCACTTCCTCGGCACTCATTCCGACGAAGGCGCCTCTGGCTTCCTTTACGAAATACTGCAGCATCCAGCCCGCCACGGAGGTGTAGAACATCATCAGGATATAGTTGGCGATCATGGAAGCATAGCCATGAATGTGCCACACCGGTTTGTCCGGCCGCAGCTGGCGGAAAATACGCACCGGGCTCTTCTGGCTTCCGCGGCCCG
>CAMOSN010000128.1 GCA_946624935.1 uncultured Lachnospiraceae bacterium | reverse complement strand
ACGATTGCCCTGCGGCCATCATGACCGGTCAGGATAACTCCGATGATCCTGCCATCCTTCACTGCTGCGAAGCATGTATCGGGATTCCTTCTCAAATACCTGGCGATCCCCTCCCGGGAATCGTCAACGGGATTCAATGCTCTACGGCTCTGATCGGTACTGTTCCACAATTCATATATCGCTTCATAATCATCTATCGTCACCTTCCTGGTCGAATAAAATAGGTGCTCACCCTCATCTTTTTCCTCTTTCTGAACCGAAGCCGATCTCACCTTTTTGCCGGCGAGATTCTTCTCCTTTTCAAAAAACGCTTTTTCCAGTCTCTTGTATTCCTCGTCCGTACACACCTGCCGACACATCGGTTCAAAAGATTTTGTCACTGCAAAGCACTCTTTTATAGTGTCACAGGGATACCCGGAGCACTCGCCGCAATTCTTTATCCCACGGTCCTCACAGCATTTTATTACCCGATATCTGCACCAGTTTTCCGGCCTGCAGCCATGACAGGCGATCTCTTCATTTGACACAATGTGATCCCGATATCCGATCTTCATCCATAACTGCGCGGTATGACGCAGTTCTTCATCTGTTTTTTCATATGGATGCGCTGTATACCTCGGGCAGGCGGCACAGTCATTTCCGCACGCTGCAATCACTGTTTCCATCGCATTCACCCTTCCTTAATCAGAATTTCTTTTCCGAATCACGGTATTGACCCTGTCCTGAACAAATCCGCATTTTAACGCAGTATTCCTGGATCCCGTATTGGAAATCGAATGTGCCCATACCGGTCTTTTTCCCAGTTCAAGAATACGCTCACACATTCTGCCTGCCAGTGCTGCAGCAAGTCCCTTCCTGCGATAATCCTCATGGGTCTCAACACCGATATCTATCTCGTCTGAGCTGATGGCTGCTGAAAAGGCAGCCGCACATATCCTTTCCTGATCAAATGCGACATAGCCAAATCCTTCTTTCAGGAACTGATCAGGTGACTTCCATGAAAACGATGGTATGATTCTGCCCTCGATCCCTGACAGATTCTCCCCATCAATCTGTTCTATACGAAAACCCTTAATATCTGTTTCACTGATATGTCTATGAAGAGGAAACGAGTATTCGAATCTGGAATCCAGCTGAACTTCTTTATCACGAAAATAATCCGTCAGTCCATGATCTGATGTTATCAGAACCAGCCGCCTCCGGCCATGATCCGATCTCATAAAGGAGTAGATATCATTTAAAAAGTCAACGGAAGGCTCTCCAGATATATATCCGAAGCCACAGTAATGCCAGAAGAATACTGCTTCCACATTGGCGCCGTCATTTATATAAATATCGCCTGATTGAATTCCCTCCGCGATCGAACATGGATAAACATGGTTGGCAGTATTGCCCTTCGCCCACAAGATGAATTCCCGATAGTCTTTTTCAGATACTTTTCTCATTTTTTCTTAAATACCGCCAATGCCGAATAGTGTAAAACATCAAACCGACCCGGCGCGATCCTTTCCAGCAGTTACAATATCTTACCCTGTTCTTCCAAAAGTGAAATACTAAAACACCACTTTCCACTGTCTTTGATCCTTGTCCGCGGATGGATCACCATTAGTATAGTCTGAATAGTCTGTAAATCAAGTATGCCGCAAAACAAAAGGAAAAAATAAAAGCCTTGAAAATCAAGGCTTTTAAACTTGCCGGTGCCAGCGCCGGCACCGACAAAAAACACTGCAAACTGGCCAGTTCCTTTCAAGGCAGCTTCTTACTGCATGAAGGTTCCTTCCTCCATCTGCTTGATATAATCTGCATAAGCAGTCTGCACTTCTTCCGGAACGATCTCCGTGTTCAGCTCGCCTGCAGAAAGCACGCCGTTCTGCAGGGTTCCGAACAGAGTCTCACCGCCGAAGTTTCCCTCTTCCACGGCCTTCATGCTCAGCTCGATCAGAACCGCATTATCGGTCACCTGGCTTCCGATCACGCATGCATTCTGTCCCAGCAGGTCGGTCGGCTGTGCGATATCATAAATCGTGATAGAACCGTTCGCCTCGTTTGCTTCATCGATCGCCTGACGCGCACCGGAATCCACCGCAGATGCATCACCGAAGAATACGTCCGCGCCCTGGTCGATCATTGCCTTCGCAAATTCGATACCCTTATCGGAAGCGGAGAAATCGCCGGAGTAAACCGGATCGAGCAGCGTTACGCTCTTCCCATTCTGCTCGGCAACATATGCTGCAGCTTCACCGTATCCTGCATATTTCGCAAGGGTGGTATCCAGCTCCATACCGCCGATAAATGCGATCGTACCGCTCTCACTCATCAAGCCGGCAAGCGCACCTGCGATCCATCCGATCTGCGTTGCATCCGGAAGCAGGGAAGACACATTGCCATTAGCCGCTTTTTCGGGGGTATCCACACCGCCGTTGAGAAGCGCAAATGCGATTTCCGGATACTCTTCAGCTGCCTGCAGAACAGCGTCCGTATACTGATTGCCGGGTGCGTAAATCATATCGACACCCAGGTCGCAGTAGGAAACGATCGTGTCATAATATGCAGACTGCGCGATGCTGTCCGAATACATCGTCTCCCAGCCAGTCTTTTCCGCGGCAGCGACCATTGCATTGTAGCAGGCCATTCCCCAGCCGCCGTCCGAAATGCTGGAATCACAGATCATGGCAACCGTACGGGTATCATCCGCGTAGGCCGTAAACGCCGGAACCAGTGAAGATACCATCACTCCCGTAAGTACCACTGCAAGCATTTTTCTGTTCATGTCTTCCTCCTTTACTGAATTGTTCTGTATATTGTTGCCAGTTGCATAAAATGTATATACGCGCAGAAATTCATATGCGGTATATTCTCTAGATGAGCACACCTGCTTTTTCCAGACATTTCTCCTCATCGTTCTTCTCTGCGATATGGCTGCCCGCTGCTCCGGGGCCCTGCCTTCTTTGCTCCGATGATGGCCAGCACAACGATCGTAGCCACATATGGAATCATCTGGAAGAACTGATAGGGAAGCGTATTGTTGATCAGCTGCAGGCGGATCTGAAGCGCATCACAGAAGCCGAAAAACAGGCAGGCTGCCAGTACGCCGCCCGGGCTCCAGCGACCGAAAATCACTGCTGCAAGAGCGATAAAGCCGCGGCCCGCAACGTTCCCGTCCACATAAGTTTTGGAGTAGCAGGTCGTCAGGTACGCTCCGCCGATCCCGGCAAGCGCTCCGCAAATGACGCAGGAAAGATACTTGACACCGATGACATTGATTCCCAGCGTTGCGGCAGCCTTCGGATATTCCCCGACCGCCTTGTAATTCAGACCGGATTTGGTACGGCTGAAATAGACGGCAGTCAGGATGACCAGTGCATAAGCCAGATACACCATCGGCGTCTGATCCAGAAAGAGATTCACCAGAAAATGATTGCTCTTAATGCCCAGCATGCTTTTGAGTGTGCCCATCAGGCCGGCCTGCACCAGCTCACTGCCGGAGCCGAAATACACCCTGTAGATAAAGGCGGCCAGTGCCGGAGCAAAAATATTGATTGCCATGCCGTAAACGATCTGCTCTGCACAAAGAGTGATCGTCGCAAAGGCAAAAATCATGTTCACGGCGATACCTGCCAGCGCTCCTGCGAAAACACCCACAAACGGTCTTCCGGAAATCAGACTGATCAGAAATCCGGTCAGAGAACCGATTGCTGCTATCCCCTCAATTCCAATATTGACCAGGCCGGCACGCTGGGAATACAGTTCCGCCAGAGAGAGAAAAATCAGCGGCGATGCCATTCTGATACTCGCCAGAATCAGATTTGCTGTAAATGATCCCATTCTCATGCCTCCATTCCGGCTTTACGCAAAAACCTGTTCTTGAATTCCGGAAGCTTCACCATCGCCATGCCTGCAACAGTGAAAACAATCACAAGCGCCTGAATGATATCGGAAACACTGGTCGGCACACCGGTCGCTGTCTGCATAGTGGTAGAACCGACGCGCAGCGCCGCAAAGAAGATCGCAACCAGGATCCCTGCAAGCGGATGGAGACTTGCGATCAGAGCCATCGCAACACCGTCAAAGCCATAACCCTTGCCAAATCCGTTGATCAGACGCAGCTGCGTGCCCAGAAGCTCCAGCGCACCGCCAAGACCAGCGATCGCTCCGGAAACAATAAAGCTCATCATCAGATAACGCTTCACATTGAACCCGTTTACCTTCGCCGCCGTCATATTCAGGCCGACTGCCCGAAGCTGGAAACCGGAGGAAGTATAAAACAGGAAGTAAAACAGGGCAATTCCAACCAGGATGGCTGCCGGAAAAGCAACGGTCGCCCTCATGCCGAGGAAGGACGGAAGCTTGGTCACATCCGGAACGGCCATCGTCTGCGGTACACTCCCGTCACGCAGCCAGTTTGTATATACAACTCCCATCAGCAGAGTCGCAATGTAATTCAGCATGATCGTGATGATCATTTCATTTTGCCCGCGGCCGATTTTCAGAAGGCCGGCAATTGCCGCCCAGGCTCCTCCGCCGACAGCACCGGCAACCGCGCAAAGCAGCATGGCCGGTATGCCGGTCACCGGGCTTTTCGTTGCAATATAGCATGCAAGGATCGATCCGATGATAAACTGCCCTTCACCCCCAAGATTGAAAACACCGCATTTATAAGCGAAGCAGGCACAAAGCGTTGTGAAAATCAACGGGGTCGCCCGGGAAAACGTTGTGCCCAGATTGCGTACATTGCCGAAAGCACCCTTCCACAGATACCGGATCGCGTCAGCGGGACTTGCACCAAGTGCAGCAATGATGATACAGCCAATGACAAATGAGATCACGATTGAAAGCACAGGTACAATGATCACTGCCGCAGTGTCTTTTCTTTTCATTCAGCCTGTCACCTCACTTTCCTGCCATCGCGAGAGATATTTCTTCGATAGGCGGATTCTTTCCGGAATACTCGCCCATGATCTTCCCCTCGAACATCACCAGGATCCGGTCAGATACTTCCAGAATCTCATCAAAATCTGCCGAGATCAGTAATACCGCACCACCCCTGTCGCGCTGTGCAATGACCGTATCATGAATAAACCGGGTCGCCCCGATATCCAGTCCTCTGGTCGGATGCACTGCAATCAGAAGATCCGGTGAGCTTTCCAGCTCTCTGGCCAGAATGACCTTCTGCTGATTGCCTCCCGACAGGTTTCTTGCTTCCTGTCCCACAGAGGAGCAGCGAATATCATATTTTTTCTGCATTTCGAGGGCATAACCGTGGATCGACTTCTTCTTCAGGTGCAGACCGTTTCCGTAGGAAAAACGTGGATCCCTGGTGATCTTCAGCACGAGATTGTCGGCAACCGACATGTTTCCTACCAGCCCGGCTTTATTACGGTCTTCCGGAATGTGAGACACATTTTCACGGATGAAACCGTTCGGATCAAAGGTTGCTACCGTTGTTCCCTTCAGATTCAGGCTTCCTTCCTCCGGAGCTATATTTCCGGTCAGCAGCATCGCCAGCTGGCTCTGCCCGTTCCCGTCCACACCGGCAATCCCAACGACCTCTCCTGCACGAATTTGCAGAGATACATCATTCAGACCGTTATGCTTTGAGTTTTTATGATAGCTGACATGCTCAAGAACCGCAATCTCATTCCCTGCCGCTTCATTTTTTTCATATTGGGAAGGCTTCAGCTCACGCCCGATCATTTTGTTCGCAAGATCCTCACCGGACACCTCACCGATATCCAGTGTTTCTACCGTCTGCCCCGCCCGGAGAATGGTGACCCGGTCAGATACCCGCAGAACCTCGCGCATCTTATGACTGATAAAGATGACGCTCTTGCCCTCATCCTTCAGCCTGTTCATGATTTCAAACAGACCCTCGGCTTCCGTATCAGTCAGTGCGGCCGTCGGCTCATCCAG
Organism: uncultured Lachnospiraceae bacterium; assembly: GCA_946624935.1. Classification (GTDB taxonomy): domain Bacteria; phylum Bacillota; class Clostridia; order Lachnospirales; family Lachnospiraceae; genus Merdiplasma. Next base: position 812 of record CAMOSN010000128.1, on the reverse strand, counting down.
TACAAGCACATCACATCCCCGGTAAAGTGCCTTGAGAATCTCCACCCTCTGCTGAGCACCGACTGCAAGCTCTGTGATGGGCTGATCAAGATCCGCCTCGAGTCCGTATTTTTCCGAAAGTTCAAGGATCTCCTTCCTGCGGGCATTCCGGTCGATAAAGATTCCGGCCGAACGTGTATCTCCGAGGATAATATTCTCAAACACCGTCATCGCCTCAACCAGCATAAAATGCTGATGAACCATGCCAATGCCGAGCTTCACAGCCTGTGAAGGGGATTCGATTTTCACCTTCCGGCCGCGGACATAAATATCACCTGACGTAGGCTGGTACAAACCGAAAAGAACATTCATCAACGTACTCTTCCCGGCTCCGTTTTCCCCAAGCAGCGTATGCACCTCACCTGCACGTACATCGAAATTGATATCCCGGTTCGCATACACCGAGCCAAACTGCTTCGTAATATGCTCCATCCGAAGGACCTCTTCAGCCTTCCCTGAGGCCATAGCGTCTCACCGCCTTTCTGAAAGTCTTTCTGAAAGTATTTCCGAATATATTTTAACGATTCAGGTATATTTAGTCAATAAAAACGGGAAAAAGAAAAAACCATCATAGAAAATTCAAAAAAGAACACACCTTATAAAGATTGAAAAAAGACAGGCAAAATGACCAGAATGCAAACGACCGTTTTTTGAAAATCGTATCACACGACCTAACACGCGAAAATGAAAAAGGCCCCGTAATTACGGGACCCATAAGCATGCCGGCGACCGGGATCGAACCGGTACGGGTATCACTACCCACGGGATTTTAA
>CAMOSN010000127.1 GCA_946624935.1 uncultured Lachnospiraceae bacterium | reverse complement strand
AGCGGCTTCGATGGAGGTCTCCACGGTGACCTCGCTCATGGGAAGGATCTGCTGTCCATCCTTTTCCAGCCGGATCTCGTACACCTTCATGGCATCCACATCGGCGCCGAGAAGAATGGCTGCAGTTTCCTGATAGGCCTGCACATCCTGGATTTCCTTTACGGAAATGGTCGTGCCTTCCGGTACCATGGCCGCTTCGTCCATGAGGATCCGGAAGTGATCGGTCGACAGTTCATCCTCTGTTTTGAACGCTTCCGCATCTTCAATCAGGAAGCCGTCGGTCAGCGCTCCGTCCGCAGCGCCTGCCACATCGTCCAGGGCCAGGCCGTCACCGCCATCGGCTGCGTCGTATTCTTCCAGTGTATCCAGCGCTGTCCAGTCGCCCTGTGCGTCCACGCCGGCGAACCCGTCCGGCTCCTGGTCCTCAGCGAAAAGCCCGTCCCCTTCCAAAAGGAATGCGTCTGCACCGTCCGCAGGAAGTCCGGCTTCTGCGTCTTCCGCGAAAACATCATCCTCAAATGCTTCTTCAGCGACATCTTCTTCCAGGAAGATGCCGGGATCCTCGAGTGCGACCTCTTCCTCCAGGGTGATGCCCGGCAGGATCAGTGCGTAGGTCGTTACGAACACGACGGCGCCTGCCATCGTCGTCAGGATGACCCGCCATCTGCGCTGGCTGCGGATCTCCTTCAGTATTTTTCTGATTTTTGTCCAATTCTCCATGCGGCACCTCTTTTCATCCGATCGCTGCTGCAGCGTCTCTTCTGCGCTTCGGGATCATACTTCCCGGCTCTTATTTATCGGATCTTGCTTCACGGCCTGTTTTACCGGTTCTTGCTTCCCGGCTTGTTTTACCGGTTCTTGCTTTCCATCCTGTTTTGCCGGTTCTTGCTTCACGGCCCATTCTTGGACGGATGATTTATCTGCGTTTACTGTATCTTCCCGAAATCCGAGAATGGCCAGATGCAGAAGACGATTTTTCCTACGATCTGTTCCTCTGCAACGCATCCCACGGCGGTGTTTCTTGAATCGATTGATATGTTCCGGTTGTCTCCCATGACGAAGAGCTTGCCCTCCGGCACCTGATAGGGGAGCTTGATGTTGCAGTCCCCCAGTCCTTTGTCCTTGATGTAGGGCTCCTCGAGCCGGACGTTGTCCACGTACACGTTTCCGTCCTCGTCGATGTCGACCCACTGCCCGGCGCCGGCGATGACGCGCTTCACCAGGATCTTGTTGTTGTAATAGAAGGCCATGATGTCCCCGGTCTTGAATTCGCCCATTTTCAGGGAGAACACGATGTCGGACTCGTTGAGGGTCGGGGTCATCGAGCTTCCGTAGATGCGCAGTACCGGGAGCAGCAGGACTGCCACCAGGATTGCGGCCGCCGATACGGAGATCAGGGTCAGTACGGTGCTGCGCAGTGCGGAACGGTAATTCCGCCGGTAATCGATGCGCCTGAGCTCAGCTTCCAGCTGCTTTACGGTGGGAAAGTGCTCTGATGCACTCTGCGCGGCAGCGGTGTTTGTGCTCTGCGCAGCATTGACGGTTGCTTCCAGCGCGGCTTTCTGTGTTTGTCTGCTCACCTACTCACGCTCTTCCTTTCTGCTGCTTTCCGGGGTCTGTGCTTCCTGCAGCTTTGCGCCTGCCCGGTAGATGTTCTCCAGGTACAGGTCGGCAGCCTTCTGGGCATCGTCCATCAGCTTATAGATGTTCACGCATACTTCGGCGAGGGATCCGGCCTCCCGGAAGAGGATCTCCCGGTCTTCAAGTCTTTGGTTGGCTTCCGCCAGCGCCTGCCGCAGCGTGTCATTTTCTTTTCGTTCCTCCAGCAGGAGCTTTAACAGGTCCTGCCGGCGCATTTTTCTGAGTTCTTTATCTGTCATGCAGTGGTTTCTCCTGCGGGGGCCTTTCCTGTTTCTTTCTGTATCTTCCCTGTTGCTTTTCTGGTCCCCTGATCAGTTTTTATCTTTCGCTTTTTTATTCCACCCGGATGCACCGCACTGCGCAGCGGGTCTGGCCGCCGGTGTTGCAGGTGAACAGGGTCATGTCCCAGTCCTGCCCGATGCCCTCCTCCTTCGAGTTGTTCAGGTTTTCCACCATCTGATCGATGGCGGTGGGCTCTATGGTCTCGCGGTTGCTCACGATGTAGTGGAATATCTCGTCCTCTGTATTGATGAAGATCACCTCCGCGCCGATCGCGATGTTCTTGATCGGGGAGAAGTGCCTCTGATAGTTGTGGGCACAGATGACGAGGTCATCGGTGTAATAGCTGCCGCTGTAGCGGCACGGGCTGATCTTCAGCCGGTCGTAATCCCAGGAGGCCATTACCGGGAGGTTCAGGCCCAGGGTCGGCAGCTGGATGGTGCCGATGTAGTTGTAGCCGTCGATGTTCACCATCGGCATGACTGCATCCAGAAGGCTTGTCCCCCTGCGTCGGAGTGCATCCGGCGTTTCGGCTTCCGTCTCCGTCTCCGCTCCGCCTTCCCCGGCGGTTTCTCCGCTGTCTTTTCCATCCCCGCCCTTTTTCAGCGCATCCATCTTTTCGAGGATCTCCTGAGACGCCCGTTCTGCACGGTTGCCATCCTGGATGTTGTAGAACACCAGGGTGAGGGCGGCGGCGATCAGGAACGTTCCGAAAAGGACCAGGATCAGGCCTGCGCCCCGTTTCGCTTTTCCTTTCATTTACTCGTCTTCCTGCGAAGTACTACCCCGGCCAGGATCAGCAGGATGCCGCCCAGCACGAGCACCGGTACGGGCCACCACAGCTGACCGGTCTGGGGAAGCCTTCCCCCGCCGCTGCCGCCGGATCCTCCGCCCGGACTGGACGGGGTGTTTCCGCCTCCGCCGCCCTTGGGCGGGTCGGACTCGGGTGTTTCGGAAGCCGGGTTCTCGATCTGCAGAACGGACTGATCGCTCATGGGAACAAACACGGCTTCGGCGCTGTAGGTCAGCTCCGACAGGGTTTCCTGTCCGTTTTCGGTGGTGACACGGTAGTATTTCGGCTTTTCATAGCCGGTCACCTTCGCTTCCGTAAGCTGATAGGTCCACGGATTGGAGGTGTCGTTATCTTTGTATTTTTCCAGGCCTGCAACGGTGTAGGCATACACGTTTCCGGCTGTGGAGGTGCGGGTGATGACAGCCTTGAACGGGCTTTCCACAGCCTCGCTTGTGCTGTCTTTTCCGATGGTGATGTAATCGGTGGTTTCCTGGTCGCCGTTATGAATGTAGCGGCGGATTTTGATGCGGATGGATGGCTGGCTGCCCCAGGCTGCCTTCTTTCCGTCTTTGGTCCACACCTTGCGGAAGTCGAAGGAAACGGTTTCTTCCTCAGGTGTGACTTCACCGATGGGGGCGATGGAATACTTCGGGCTTGCATCCACCCGGAAGGTGTAGGTTCCGGCCGCTTCATTGTAGTAGGGAACCGATACCAGGAACGGGTTGAATGCAACCTGGCTGTCTCCTGGGACAAAGGTCACCAGGTAAAGACCGGTGGACAGTCCTCCGAAGGTTGCGGATCCGTTGTCATCCGCGGTGATCGGCCGGGCGGTCCCTGCCCGGCCTCTGGCCGAGGCGTACAGGGCTGCTGCAAGGCTGTCATTGATCGCATCCAGGTCTTCCCGGTTTTCACTTGTGTAGGTATTCAGCGCTGCCAGATCCTCGACGGTGTCGGCCAGGTCTGCAAACACGCCCTGGCTGATGTCGAAGGTTCCCGCATCCGAGAAGCCAGCCACCTTGTAAATCGTGGCAGTCCCGTCCTGCAGCACCTTGGCTGTACCATCATTTTCATCCTTATAGTTCAGGTTCAGTGTGACTGTTCCATCCGTACGGCTCAAGTCGGGCGCCTCCGATGCGAAAGCTGCACCGGCGCTCATCAGCAGGAAGAGCACAAGCGTTAAGCCGGCAGGATGTGGAAACCTGCCCCGCAGCCCTGTGCCGGTGTTCCGGCCCTGTGCTTCTTTATATCTGTTATTCTTCTTATTCCAGAACATATCCATCTCCCTTTCTGATACTCCAGCGTGGATGGTGATTCTCTACGTTGCTTCTCGAGTCAAACAGGGGAAGGTTCTCTGTTTGACCCCTACCTGCGTTTTCCGCTGAACACGAATACGCCGATCACCAGGATCAGGAGGATCGGCACCGCAAGGAACGGCGCGATGTATTCGGGTTCGATCTGCAGGGCGTCTGCAATCACCTGGGCGTCGCCGTTGATGTTCTCGATGCGGTGTCCGCGCACGAGCAGGCGATGAGTGTTGATCCCATAGGGGGTACACGTTACCAGTGTTACGTAGTCTTCGTTTTTATCGATGGTCAGGTCGGACAGGTCGGTAGGTTCGACCACCCGGATCTGATCCACTTCGTAGGTGAGGGTCTGGTTCATCACGGTCATGGTGAACAGGTCCCCCTCCAGCAGCTTGTCAATATCGGTAAAGAGCTTTGCCGACGGCAGTCCCCGGTGTCCGGAGATCACGCAGTGGCTTCCTTTTCCGCCGACCGGAAGGGAGGATCCCGGGATGTGGCCGATGGCCACCTGCAGGACGCTCTCCTCGATGCCGTGGTAAATCGGAAGCATCACGTTGATCTTCGGGATTTCGATGTATCCCATGATTCCCGTCTGCCCGACGGCGAGCTGCGCTTCGTATTCTTTTTCCTGTTGTTCGTCCAGCGTCCAGGAGATCCCGTTTTTGCAGATTTCCGCGTTGTACGCTGCCGCTCTCTCCAGCGCTTTTTCGTATTCCTCGGCATTCATGCCGGCTACTTCCTCGGCGTAGGACGCCACCGCCCTGGACTGATGAAAGGAGTTCCACCAGTCGGCGAAGGAAGGATACACGATCAGCCCGATCCCGGTCAGAAGGACCGCGAACAGTACAATGCTGGTCAGATGTTTTTTTATCCAGGTCATTGATGCCCGTTTAGATTTCCTTTCTCAATTTTCATTTTTCGGTACGTGCTCGGGCTGCAGCCGACTGCCTTGCGGAATACCTTGGAAAAATTGAGCATGTTGGGATACCCGCAGTTCCTGGCCACCTCACTGATTGCCAGGTCCGTTTCCTCCAGCATCCGCTTACTGTCCTCGATGCGCACCTGTGTCAGGAACTTTAACAGGGAGGCGTTGCGGTACTGCCGGAAGATGTGGGAGAGGTAGTACTGGCTGATGCCCAGCTCCTTCGCCAGCTCATCCATGCGCAGTGGCTCGGCGTAATGCTCGCAAATGTATTTCTCCGCCTGCCTCACATAGGCCATTCCCTTTTTCTCCCGCTTTTCCACGGTGTCATTGTCGGGATCAGACTCAACAAATCCTTTTTCGCTGTTCGGGCCTATCCGTTCACGCATAAGTGCCAGCATCTGCAGAACCCGCCCTGTACTGCGCATTTGTTGTTCCAGAAGATCTGTATCCGGATCGTCACAGCCCTCACGCAGCTCCCCGATCATACGTCTTACAATAGACACCAGGGTCGCATCGAGCTGAATCACCGGATTATCCCTGAGAAACCCTACTGCGCGCAGCAGCGTATCACAGGCACTCCCGTCAAGCTGCATCCATACATACTGCCACGGCTTTTCACGATCCGCCTGGTAGATATTGTTGTTTCGCGAAGGCATCCAGAAGGCCATTTCCTCCCGGACCTCATGTGATGCGCCGGCGTTGTGGATCATTCCACCACCCGACACCACGAAACACACCCGGCTGCCTTCTTTTTCATCCGCCAGTATCTCTCCGCCTTTGCTGTATGTTTCCCCACAGGAGATCATCCGAAGTCCAAGCAGGTCAGGCACCTGCCCGCTGATCGTTTCTTTTCCGGCGGATTCTCTGATGATGTGCATTCCAACTTCCTCTCTAGCCATATGTCCGCTCCTGTAGGTCACTTATCGTATGATGCATGCGGAATAAAGTAAACATAATTCCCCACAAAGTCTTGACATTGAGGTATTAAACTGATAGATTTGTAATTGCGAAAAAAGATTTATTATAAAAATATATAGATATGTAACCGTTCATGTAACCGGCGCGTATTTATAATGCTCTTGTACCCTCGATAAAACCTCGGGTTTTCGATCCTACCCAAGTTCCTGAGAAAAAGCAGAGGGTGCAGGGGCGCTTGTTGTTGTTATAAAACATGAGTTACCTGCATCTTATGATAAGATGAATGACATGTCAGAATTTGTGACAGTCCTCATTTCAATATGATAGAAGACAGTGCGGAAAAAAGTTTACTTATTTCCCTTTTTGTCATTTTTACACTAAACATGCCCAAAAGCCTGCCATCAATGCGAAGAAAGAGGGCATCAGCACGAACCAGTACTGCCTCTATCTTCTGTCGAAGAATATGGCAGTGTAACCAGAAGAAAGGTCACAAAACAAAAATGGGCGCTATGCCCACTTTTCTGTTTTTCTTACAATGATGTTTACCTCGATCTTATAGGATTTTCCAGGTCGTTCATAATGGCTGCAAACATGTAGTCATCCATGGTCTCCAGCCGTACTTTCTGCTTGACACGTCCCTGCGCTCTCCCCCGATAATACAATTATCAGATAATTCTTTCATCAGTTAGGAGGTTTGTATGAAGAAAGCATTATTGAGTACTGTGTTAGGTTTGCTGCTGCTTTCCGCCGGCACTGTTCTGGCCGGGGAAGCGGCTGCGGCGACTTCTATGATGTCGAATATCCCGCTTCCGGCTCTTCCCTGTCCCTGGGCATGACCTACGGCATGGAAGCCGGCAGAAATGCTGCTCAGTACGTCGGCTAAAGCGACTGACCTGTGCTCATCGATACATGAATATCACAGATTTGTCTCAGGTTGAATTAA
>CAMOSN010000126.1 GCA_946624935.1 uncultured Lachnospiraceae bacterium | reverse complement strand
TGGGACAGAGAACCGTCCCCTGTCCCGCTTACAGGATCAGGCCGCCGAGGAATACGGCGAGGCAGCAGCTGACGGCTACGACAAAGAGGTCGCCAAAGATCCAGGCGGTGACCAGACCGACGATCAGGGCGGCCAGTCCGCAGGCGAGCTGGTCGGTTGCCTGGACGATGGCCGGGAAGGTCATGACGGCCAGGGTGACGTAGGGTACGTAATGAAGAAAAGATCGCACAAAGCGGTTTTCGATGTTTCTGCGCAGCAGAAGCATCGGCAGCAGCCGGACGCTGTAGATTACCAGAATGATCAGCAGGAGTGATCCCCAGATGTTGAGTGTTTTCATGGACAGGTGTCCTCCTTATGAATGTGTCATACATTTTCCGGAACGGGATGGATCCATGCGGCGATTCCGGCGATCAGAAGTGTGAGCAGGATGACCCGGAAGCCGGAGGAGATCGCGGCAAGGACCGGGATGACGGTGAACAGCCAGCTGGCTGCCATGGAGATCAGTACGATCCCCATGATAAAGCGGTCCTTCCGGGAGGCCGGAACGATCACGGCCAGGAACATTCCGTACAGGGCGACCGAAAGGGCATCCACTACGGCATGGGGAAGGATGTTTCCCATCAGAACACCCAGCACGGTGCCTGCGGTCCAGCCGACGGCGGAGATGGAGGTGGCGCCGTAGGCAAACCACGGGTTGAGCGGGGTGTCCTCGGCGATGCATATTCCGAACAGCTCGTCGGTGATGCAGTAGGAGAGCCCGAACCGGTGTAACAGGGGAATGCGCTCATCGAGCTTCTGGGAAAGGGCGCACCCCATCAGGAAGTAGCGCAGATTGACGACGATGGTCGTAAAGATCATTTCCAGGATTCCCGCGCCGGAGGAGATGAGTGTAACGGCTGCATATTCTCCGGCGGAGGCAAGCATTCCCAGGGACATTACGCCGGACTGAAAAGCGCTCATGCCGGCATTTCGCGCGGTGATCCCCAGTGCGAACGCGACTGCGAAATAGCCCATTGCGATGGGAACTCCGCTGCGCAGGCCGCGCCTCAGGGCGGTACGGTTTTCTTTTTTCATGGTTGTAAGTCAAAGTCCTTTCTTTTCACATGCTGTGCTCTGCGTTTGCCGCGCCTGGCGCTTGCCATGCCCGACATCTGCCATGTCCGGCATTTGCCGTTTGCCACGCCTGGCGCTTGCCATGTCCGGCATCTGCCATATCCGGCATTTGCCGTTTGCCACGCCTGGCGCTTGTTATGCCCGGCATCTGCCATGTCCGGCGCTTGCCGTTTGCCATGCCTGGCGCTTGCCATGCCCGACATCTGCCATGTCCGGCAGTTGTGTGTGACAGGGGATCCCGGCTCTGTCCGCGGGGGATTGTCCGGGGCCCGGCCGTAAGTGTACAGCTGCGATTTCTAACGATCACTGCCTGTGGCGGAGTAATCATAGCATAGAAGGGCCGAAAAATGAAACAATAATCCCTTCCGGTATTGGAAAAAAAGCAGGTTTAGTGTAGAATAGAAAAAACCTGCGGGCAAACCTGCGAGCAAATGTGCGGGTAAACCTGCGGGGCAGGTACAGTGAAAAGTTCAATTAACGAACGAAATAAACGGATGGAAAGGAGTGTAAAACATGGCAGAGAATAAATATGCAGGCACAAAGACGGAAAAAAACCTTCTGGAGGCATTTGCAGGCGAGTCCATGGCAAGGAATAAATATACCTATTTTGCTTCCGCGGCAAAGAAGGCCGGGTACGAGCAGATCGCAGCGCTGTTTCTGAAGACCGCCGAGAATGAAAAGGAGCATGCGAAGCTCTGGTTCAAGGCGCTTGGCGGGATCGGCACTACTCCGGAAAATCTGCTGGCGGCAGCCGAGGGCGAGAATGCCGAGTGGACGGATATGTATGAGCGGATGGCGAAGGATGCCGAGGAAGAAGGGTTTCCGGAGCTGGCGGCGCAGATGCGCGGTGTGGGCGAGATCGAGCGGCATCATGAGGAACGGTATCGCGCGCTGTTAAAGAACATCGATGCGGATGAAGTGTTTAAAAAGAGCGGCGTCGCCATCTGGGAATGCCGTAACTGCGGTCACATCGTAGTAGGTACCCAGGCCCCCGAGGTATGTCCGGTGTGCAATCACCCGCAGAGTTATTTTGAGATCCATCAGGAGAACTACTAATTTTAAGGAGGAAGGACAGCAGATGAAGCTTTATTCAGAGATGACCGTAGAGGAATTGGAGCAGGAACTGAAAAAGATCAAAGAGGAGTACCGACATTTTCAGGATCTGGATCTTCATCTGGACATGAGCCGCGGAAAACCCTGCACGGAGCAGCTGGATCTGTCGATGGAGATGCTGGATGAGCTGAACGGTGAGGTGGACCTGCGGTGCGAGGATGGGACTGACTGCCGCAACTATGGTGTGCTGGACGGGATCCGGGAGGCGAAGGAGCTGATCGGAGATATGATGGAGAACAATCCGGATAATATCATTATCTACGGGAATTCATCTCTGAATGTCATGTATGATACCGTTGCCCGGGCGATGACCCACGGCATCATGGGAAATACGCCCTGGTGCAAGCTCGACCGCGTAAAATTTCTGTGCCCCGTGCCGGGATATGACAGGCATTTCGCCATCACCGAGTATTTCGGGATCGAAATGATACCGGTGCCGATGTCCTCCACCGGTCCGGACATGGACATGGTGGAGAGGCTGGTGTCCGAGGATGAAAGCATCAAGGGAATCTGGTGTGTGCCCAAGTACTCCAATCCCCAGGGCTATTCCTATTCGGATGAGACCGTGCGCCGCTTTGCAAGGCTGAAGCCCGCCGCTCCGGATTTCCGGATCTTCTGGGACAATGCCTACGGTATCCATCATCTGTACGACCTGGATCAGGACTATCTGATCGAGATCCTGGCCGAGTGCAAGCGGGTGGGCAATCCGGACATCGTGTACAAATTTGCATCCACCTCCAAGATCACCTTCCCGGGCAGCGGCATCGCGGCCATGGCAACCTCTCTGAACAATCTGGAGGATATCAAAAAGCAGCTGAAGGTGCAGACCATCGGCCACGACAAGGTGAACCAGCTGCGTCATGTGCGCTTCTTCGGAGATATTTACGGGATGACCCAGCACATGCGCAAGCATGCCGACATCATCCGCCCGAAATTCGAGGCAGTGGAGAAGATTTTCGCCGAGGCGCTTGACGGAACCGGAGCCGGGAGCTGGACCAAGCCCAAGGGAGGCTACTTTATCAGCTTCGATTCTATGCCCGGTTGTGCGAAGAAGATCGTGGCAAAGGCCAAAAAGGCCGGCGTGACACTCACCGGCGCAGGGGCCACCTGGCCCTACGGGATCGACCCCAATGACTCCAATATCCGCATCGCGCCGACCTACCCCAACCTGGAGGATCTGCAGGTCGCAGCGAAGCTGTTCACCGTGTGCGTGAAAATGGTGACCGTGCAGAAGCTGCTGGAGGAAAAGCGCACGAGCGCGGAAGTGTAACGGAAGAACAACGGAAGAACAACCGGAGAGCAACCGGAGAGCAACCGGAGAGCAACCGGAGAACAACCGGAGAACAACCGGAGAGCAACGGAAGTATAAAAAATCGCCCCCTGCTTCGCAAGCAGGGGGCGGTTTTTAAATAGCTAAGCTGTTACTGGATCGCGCTGCGGTCGCCCAGGGTGATGGTGAGGGTGCTTTCCTCGTAGTTTTCGGAGCTGGAGCAGACGGTCATGTCGATGGTTTCGCCGGCTGCGTAGTACTGCAGCATGTACTGCAGATCGCGCATGCTGGTGATGCTCTCGCCGTCAAAAGCCGTGATGATGTCACCCTCTTTCAGACCTGCCTCCATGGCGGGGCTGTCTTCTTCTACGTAGGTTACATAGATGCCTTCGGGGATGCCATAGAGCATTGTTGCATCGCGGGATACGCTCTGGCCGTTGATGCCGATGTATCCAATTTCATCCTCTTCCAGGCGGACTCTGGTCTGGCGGCTCATCAGATCCTCCAGGATCGGCATGGCTTTTGCGATGGGGATGGCATATCCCATGCCTTCCACGCCGGACTGCGAAGCTTTGGCGGAGTTGATGCCGATCACCTCGCCGTTCATGTTCAGAAGTGCGCCGCCGCTGTTGCCGAAGTTAATAGCGGCATCGGTCTGAATGAGATTTTCATAGGTGGTAGCATTGCTGCCGTAGCTGTCCGAGGCTGCCTCGATGGTACGATCCTTGGCACTGATAATACCGGTGGTCACGGACTGGCCGTATCCAAGAGCGTTGCCGATGGCAACGACCTGCTCACCTACTCGCATATCATCAGAGTTGCCAGTGCGGGCGATCCGGATCTGATCCATGGTATCATCGGAAATGTCCTCCAGATTAACGGATACGACGGCCAGGTCGTTATCGGGATCGGTGCCCTTCACATAGGCTGTGTAGGACTGCTCGTCGATGAAGGTGACGGAAAGCTCATTGGCATCCTCCACCACATGGTTGTTGGTGCAGATCAGAAGCTCGGTATCATTGGAGCCCACGATGATGCCGGAGCCGGCGCTGGTTGCTTCATACTGGAAGGAACGACGGAAGAAATAGTCATTCACTTCCTGCACTGATTTGTTGGTAATGGCGACGATCGAAGGCATCACGGCCTCGGCCACGTCGGCGACATTGTTGTACGAAAAGTCGGGTACGGTATTCTCTGCGTCCACTGCCTCTCCCTCCACGGTCAGGTCGGAAGAGACATCCGAAACGGTACGGATGATCGAGGATGTCTCTTCCTCTGCCGGAGCATTACCTGATGTGCTTCCTCCAAAGGTGACTGCTGCCACCGAACCGCCGATCACTGCTGTAGCTGCGAGAACTGCAAATAATTTCTTCTTCATATCGATATACCTCCATTTCTGTGGGCTGTGAGGGTTATGAGCCTGGTGCGTATATTTGTTTTCCTGAATGCTTTTTTATTAAGCCCTTACCTCTTTGCTGTCACCCAATATAGAGCCGAATTATGAAGGAATTGTGTTCAATCGATGTTTCTTTTGTTACGGTTTGCGGGTCTGCGCCGGAGACGTTTGCGGGTCTGCGCCTGAGAAGGCTGCGGGGCTGTGCAGAGGCTCTGGTGAAAAGTGCTTTTATCGGTGCGGCTGTTATGTTATAGTGGTCCAGGTATTTTTATTTTATGTGGGCTCTGCGCGGCAGGACGGCGGGCAGGAAGGCTGGCTTTGCGCAGGCAGGAGAGTCGGATCAGGAGGGATTTTTATGAGCATTCGACGGGCACAGGAAAGAGACGTGGAGGATATTCTGCGTCTGCTGGTACAGGTAAATATGGTACATCATAACGGGCGGCCGGATCTGTTCAAGGGACCGACGACGAAATATACGAGGGAAGAGCTGCTTGCGCTGTTTCGCGATGAGCAAAGGCCTGTGTTCGTGTTTATGGACGAGGAGAATGGGCATGTTCTGGGGCATGCGTTCTGTATGTTTTTGCAGGAGCGTGGCAGCAATTTGATGACGGATATCAAAACGCTGTATATTGATGATATCTGCGTAGACGAGAATTGCCGGGGCAGGCATGTCGGAAAACAGCTGTATGAATATGTAAGGAAGTTTGCGAAGGAAAACGGCTGCTATAATGTGACTCTGAATGTGTGGAGCTGCAACGAGAGTGCCATGAAATTCTACGAAAGCTGCGGTCTGAAGCCTTACAAGGTCGGAATGGAAACGATCCTGTGACTGGTTCGGGCTGAGGGCGGAGGGGACTTTAGCACGGTAAAAAGATAACACGCTGAAATACCGATTGAAATCAGAACGCTGAATGGTTATAATGAAAACCGTGATGCCGGTGACTTGCAGAAGGCCGCGGACCGGAGAGACTTGCGGAAGAGGCGAATCTCCCGAAGCCGCAGGGAACGGTGAGCATACCTGAACCAGGCGGCGAAACCCATAAAGAATCTCCCGGAGCCGCAGGGAGCGGTGAGTCATCGAATCATAAAAAGATGGGTGCCATGGAATGGTACAGGCATCATTACAGGCAGTAGAAAGAAGGAGGAAGAACATTATGAAAAAGAATCTTGCTGTATTACTGAGCGCAGGCGTGCTCGCAGGCTGCATGGCAATGACCTCTTTTGCTGAGGAAGGCAAAGTGTGGAAGATCGCGACGGATACCGTGTTCAAGCCCTTTGAATACACGAATGACGCCGGCGAGTTTGTCGGTATTGATGTGGATCTTCTGGCAGCAATCGCACAGGATCAGGGATTTGAATATGAGCTCAACAGCCTTGGCTGGGATGCTTCCATCGCTGCATGCCAGGCCGGCCAGGCAGATGGTATGATCGCAGGCGCTTCCATCACGGATGAGCGCAAGGCCAGCGGCTGGACCTTCTCGGATGGCTACTACAACGCTACCCAGTGCATGACCGTTCAGGAAGGCTCTGACATTGCTTCCTTTGCGGATCTTGACGGCAAGGCGGTAGGCGTAAAGACCGGTACACAGGGTGCTTCCTACGCAGAAAGCCTGATGGATGAATACAACTTCTCCATCACCTATTTTGAAGACTCTCCCACCATGTATCAGGCAGTGCTCGGCGGCCAGGTCGTGGCATGCTTCGAGGACACCCCGATCATGGCTGCATCCATCCAGGACGGCGGCCTTGCGCTGACCATCGTGGAAGGCTCTGAGAATGAAGGCTCTCCGTATGGCTTTGCGGTATTTACCGAGGACAGCCAGGAGCTGATCGACATGTTCAATGCTGGTCTTGCCAACATCATCGCAGACGGCACTTATGAAGCAGTGATCGCCAACTATCTTGGTGAGGACGCTGCGAAGATGGCAGTGGAATCCTTCGGCGGCGCAGAAGCTGTTGCTGAAACAGAAGAAGCTACGGAATAAGTATGGTGGGACAGAGGGACGTTCCTTCTGTCCCGTTTATGGGATAGCGGGGAAAAGCCTGTGTCCTG
>CAMOSN010000125.1 GCA_946624935.1 uncultured Lachnospiraceae bacterium | reverse complement strand
AATTATTGCGTAATACTTCGCCATTATACCTGAAAGGCGAAAAGATCACGTATCAGGAATACTGGAAGATCTGGATGGAAGAATATGTACGCAAACAGCTGTCTCCGACTACGTATGAAAGAAACGACACCGCTTTTCAGAAAACGCTCAGTCCCGCAATCGGGCATCTGAAGCTCACGGAGATCACGCCGCTCCACCTGCAGCGCCTGTACCGGGAAATGAGCGAGAAGGGATACGAGAAGAACGGAAAGCATAAGAATTACTCGAATAACACGATCAAAAGGATCCATCAGATCGTATCCAGCAGCCTGAGCACGGCTGTTCAGTGGCAGTTGATCGAAAACAACCCCTGTACCAGAATAAAACCGCCAAAGGTAGAAAAGAGCTCCAAAGTCAAATGCTTTACGCTCGAACAGACAGAAACGTTTTTCCAGTATCTGGAAGAGTCTTATACCGTGGCACACGGGGGAAGAAGGAAAAAGGATGGGCAGCCCGGCAATAAACACGTTGACGTGAAAACCGTTCCCCTTAAGTACAAGGTTCTGTTTTACGTTACGCTATTTGCCGGCTTTCGGCGCGGTGAACTCATTGCGTTAACCTGGGAAGATGTGGATTATGATAATCATACCATCGATATCTCCAAAGCTGCCGCAAGGACAAAACAGGGCGTGATTATCAAGGAACCGAAATCAAATACATCCAACCGGCTTGTCACCCTGCCTGTTCAGGTCATGGACATGATGGAGCAGTGGCAGACGGAACAGGACGCGTACCGGCGGTCTGTCGGCAGCTACTGGCAGGATGGCGGCTACGTTTTCACCCAGGACAATGGGGAGAAGCTGGATGTCTCGACTCCCAACAAAGTATTTAAAAAAATCATTCGCCGGTACAACAAGGATCATGAGGACAAGCTCCCTGAGATCACGCTCCATGGCCTGCGTCACACCAATGCGACACTCATGATCGCAAACAATATCAACATGAAGACGGTCTCCTCCCGGCTGGGGCACTCCGAGATCGGTACCACCATGGATATCTACGCTCATGCTCTCCGCAGCGCTGACCAGCAGACTGCAGACACTCTGGGATCTCTGTTCTTTTCCGGTCAGGATGAAGCTCCGGGTCAGTGTGATACAGAATCAGTGTGATATGAGATAAGAAGCTGACGCAGAAACCACCTTTTCATATCCCCCGCAATCATAAAAAGTACAGGCAAATGTCCGTTGTTTTTCGATATCTGCCTGTACTTTTTCATCTCTGCCCGATTCAGACGTTCATCAAATGTTCATCAAATCCCGGTTTTTCCCGTTTGAAATCTCTTTTCCAGGCAAAAGAAAAATGCCGCAAACCCTTGAGTTTACGGCATTTCCTCTTCGTCGATGCGACAAGATTTGAACTTGCGACCTCTGCGTCCCGAACGCAGCGCTCTACCAAACTGAGCCACGCATCGATTGCTTAACGAATGCTTTGTTTTCGTGTCAGCTTGATTAGCATAGCACCAGTTGCAGGTTCTGTCAAGTTCTTTTTGAAATTTTTTTATTCTGGATATGCGTTTTTTAATCCAGGATGCAGGGATCGTTCTTCAGGTCCTTATTCCGCCGCATCGCTCTTTACGGGGCTGTTAAGGATATCCATAAATTCCTCCCCGGTGATGGTCTCCTTTTCATAGAGATACTGCGCCAGCTCGTCGAGCTTTGCTTTGTTCTCCGTGAGGATCTGTCTGGCCTTTTCATGCTGGGCCTTGACGAGCTCGACGACCTTTTTGTCGATCTCGTTCTGGGTCTGGGCGGAGCAGGTTAAGGAGGTGTCGCCGCCCAGGTACTGATTGGTGACGGTCTCCATGGCGACCATGTCGAATTCATCGGTCATGCCGTAGCGGGTGATCATGGCGCGGGCAAGGCGGGTGGCCTGCTCAATATCGTTGGACGCACCGGTCGTCACGGAACCGAATTCGACTTCCTCTGCAGCGCGGCCGCCGGTGAGGGTGGCGATCTTGTTCAGCATCTCATCCTTTGTCATGAGGTAGTGGTTATCCTCATCCACCTGCATGGTGTAGCCCAGTGCACCGGACGTACGCGGGATGATAGTGATCTTGGTGACCGGTGCAGAATTGGTCTGCTTCGCAGCCACAAGAGCGTGTCCGATCTCATGGTAGGAAACGATAAGCTTTTCCTTGGTGGTGAGAATCGCATTCTTTTTCTGGTAACCGGCGATGACGACTTCGATACTCTCCTCGAGGTCGGCCTGATTTGCAAATTTACGGCCGTCGCGGACCGCACGCAGCGCTGCCTCATTGACAATGTTGGCCAGTTCGGCACCGGAAGCTCCGGCCGCCATGCGGGCGATCTTGTTAAAATCGATGTCCTCAGCGATTTTGATCTTTTTTGCATGCACGCGCAGGATTGCTTCTCTTCCCTGCAGATCCGGCAGTTCAACAGGCACGCGGCGGTCGAAACGGCCGGGCCTGGTCAGTGCGGGATCAAGTGATTCCGGACGGTTGGTAGCGGCGAGAATGACGACACCGTTGTTGCCTTCGAAGCCGTCCATCTCAGTGAGCAGCTGATTGAGCGTCTGCTCCCGTTCATCGTTGGTGGAGAGCTGTCCGTCACGTTTTTTGCCGATGGCATCGATCTCATCGATAAACACGATGCAGGGGGCTTTTTCCTTCGCCTGAGAAAACAGGTCGCGCACCTTGGAGGCGCCCATACCGACGAACATTTCGACGAATTCGGAGCCTGACATGGAGAAGAACGGAACGTTGGCTTCCCCGGCAACGGCCTTGGCCAGCATGGTCTTACCGGTTCCGGGAGGGCCTACGAGAAGGACACCTTTCGGCATGGAGGCACCGATCTCCTGATATTTCTTCGGATCATGCAGGTACTCTACGATCTCCTGCAGGTTCTCCTTGGCCTCGTCCTCTCCTGCTACGTCCTGGAAACGGATGCCGTCGGAGGATTTTACATATACTTTTGCGCTGCTCCTGCCGAAGCCGCCAAAGGGGCTGCCTCCGAAAAACATCGCATTGCCTCCGCTCTCTTTGTCCATCATTTTGCTGCGCAGGTAACGGCCCAGGAGCATGAACATGACGATCGGAACCAGCCACGAGAGCAGGAAGGAAAGCAGCGGACTTGCCTGTCGCACGATTTCACTTGAGAAGGTGGCGCCGGCTTCATAGAGACGGTCGACCAGACCATCGTCATTCATCAGGCCGGTTTTGTACACCTGTTTCTTGTCTTTGTCAGTGAAAACAATCTGATTGCTCTTGATCTCGACCAGACCGATGTTCTTTTCATTGGTCATGCTCATGAAGGTACCGTAGTCGACTTCTTTTATCGCACGATTGGCGAGCATGGGACCGATAAACAGGTTGCCGATCAGCACCACCGCCAGAACGATGAAATAATAGGTCATCAGCGGGATTTTCGGGGTTTTAATCTCGTTCATTTTTCTCCTTCTTTCTATTGCTTCTTAGAAAAGATGCTCCATTTTAAGAATGCAGCCGCTTTAGACGAATGCTGGATCTCTCCTTCGATGTGCTACAGTATACACCCGTTTGTTAGCACTCGCAATAGCTGAGTGCTAAAAACTTTCTTAATTTTATCCGCATTCGTTTTGTGCTCTGACCGGGATTTCCGTTCTCTCAGATCACATACCTCTGCGGATTGCATCATTTCCGTATTTGCTGCGGATTTTCTGCGCCATACGTGCAAGGGCATCTTCCTTCTGCGCCTGGCGGGAACTCGCATGCTCCTGGTCCGGGCCGGTGACTGGTGCTTCCATCTGCCTCAGGCTGATGGCTGGCCCTTCCTTCTGTACGGGGGCGGTGACCGGCGCTTCCTTGTACACGGGGTCGGTGACTGGCACTTCCTTGTACACGGCGTCGGTGACTGGCACTTCCTTATACACGGGGGCGGAGACTGGCGCTTCCTTATACACGGGGGCGGAGGCTGGCGCTTCTTTGTACACCGGGCCGGCAGGAGGATTTGGAATCGTGCCCGTGCCCTGCTCCGGTTCCGGGTGCATCATCAGGTCAGCGAGGCTGAGCTGACGGTATTGACCATGGTCAAGGTCGGTTGTCCCCACGCCCACCAGACGTATGCCGTTGCCGTGAAGCAGCAGGCCTTCCCGCGGAGCATTGCTCTTTTCGGCTGTCCTGCTCCGGCCGGCCTCCTTTCGACCGGCGATCACATCCTTGTCCTTCCCCAAAAGCAGTATGCCGGCAAGCCGCTCTGCCTCCTGATAGAGGATCTCACTGCGATTGGTCGGGTCGGGAAGCTTTGCCTGAATCGACCTGCGAACAAAATCGCTTGTTTTGACCGTCACAACCACGGTGCCTGCATAAAAACCGTCTTTGCGAAGACGTCCGGCCACCTTTTCAGAAAGCTTCTTCAGAAGAGGCGGCATCTCTTTTTCATAATTTTCAAGTGTAATGTCGTAGGGCGTTGTGATCTCGTTGGAACAGCTTTTGGCCTCCTCCCGCTGTGGATGCACAACACTGCCGCTGAGCCCGTTCGCGCTGCGCCAGATGTACTGCCCGGCCTTTTCTCCGAGAATGGACTGCAGGTATTCCAGCGGCGCTGTCGCTGCATCCTGGATGGTGTGCATCCCCATCGCCTCCAGCCGGGCGGCGGTGCGTGCGCCGCAGCCGTAGAGCTCCCGCAGCGGCAGCGGCCACATCTTTTCCGGCACTTCCTCCGGATAGAGGGTATGAATCCTGTCGGGCTTTTCAAAATCACTGGCCATCTTCGCCAGAAGCTTGTTCGTAGAGATGCCCACGTTGACCGTGAAGCCCAGGGTATCACGGACCTCGTCCTTGAGCTTCCGGGCGACATTCATGGGAAACGGCTCAGGCATCTGGGCCAGCTCCCGCAGCAGACGCTCATCGACAGCAGGATGGACCGGATCTAAATCAGCAGGTTGTAAATCACTTCTTCCTGCCTGCATGCGTTCACCACCGGGCTGCGAAAGCATCTCTCCCAGCTCCGTCACATCGAGATAGGCTTCATCGATGGAGGCCTTCTCCACCATCGGGGTATATCTGCGCAGAATTTCCATGAACGCATTGGAGTATTTCCGGTAGGTCGCAAAATCACTCTTTACCACAACAAGGCCCGGGCATTTTTTCATTGCCTGAGCCACCGGTTCCGCCGTGCGGATGCCATATTTTTTTGCAGGAATGGATTTTGCCGTGACGATGCCATGGCGGGTGGCCGCATCACCGCCCACCACGGAGGGAATCGTCCGCAGATCCACACTCCCCGGGTCCTGCTCGAGTCTCTTAAGGGCGGACCAGGACAGGAATGCGGAGTTCACGTCTACATGGAATATCATCATAATCAAAAGCGGGGTGAAAGTGGGACACTTAAGCCGTCCCCTGTCCCACTTCCCTGGTGATTACACTACGGCTACGGCTTCGATCTCAACGCGGGCGCCCTTGGGAACTGCGGCTACCTGGAAGGCTGCTCTTGCGGGGTAGGGCTGTGTGAAGAACTGGCCGTATACTTCGTTCATGGCAGCGAAGTCGTTGATATCTGCCAGCAGAACGGTGGTCTTCACGACCTTGCTCATATCTGTGCCGGCTGCTTTCAGAATGTTCGAAATGTTGGTCAGGCTCTGACGGGTCTGGGTAGCGATATCATCACCGGCGAAGGCACCGGTGGCGGGGTCGATGGGCAGCTGTCCGGATACATAAATGGTGTTTCCGGCCTGGATTGCCTGGGAATAGGGGCCGATTGCGGCCGGAGCGAGTTCGGTGTGGATTGCTGTATTCATATTTTTCCTTTCTGAGGTGTGCTCTCCTCATAAACTGCATGATCAATGCTCCCTTCCATTCTAAAAGCTCCCGGGTAAAAGTCAAGATTTACGGTTGATGTTTTCCGGACTTCTTACTATAATACTTCTGTTTTTGACGCCGGAATGCTGTAAGAAACCGGTTCGGAAACGGTTGAAAAGGCTTGTTTAAAACGAATGCTCAGGAAAAGGCAGAGGACTAAAGTACAATGACGATCTCAGTGCTTTTGATGAAACAGATTGTGAGTATGATTCTGACAATGGGATGCGGATATGCGCTCGTGAAAGCGGGGCTGTTGAAGGCGGAGGAGAGTCATACGATCTCCGTGCTGACGATCTATGTGATCTTTCCGTGCTCAGTAGTCAATGCGTTCCGGATCCCGTACACGCCTCAGATCCGCAACAATTTTCTGCTGGCCCTGGCGGCTGCAGTGCTGGCACATGTGCTGATGATTGCCGTGTGCCGGCTGCTGCGCGCTCCGCTGCGGCTTCGGGCGGAGGACTGCGCTTCGATCATTTATCCCAACTGCGCCAATCTGATTCTGCCGCTGGTCTCGTCCGTGCTTGGAGAAGAATGGGTGATCTACTCGAGCGCCTACATCTGCGTGCAGATCCTGTTCATCTGGACCCATGGACTGAGTATGATCTATGACGGTGCACAGCCGGTCCGGATCCGAAAAATCGTGACAAATCCGAACCTGATTGCCGCTGCAGTGGGACTGGTGCTGTTCCTCTTCTCTCTTCCGCTTCCGTCGGTCGTGGATACGACACTCTCGAGCATCTCGAAGGCGATCGGCCCGGTCAGTATGATCATGATCGGCATGCTTCTGAGCACCTATGACCTGCGGGAAATCCTCGCAAACAGCCGGATTCTGGTGACGGTGGCGCTGCGCATGCTGTTTTTCCCGGCCCTGATGCTGCTGGTGTTCAAGTTCAGTCCGCTCGCCTCACTGACCGGCGAGGGGACAAAGGTACTGCTCATCAGCCTGCTGGCCATCAGCGCGCCGTCAGCGATCTCCGTAACGCAGATGGCCCAGCTGGCCGGTGCGGATGCGCGCTACGCCGGACTCATCAATGCGGCGACCACGCTGGTATGTGTTATTACGATGCCGCTGATCGTATTCTTGTATCTGGCATGAAGCCAACAGGTCAAGCAGGGGGTCAAACAGGGGGTCAAACAGGGGACGGTTCTGTGTTTGAGGAAAGA
>CAMOSN010000124.1 GCA_946624935.1 uncultured Lachnospiraceae bacterium | reverse complement strand
AAATGGGACAGAGAACCGTCCCCTGTCCCAAAATAAGCGAAAAGGAAAAGAAAGCCATGAAGCATCCAGAATACTCCGGCCACCGAATCCCCGCATATGACTTTGTGCGTGCGTTCGCCTGTGTGGGGGTATTTTTGTTTCATCAGGACCGCGCCATTGCCGAATATCTTCCGGATGTGCCCATCGTCCATCTGCCTGAGTGGACCGGTTTTCTTTTTGTCACAGCATTTTTTTTGCTTTCGGGATGTATGATGCAGCTGCGCTACGGTGACACAGGAGGTGCCACAGGAGGGCAGTGGAATGCTCTGCAATTCTACAAAAAGCGCTGGCTCGGGATCTTCCCGGCTTTCTATGCGGTTTTTCTGCCACTCTGGCTGTATGCCGGTTTCAAGCGCGGCAGCCTGTTTTATCAGGGGACGCGCTGGCCGATTCTGCTCTCGGTGTTTGGCGTTGACGGGTATTTTTCAGCATCTGTGAAGACCTATTACATGATCGGTGAGTGGTTTCTCGGGGCGCTGATCCTGCTGTACCTGCTCTATCCGATCCTTCGGCGGCTGATGGCAGGGACACCTGCTTTACTTCTTGCAGGAGGACTGATTCTGTTCCTGGCAACTGCAGATCTTCCACTTCTGGCCGTTTCGCCGCTGGCAAATTTCCCGTCCTGTCTGATCAGCTTTTTAAGCGGAATGGCATTCGAACGTTATATTCGAGGAAAATCAGAGGATACCGGATGTCCGGAAGGGCAATCCCGGTCTGCGCCGGAAGTGCCGTCTCAGTCAATCGAGGAAGAGAGATTCCGGACAATAAAGGAAGGGAAATCCCAGTCAGGGAAAGAAGATGGAGGGGCCAGGGGCAGCGACAGCGCTGTGCTGGCGCTGATACTTGCGGCCGCCGGACTGCTCTGCATCTGTGTGGGAATGCAGCGAAGCGGCATGACGATGGTTTCGCTTTCCGTGACCTGCCATCTAGGCGGATTCGTAGTATTTGGCCTGCTTTTTCTGACGGGCAGCCGTGTCCATAATCGCCATAATTCCACCAGCCCGGCGATCTCGCTGATTTCAGCTTTCTCCGGGATTACTTATGAATTCTATCTGGTGCATCACTGGCTCATCGACAAGACAATGCGATTTATGAGCGGCCGTATCAGTGCAGCGGGGATGGTGAAGGCGGCAGAAGGCATGGCATCTGCCAATATTGCTGTGATCCTTGCGTTTATAGCAGAGAGCATTCTGGTGTTTGGGATCTGTGTACTGGCTGCAGTTGTCCTGAAAAAAGCGGTCGTTTCCGTTGGACTGCGTATTGGAATAGCTTCCGGATCTACCGGAAATAGCACCGGCAGATCATAGCAGGCATAGCGTAGTAAACATAGCAGTCACAGTAAACATAGCAGGCACGGTAAACGTAGCAGGCTTAGTAAACATAGCAGGCACAGATATCATAACAGGCAAAGTAAACATAGCACTTATAAGGACACATGTGTAATGATGAATAAGCAACAAGCCGATCCTCCCTCGCTTCCCATCTGGATCGCTCCGATGGAGGGCCTGACGCTGGCGATTTTTCGAAGGATCTGGGCAAAGCGCTTTGGCTGCGGACTGGTGGAGAAGTATTACACCCCATTCCTGAATGCCAACCACACCCTGCATTTCCAGGGAAAGGAGATCCGCGACATTCTGCCGGAGAATAACGCCGGCATGCACGTGGTGCCCCAGATTCTGACAAACAAGCCCGATCAGCTTGCCTGGGCAGTGGGGGAGATGGTGCATTACGGGTATGACGAGGTGAATTTCAATCTGGGCTGTTCCATGCCGCAGGTCGCCCGAAAGAAAAGAGGCGCCGGGATGCTGGGAGATCCGGATGCACTGGACCGCTTTTTCGAGGAATTCTTCGAGCTGCTTGAACGCGGGGAGTACCATCCCCAGGGGAGTCAGATGGAAGCCGCCGTAGAGGAATCGGCCGAAAAAAAGCCCGCCACAAAGGAAGCCACCCAGGGTAAGCTCGCCTCCCACGCCGCCCGGGCGGTACGCATTTCCGTAAAAACCCGCATTGGCCTGGACGACCGGAGCACCGCCGACCGGCTGATCGCGATTTACAATCGCTATCCCTTCGACAGCATCATCATCCATCCGCGGCTGCAGTGTGAGATATACAGCGGCGAACCGGACATGGAGGCGTTTGCGCGGATGTATGAGGAAAGTGTGCATCCGGTGGTATATAACGGAGATATTCTTCGCCCGGAGGATGATCAGCGCATACGGACACAGTTTCCGCGCCTGCGCGCCGTGATGATCGGCAGGGGCATCCTGCGTGATCCCTCCCTGGTGCGGCAGATCGCCTGCCTTGCGGCACAGAGCAGTCCGGGCAGTCCGGGGGATGATCCTGCAGGTCCCGCAGGCCGCCCGCCCGGAAAAGCCACCGCGCAGGAGATCCGCGCCTTCCACGACGAGTTGCTTGACGCCTACATCAATTGTTACAGGGATGAGCATCAGGCACTTTCCAAAATGAAAGAGCTTTGGTGGTACATGCGGGATTTCTTTCCGCAACAGGAGAGGATCATAAAAAAGATGCGTAAGTGCACGTCGCTGGACCGCTACCGCGCATATGCCGTGGAACTGTTTACGGCTGAAGAAGCTTCCGCGACCATATCTGAGAAGTAGCACGGCTTATGTAATGACCAGGTCAGGCAGTGAAACGGCTTATATAGAGACCACGCCCAGATGGTGCCATGGCATATGCAGTGACAATTAACATCGCTTTTGCACGGAAAAAGAACAGTTGATAGTTGACAAATGAGCATCGGCATTCTAAAATATTTTTGTTGAATTATGACAAAGCTTTTGATAAAGGAGAGCGATGAAAATGAAAAAATCAACAGCATTGGCATTATCTCTGTTCACGATGTGCACCATGGCTGCAGGCGCAGCGTTTACCGCTTCTGCAGAGGAAATCACGCTTGATGTCATGATGGCGCAGTATGGTCCCAACACAAATGAGTGGTTCCTGGGCACCGGCATGGACGGCTCCAATTTTGTAGAGAAGTTTGAAGCGGAGAACCCCGGCATCAAGCTGAATCTGGATGTGGTTTCCTGGAACGATATCTACACCGAAGTGGATACCCGTCTTGCCAATAACAATGCACCGGACATCCTGAACATGGACGTGTTCGCAAACTATGCAAATGAAGGTCTGCTTCTCCCGGTCAGCGACTACTGCCCTGAGGATCTGTATGCTGATTTCTTCCCGTCCTTTATCGATCAGTCCGTGATCGATGACACCGTATGGGCGGTTCCGGATCTGGCTTCCGCACGTGCACTGTTCTACAATGTGGACATTCTCGAAGAGGTCGGCGTGGAAGTTCCCACCACCTGGGCAGAGCTGGAGGATGTTTCCCAGGCTATCATCGATTTCTATGATGGCGAGATCTATCCGTGGGGCATCGACATGACCACCGACGAAGGCCAGGCGGCATTCGCTTATTACACCTGGGGCAACGGCGGCGGCTTCGTGGACGAGAACGGCGACTGGGCTGTGAACTCCCCCGAAAACGTAGAAGCCATCAACTATGCACTGAGCCTTGTGGAGAACGGCTACACCAATCCGAACCCCGCAACGCAGACCCGCTATGACCTGCAGGATATGTTCGCTGCCGGCAAGCTGGCAATGCTGATCGCTCCGAACCAGCTGCCTACCTACGTTGCCGACAAGGAAGGCGACATCAACATGGCGACCGCCAACATCCCGGCCAACGAAGGCAAGGCTGCTTCTTCCGTAGGCGTTATGGACCGTATCATGGCGTTCCGCGATGACAGCGCAGAGGATCAGGATGCCCGTAACGAAGCCATCGGCAAATTCCTGAAATTCTTCTATGATCCGGAAAACTATGTCGGCTGGGTAAGCATGGAAGGCTTCCTTCCCGCTGTGAACTCTGCAGTAGAAGCACTCGTAGAGTCTGATCCGTCCTTCGGCGCATGGCTGGATGTCCTTGGCAGCTGCCAGTTCTATCCGACCGCAAAGGCTGAATGGGATCAGGTGAAGCAGGGCGTCATCGCAGCAGAGCAGAGCGCACTGACCGGCGGCGACATTCAGGCAGAGCTCGATGCACTGCAGGAAGAGCTGATGGGCTGATTAACGCGCCGCTATCCGTATCAGAACGAAAATATGATGCCAGGGTCTGAAGTCCGGTCCCGCCAGAGCCTTACGGACAGGCGGAAACCGGCCGACTCTGACCGCCGCAGGGAACAGTATGTTCCCGCGGCAGCTTCTTCGGACCTGACTATGCAGCCAGGTCCGTTTGTAGTATAATGAAAACTACGAAACACGGGTCAGACCGCACAATGAAAAGTGCAAAACACGGGTCAGACCGCACAATGAAAATGCGCGAAACACGGGTCAAACGTTACTGGAAAGTGCCCGGGGATCTCCCTCAGGGCAGAGGTAGAATGTATGAACAAAGCAGGTAACCGAAAAGGAAAACGAAACTGGGAGCCCTATGTGTGGCTGCTTCCGAGTATTTTGCTGATCAGTATTTTCGTGATCTTTCCGATCCTGATCGTTTTCAGGCTGTCCTTCAGTGAGATCTCGAAGGCCGGCGTCGTCGGAGGCTTTGTGGGATGGAAGAATTATTCCGATGCGGTCCATCTCCCGGCGTTCAAAACGGTTCTGATCAATACCTTCTGGTGGGTGCTGTCGGTCGTCGGACTCTCCACACTGCTGGGCTTCATCATTGCGCTGGTGCTCAATCAGGAGTTCCGCGGCAGGAAGATCGCACGCTCGATCCTGATCTTTCCCTGGGCTACCTCGCTGGTGATTCAGGCCTCCGTGTGGAACTACATCATCAAGTATGAGTACGGCAGCCTGAACAGCGTTCTGCTCAACCTTGGGATCATCAAAGAAGCGATCAACTGGCGTTCCTCCTATCAGATCGAGTTTGTGTGGGAGTGTGCGGTCGGTATTTTTGTGACCATCCCCTTCGTGGCATTCTGCGTACTGTCGGGTCTGCAGTCCATCGATGATTCGCTATATGAGTCTGCGATCGTGGACGGGGCCGGGTTCTGGGACAAGCTGTTTCACATCACGCTGCCTCTGGTGCGGCCTGCACTTTCGGTGAGCACGGTGCTGAACATCATCTACGTGTTCAATTCCTTCCCGATCGTTTACACGATGACCAAGGGTGCGCCGGCCAACAAGACAGACACCATGATCACCTACCTGTACATGCTGAATTTCTACGACCGTAAGAAGGGGCCGGCCAACGCGCTGTCCGTGATCGGGTTTATCATCCTGTGCATCTGCGCGGGAATTTACATGCTGACTGTGATGCGAAAGGAGGAGAACTTATGAAGATGCATAAGAGCAATCTTAAGAGCAATCGACTTTTCCTCATCCTTTTCGCATGTGCGCTGGCGTGTGCCTGCGTAATCATGAGCCTTCCGCTTTACAGCTTCAACGCAAGCGTTTTCACGAAGAAATCCTCCAACACCTTCGTGGGAGATGAAAAGTATGTCGAGGTAAGGGCGGAGGTGGAGGAAGAGGCAGAAAAATACCGTGCCCAGGGCCTCGAAGTGCAGATCAACGAAACTGTCACCGAACGCACCAACTCCAAGGGAGAGACCACCTCTTTAGTGGCGTTCACCATCGATCAGACCTTCACTAAGAATATCTGGGACTTTGTGAAAGGCTCTTTGCCCTCCTCCCTGGCGGCGAAGGTGATCCTTGCCTGCATTCTGCTTGCAATTGTGTGCATGGCTGCGGGATGTACAGGCTCTCTGTCCGCAGTGCAGCCCCGCGGCCTGGACGGGAAGCAGAAGACGCTGCGCTCCCTGGCCGGAGTGCTGTGCCTGGCAGGCCTTCTGCTTACGCCGGTGTTTGTGCTGCTGAACAACTATCTGTTCTGGCGGAAGATCGGGCTGTACCGGGACGATCAGATCGAAGCCGGCCGGGAAGCCTTCTTTGCCGGCCTGGACCGGTTTTTCTTCAACGGGCAGATGGGAGACGGGATCGAAGGGGCCGTAAAAAATCTTTCCGTTTCACACAGCCCGCTGGTGTGGGTGCTGGCCCTGTGCTTTTTTGTGGCGATCCTTGCCGCCATCCAGCTGCGGTGCGGCATCATTAAGAACACGCTGCTGCGCGGCCTGCTCTATGCCTTTGTGATCGCGATCTGCGTGATCACTCTTTACCCGTACTATGTGATGCTGGTCACCGCATTCCGGTCCAACGCCGAGACGCTGGACATGTACTTCCTGCATCTGCTGCCGACGAAATGGATCTGGAGCAACTTAAGCGACATCGTGCGGCGCGGCGTTCCGCGCTTCCTGCTCAATTCCGTGATGGTGGCGGGAGGCTCCACGCTGCTGGCCATGCTCTGCGGCATTCCGGCGGCCTTTGCCATGGCCCGGATGAATTTCAAAGGGAAGAAGTTCTTCCTCGGCTTCGTGATCATGAGCCAGATGTTCTCGCCGGTGGTTCTGCTGATCGGTATCGCCCAGCTGATGAACACGCTGCATCTGTATGACACCATCATCGGACTGATCTTCATCAACGCAGCCTTCAACCAGGCCTTCGCCATCTGGCTGCTGCGCGGTACCTTTATCGCAATTTCGCCGGATATGGAGCAGGCGGCGAAGATCGACGGGTGCGGCACGGTGGGCTCCCTGGTGCGGGTGCTTCTGCCGATGGCAGCCCCGGGCATTGTGACGACGCTGATTTTCGTGTTTATAAACGCCTGGAACGAATATACGATTTCCACGGTGCTGATCTCCACCGCCTCGAAGCGGCCGATCACCGTAGGTATCACACAGTTCTCGTCCTTCAACATGATTGAATGGCAGTATCTGTTCGCAGCATCCCTGCTGGCGACGATCCCGGTCGTGATTCTGTTTATGGCGATCGAGAAGCATCTGACCTCCGGACTGACCTCCGGTGGCGTGAAGGGTTGATCCGGAACCGGCCAGAAAGTAAAAATCGAGTGCCGGCCATGGACTGGAATATGCCCTCAAATACAGGAAAATGCTGGCCGGGAACAAGGAAGATCGCGTAGAAAAAGAATTATAAAGGAGTAAGGGTGAAGCGGATGAGAAACAGAAAAAGGATGCTGATATCACTG
>CAMOSN010000123.1 GCA_946624935.1 uncultured Lachnospiraceae bacterium | reverse complement strand
GAAGACCCTGCGGAGGCTTTCACAGAAGATCCAGTGGAGGACTTCGCGGAAGATCCGGCGCAGGTTTTCCCGGAAGCCGAAGAAGAGGAGCTCTGGTGGGAAGAAGCACAGGAAGCCCTTGGCAGACGGCTTGCACTGCTCGGGCAGCTGCAGTCGGAGACGCCGCAGGAAGAAGGGCTGCAGCTGTGGGATCTGCCCGCTCTGTACAGTGAGCGTACGCTTGAGAATCTGCGGGGAATCGTTGCCCCGGAGGATCTGGAGAGTGCCTGGGTGTTTACGGAGGATCCGGATACCTCCCTTTATGTTGAGGAATCGTTTTCCGGGGATGAAGCGGACGTAGAGGAAGCGCTTTCTGAGGATGAAGCGGACGTAGAGGAAGCATTTTCCGGGGATGAAGCGTACGCTGAGGCAAAGCATTATGTGGAAGAAGCCGGTGCCGGGGCAGACAAGTCGCAGAATATGCACTTCCGATGGGGAGTGCATCTGCGCATGGATGGGACCGCAAGCCTGTATATCCGTCAGCTTTCCGGAGAATATGAGGATGTGACGATCACGGTCCCGGAGAAGGTAGGGATTCTCACCGTTACGGAAATCGAGGACGGCTGCTTTACCGGTATGCGCGAGAAGCTGCGGAAGGTTACACTGCCCGATACGATCCGCACCATCGGTGCGGAGACCTTTGCGGGATGCAGCGCTCTGCGCAGTATCAATCTTCCTGCAGCACTTGAGCAGATCGGAGAGCGGGCGTTTGACGGGACGGACATCCGGTGGTTTGCGGTGCCGGAGGAGAATACGGCGTTTGAGAGCCGGGAGGGCGTGCTGTATCAGAAGGATACCGCAACTCTTGCGGTGTATCCGGCCGGGAACCGCCGGGAGGAATATGCGATCCCCGAAGGGACGACGGGGGTGGCGCCCGGTGCCTTTGCCGGGAATACCTAT
Source organism: uncultured Lachnospiraceae bacterium (assembly GCA_946624935.1). Classification (GTDB taxonomy): domain Bacteria; phylum Bacillota; class Clostridia; order Lachnospirales; family Lachnospiraceae; genus Merdiplasma. The sequence continues at coordinate 6,165 of CAMOSN010000123.1, read as the reverse complement.
CTGCGCCGGTGCACTGTGCCGGCCAGCATGAAGGAGATCGAAGCAGGCGTATTTGCAGGAAGTGCGATCGAACAGCTGTCGGTAGCCCCGGAGCATACTGCGTTCGAGAGTGTGAGCGGCGTACTGTACCGCAGGTCGAGCAGCAGTTATCCGGTAAAGGTTCTGGCGGTATATCCGCCCGGGAAAAAGCAGGCCCGCTATGTGGTGCGCAGGACGACCCGCAGCATCGCGGACGGAGCCTTTGCGGGGAATCCTTATCTGGAGCAGGTGTTCCTGCCGGATGGGCTGGTGCAGATCGGGAAGAGTGCGTTTGCGGGATGCAGTGCGCTTACGCGGATCGCTCTGCCGGAGAGTGTACTGACGCTGGGAAATTATGCGTTTGGCGGCTGCGAACGGCTGGAGGAGGTGCAGCTTTCTCCCAGTCTGGACATCCTCGACGAGGATGTGTTTGCCGGATGTGCAGCCCTGCAGAATGTGGAAATATCGGAAAGTACCGAAGTTGTCGGGAAGGAAGAGGAATGGCTGAAGAATATACCAACAGCGCAAAAGCAGCAATAAAGGAGGCGGAGAGGGCAGCGAAGGCCTTCGGACACCCCTATATCGGGTCAGAGCATCTGCTGCTGGGCCTTTTGCGTGAGAAGGAGGGAACCGCCTCCAGACTTCTGAAGGAAATGCAGGTGGAGGAGGATAAGGTCGCCGGCCTGATCGATACGCTGATCATGCCGGTCGGGACCGGTGCAATAACAAAGGGAACGGAATACTCACCCAGGGCGAAGAGCATTTTAAACAGTGCCCGGGCGGAGGCGAAGGCGCTCGGCCTGAATGAGGTGGGCACGGAGCATATCCTGCTCGCTCTCGTGGAGGATGTGGAGAGTGTGGGAGCAAGGATCCTGCACACGCTGGAGGTGGATCTGCAGAAGCTGTACCGCACGCTGCTGGACATTCTGGATGCACCGGAGGAGCGCAGCCGCGATCTGATGAAGAACGTGCACACGGCAGGAGATGAGTTCTCGGCGGAAACGCCCTGGCTCGATCAGTACAGCACGGACATGACCGCGCGGGCCAGAGAGGGACGGCTGGGTGTGATCGTCGGCCGCGAGAAGGAAACCGCAAGGCTGCTGCAGATCCTGAGCCGCAAAACCAAGAACAACCCGTGCCTGATCGGAGAACCGGGTGTGGGAAAGACGGCGATCGTGGAGGGCCTTGCAAGACGCATTGCCGCCGGTGAGGTGCCGCCATCTTTGCAGGGCAAACGGGTGGTGACGCTGGACATGGCGGGGATGGTAGCCGGATCCAAGTATCGCGGAGAATTTGAGGAGCGGATCAAGAAGGTCCTGGAGGAGGTCATGCTCAGCCAGGAAGTGCTTCTGTTCATGGACGAGCTGCACACCCTGATCGGTGCAGGCGGAGCGGAGGGGGCGCTGGATGCCTCCAACATTATGAAGCCCTTCCTGTCCCGGGGCGAGATTCAGCTCATCGGTGCGACAACTGTAACGGAGTACCGGAAATATATCGAGAAGGATGCTGCGCTGGAGCGGCGGTTCCAGCCGGTCATGGTGGAGGAGCCCTCCGAGGAGGAGACCGTGGAGATTCTGCGGGGAATCCGTCCGGAGTACGAGCAGCATCACGGGGTGGAGATCTCCGACGAAGCGCTGCACGAGGCCGTGAAGCTTTCCAAGCGCTACATCAATGACCGGTTCCTGCCGGACAAGGCGATCGATCTGATGGATGAGGCAGCTGCCCGCAGGCAGATCGAGCAGAGCAAACCTTCCGCGGCACTTGAAGCGCTTCTTTCGGAGCACCGCGCCATGACAGGGCAGCTGGAGGATGCGCTGGAAAGCGGCGACACGGCGCAGGCTGCACAGCTGCATGCGCAGGTAAAGGAGCTCTCCGCAAAGCTGGAAAAGGAGCAGGCAAAGCAGACGCGCAAAAGGGAGCGTGCGAAGGCCTGTGTGTGTACCGAGGATATCGCAAGTGTGATCTCGGTGTGGACCGGAGTGCCTGCGGAGCGGATCGCCCAGTCCGAGGGAAAGCGGCTTTTGAACCTGGAAAAAGAGCTGCATAAGCGCGTGATCGGGCAGGAGGAGGCGGTCAGCGCGATCGCCAGGGCGGTCAAGCGCGGCCGGGCCGGACTGAAGGATCCGAAGCGGCCGATCGGCTCGTTCCTGCTGCTCGGGCCGACCGGCGTGGGAAAGACGGAGCTTTCGAAGGCGCTGGCGGCAGCGGTGTTTGGCAGTGAGCAGTCGATGATCCGCGTGGACATGTCGGAGTATATGGAGAAGCACAGCGTCTCGCGTATGGTCGGCTCGCCGCCCGGATATGTGGGATATGAGGAGGGCGGACAGCTCTCCGACCAGGTACGCACCCATCCCTACAGTGTGATTCTGTTTGATGAGATCGAGAAGGCACATCCGGATGTGTTCAACATTCTTCTGCAGGTGCTTGATGAGGGACATATCACGGATTCCCAGGGCAGAAAGGTCGATTTCCGGAATACGATTCTGATCATGACCTCCAACGCGGGCGCCCAGTCGATCCTTTCGCCGAAGAATCTCGGCTTTGGCGCCGGCGACGACAGCCAGAAGAATTATGAGAAGATGAAGGGGAGCGTCATGGAGGAGGTGCGCCGGATCTTCCGGCCGGAATTCCTCAACCGGATCGACGAGACGATCGTGTTCCACCAGCTCACCCGGGAGGAGATCCGTCAGATCGCGGAGCTGATGCTCAGGGAGCTTTCCGCGCGCTGTAAGGAGCAGATGGACATTTCCCTGAAGGTCAGCCCGGAGCTGAAGGATTTTCTTGCGGAAAAGGGCTTTGACGAGAAGTATGGCGCGCGCCCGCTTCGGCGTGCTGTGCAGATTTATGTGGAGGATCCGCTCTCCGAGGCAATCCTGGAGGGCACCGTGAAGGAGCATATGACCGTAACGGCGCGCAGAAAGGATGACCGGACCACGTTTCTTGTAAAGGGATCCAGGCAGGCGAACCGGAAACAGGCGGGGTGAGGAATGGCAAAAGGGAAGAGCAGCGTTTTTTTCTGTCAGAACTGCGGGTATGAATCCGCAAAGTGGATGGGGCAGTGCCCTGTGTGCCGGGAATGGAACACCTTCGCGGAGGAGCCGGTCACCAAAAGTGTAAAATCGTCGCGCGCTGCCGGCAATCGCGGCGCGGCCGGGACTTCCGGAAGGGTGCAGCAGCTGAACACCATTGATCTGAAGGATACGCCGCGGGAGGGCACCGGAATCGGCGAGCTCGACCGGGTGCTCGGCGGCGGGATCGTGCCCGGTTCGCTGGTGCTGGTGGGCGGTGATCCCGGGATCGGCAAGTCCACCCTGCTTCTGCAGGTGTGCCGCAATCTGGCCGGACGGGAACAGAAGGTGCTGTATGTGTCCGGTGAGGAATCGCTGCAGCAGATCCGCATGCGGGCGGACCGTATGGGGCAGTTTGCCGATTCACTTTATCTGCTGTGTGAGACCGACCTGGAGCGTGTCCGTGAGGCAATTGAGGAGACGAAGCCCTCTGTGGTGATCATCGACTCGATTCAGACCATGTTTAACGAGGCGGTCAGTTCTGCTCCGGGGAGCGTATCCCAGGTGCGGGAGACCACAGGCGTGCTGCTGCAGATCGCAAAGGGAAGCGGCGTGACCATCTTTATCGTCGGACATGTGACGAAGGAAGGCGTTGTGGCCGGGCCCCGGGTGCTGGAGCATATGGTGGACACCGTGCTTTATTTCGAAGGAGACCGGAATGCTTCCTATCGGATTCTGCGCAGTGTCAAAAACCGTTTCGGATCCACCAACGAGATCGGTGTGTTCGAAATGTGCGGGGAGGGCCTGCGGGAGGTGCCCAACCCCTCCGAATACATGCTGGAGGGAAAGCCCGAAAATGCTTCCGGCTCCGTGGTGGCCTGTGCCATGGAGGGCACCCGGCCGGTGCTGATCGAGGTGCAGGCGCTGGTGGGAAGGTCCTCGCTGGCGTATCCGCGCCGGACGGTGGAGGGGGCCGATATTAACCGTGTGAACCTTCTGCTGGCGGTGCTGGAAAAGCGGATGGGACTGCTGCTCTCAAGCAGTGATGTGTATGTGAACATCGCCGGCGGCATGCGCATGCGGGAGCCCGCAGCGGATCTGGGCATTGTGCTTGCACTGATTTCGAGTGCGAGGGACATTGTCATCAGTGACCGCACCATCGCCTTCGGCGAGGTGGGATTAAGCGGCGAGGTGCGCTCCGTGAGCATGGCCAAGCAGCGCGTGCTCGAGGCCAGGCGCCTCGGCTTCGACACCGTCATCCTGCCCCAGTCACACTGCAGGACGATCGGAGCGGTCGAGGGGATCCGGCTGTGCGGCGTAAGGTCCGTGCGGGATCTGATGACCTATATCCGGTGAAGTCAGGACACTTGCGGTTATAATAAAAGTATGCTATCATCTTGGGCATGAGTCGGAGGAACTGCGCTCCGGCACATCGTTTAAGAACAGGGAGGCAGTTTATGGAAACGAGTCCATGTGCAGTTCAGATCAAGATCATCAACGACCATATCGAACGGGAGATCAATAATGCGCTCCGGGAGCAGAATCTGACGGCGGTGCAGATCCGGGTGCTGATCCTGCTGCAGTGCGCGAAGGATCACACGATGTCTCTGAAGGAAGTGGAGCGCCATCTGCATGTTTCGCAGCCGACCGCTGCAGGGATCGTGTCCCGGCTGGAGCAGAAGGAATATGTCTGTTCCATGACCTGTGAGGAGGACCGGCGGATCAAGCTGCTGAAACTGACGCAGGCCGGGCTTGCACAGTGCGCGATCGCGATCGAGAAGGCAGGACGGACGGAGCAGCGGCTGATCGAGTTTCTGGGAGATGAGGATTATGCGCAGCTTGGCATTCTCCTCGGAAAGATGATGGATGCACTCGGGATTGTCCCCTGCGCACAGAGCAGTGATATACAGGACTAACAGGAGTAGTGATTTATGCTGAAGACACTGTCAAAACAGATCGGGGAGTTTCGGCTTCCCGCGATTTTAACCCCGCTGTGTATGATCGGCGAGGTTTTTTTTGAGATGCTCATCCCGCTGATGATGGCGTCGATCATCGACCAGGGCGTGGAGAAGGGTGATATGACCGCCATTGTGACGATCGGTCTGCGCATGCTGGTGCTGGCGCTGGGCGGGCTTGTGACCGGTGTGCTGGGCGGGCAGCTGGCCGCGAAGGCTTCAGCCGGATTTGCCCGCAATCTGCGGGAGGCGATGTTCGGCAGGATCCAGGAGTTTTCCTTCTCCAATATCGACAAGTACAGCACCTCCTCGCTGGTCACCCGTCTGACCACGGACGTCACCAATCTGCAGAACGCTTTTCAGATGATCCTGCGGATGATGGTGCGCGCTCCGCTGAGTCTGATCACGGCAATGGTTCTGTCCTTTACGATCAGTCCGAGGCTTGCAAGCATTTATCTGGTGGCCGTGCTGGTGCTGGGATGCTTCCTGTTTTTCATTATGAAGCGGGCGACCCGCACCTTCTCCGCGATCTTTCCCAAATACGACGAGCTCAATCAGAGCATCGACGAGAATGTGACCGCCATTCGCGTGGTGAAGGCCTTTGTCCGGGAGGATTACGAGACGCAGAAGGAGAAAAAGGCCTCCGGCAATATCTACCAGCTGTTCAAGAAGGCGGAGAGCATCATCGTGCTGAACATGCCGGTGATGCAGGCGACGGTGTACACCTGCATCCTGCTCATCAGCTGGATCGGGGCGAAGATGATCGTCACCACGCAGCAGACGGCGCTCACCACGGGCAACCTGATGAGCCTTCTGACCTACTGCATGAACATCCTCGGCAGCCTGATGTTTCTGTCCATGGCATTTGTGATGATCACAATGAGCCAGGCCAGCGGGAAGCGTATCTGCGAGGTGCTCGACGAGCACAGTGATTTGGTGAACCCGGAGAATCCGGATTTCGAGATTCCGGATGGAAGCATCGAATATCAGAATGTGGTGTTCACATATGCCGGAGGCACCGGGGAACCGGTGCTGCGGGACATCGATCTGTCCATCCGCTCGGGCGAGACGATCGGAATCATCGGCGGCACCGGCAGCGCCAAGACCAGTCTGGTGAACCTTTTAAGCCGGCTCTACGATGTGGACAGCGGATGCGTGAAGATCGGCGGCAAGGACGTGCGCAG
>CAMOSN010000122.1 GCA_946624935.1 uncultured Lachnospiraceae bacterium | reverse complement strand
TGAAGCGCTGAGCAGGCGCTTATAGAGAAATCCCCCGGGGAAGGGCATTATGCTTTTTTCCCTGGGGGTTTTCGTATACGAAGATCCCACGACGGATCTAAACCATTACTTCGACGGCAGGTTCACCAGCACGATCCCGGTCAGGAACATGGCGGACCCTGCGATGACATAGACCGTGAGCGGATCGCCGTACAGGAGTACGCCCCACACGATGTTCAGGATCACGGAGGAGCTCTGAATAATGGTGGCGCTGAGCAGAGGCACGGTCTTGACCGCGGCGGCCTGCAGGAGGAAGCCGAAGCAGGTGATGGCACCGAGGGCGATCATACTGATCAGGCCGGCCCAGGTGAAGCGGCCGGAAAGATGAGGGCCGCTCGGGACGAGCACGATGCACACGGTGATCAGTCCGTAGAGGAACATGGAGGTGTTGAGCTCTACGATGTCCATCCGGTCAACCAGTTTTTTCTGGGAGATGGAAAAGCCTGCGGCGCCGATGCCGGCCAGCACAAAGGCAAGCAGCGTGACGGCCTGGGTCGTCAGAAAGATCTCAGGGGACGCGCCGTTCCAGGATACCACCCCGATGCCGGCCACGCACAGCGCTGTGCCGGCGAGCATCCGCGCGGAGAAGCGTTCCCGGCGGAAAAGCGCGGAGAAGATCAGGATGACGACGGTCTGCACCGGCCACACCAGGATGCCGCCATAGGAGAAGCCGCGCATGATCCCGAAATTTTCCGGGAGATAGTGGAGTGCCTTGCACACGCCGCCGATCAGGAGAATCCGGTTTGCCATGGGCAGCCGGAAGTGCCCGCTGCGGATCCTGAGAATGATCATCAGGATCGCGATGCCGATCGCAAAGCGCAGCCCGGAGATCAGAAACGGGGAAAACATGCCGCCGGCGGCCTTGATCATCAGTCCGCCAAAGCTGAAAATAAATGCCTGCAGGATCAGATAAAAATAGCCCATAGAAACACCTCGGGATAAGCCCGGTCTCAGTGAAGCCTGGTCTCAGAGATTCGCCTGCCTGCATGCATCCAGGAATGCCAGGATATTCGCCTCCGGCGTATTTTTGTCCATGCCCACGCAGGAGATGGAGATCTTTCCTTCCTCTGCTTTGCCGAGCTCCAGCATACGGCGGACGTTTTCATGGATCTGATCGGGCGTTTCCTTCTGGATATTGACCGCGCTGTAACGCAGATTGAGCCACACGCCAGGCAGATGCTCCCGGACATAGGCGATGTCGGAGCCGGCGCCTACCTCGGCAAAGGCGAGGCCCGGAACCTTGGCGTATCCTTCACATACATGCTCCATGCTCTTGCCGCAGTGGTGGATGCCGAAGCAGGGGAATTCCTTCGCCAGACGGATGTCATGCGGGAGCAGGAATTCCTCATAGCAGGAATTGGAGACCATCTCCACCGAACAGTTGGAGGTGAGATAGTTCTCGGGCATCACCTTGCGCACGATTCCGGTCACGCCGCCGGACAGGTCGTTCGAGAGCGCCCGGAAACGCTTTCCGATCGCCAGGGTCATATCCGTGATCTTCGTGAGCAGGTCCGTGATCTCGTCCGGATCGGAATAATAGGCAAGGTAGAGCTCCTGTCCCATCAGATCCAGGGCAATGTTCTGAATGCCCTGCAGATTGATATAGGTCTCGACGCGGCCGTATTTCTCCAGCAGTGCATCGATCTGCTTCTGCGTTCTGGCCCACACAGGGCTGGTGTCAAGATCCGGGACTTCGACCTGGTCAAGCTCGTCCGCCTCCAGATTGCGGCACACGACCTGCGGAGAATTGTCGGGCTGATAAACGATATCACATCCCATCAGCTCGGAATACAGATAACCCGCCGCCAGAAGATCCGTGCCCAGCAGCGGACGCGGCTGCGGATCCTTTTCACCGATGCCGTACGCACCGAAGTGCTCGTACATCGTGCGGCGCATCTTCACGTCGGATTCCATGCGGACCCGGTAATCATCGAAAAACGGCTGGGAAAAGTCGATCCCGGCGTTCTCATGCCACCAGGTCGGGTGAAAGGTGATATCATAGGGGATCTTGTTCATGGGATATTCCTCCTGTTCTGTTCACGCAGCTCTTTCCAAATTCTATTTTACTCCCAGGCAGCAGCAGATGCCTTTTCCTGCAAAAGACTCTTCAGATCGTCAGCGGTCCCGCTTTCAAATCCGTCGTACGGAAGAAGGAACGCGTTGGACTGTGTCAGATACAGATAGAGGATCTTCCTGTCCTCCCGGAAGCACACGCGGACGATGCGGTCATAGGGGTATCTGGCATGCTCTTTCCGGTTGTCGACTTCAAAGTTTCCCGAATGAAAGAGGATGGTGTAAAAATCCTTTGGTGCCTCGCCCAGTCCGAACTGCTCCACGATCCGGTTGACGCTCATGTAAAAGCGTAGAAACCGGCTGACAAATACATACAGCCCGAGTGTTACAAAGATCCAGCCGAGTATCGGACTGCCGGCTGCGAAATTGACCGCCCCGAAGGCAGCGATCAGTGCGCACAGAATAATGTGGCGCCGCAGATCCGTGTGGTTTCCAAGTACATGAAACTTCATATAATCGCGGTACTGCTGCTCGGTCAGAGCGCATTTTACCCGGACATCTGTCATTTTCCGGTGATCCTCCGTTTCTTGCTGCAAGCTTCCTCAGTCTTCCTGCAACAGCTGATGTCAACTGTCGAATCCTGCTTCGGAGATATTTTACAATAGGGAGCGGAAGTTTACAATAACGAAAGGAACTTTACATGAATCAGATAAGAACAGAGTAATAATGCACAAACAGCAAAACCAATACATGGTTATTGTTGACAGATTGACGGTTAGAAGGTAAAATATTTATTAAATATCCGTTAAGCTAGAAACGGAATATTTGCAGACGTTTTTTACTAATTTATTACAATGAAAAAGGAGAAGAGGTATGAAAAAAGCATTAGCACTGGTACTTGCCCTTGGCATGACTGCAGCCATGAGCGCTGTTCCTGCATTTGCAGAGACCGCACCGGAGTACACGTTCACTTATGCGGAGCTGAACGGCGACGACAATATCAACTCCAGAGTGGGCTACAAGTTTGCCGAACTCGTGGATGAGCTTTCGGAAGGCCGCATCAAAATCGATGTATTCACGGCTTCCCAGCTGGGCGATGAGATCACCTGCCTGAACGCACTGCAGATGGGCGGCGGCACGGTTGACTTCTACAGAGGCAACACCAACTCTCTCGGCGACTATGGCATCAAGAAGATGAACCTGTTCGGACTTCCCTATATCTTCACCAGCCGCGAAGGCATGTGGAAGGTTCTGGAAGCTGAGGATCTGGGTCAGGCTTTCCTGGATGAAGGTATCGAAGTTGGCGCCGGCTTTGTAGGCATCACCTATACCGATGAGGGTGCCCGTCATACCTTCACCTCCATGGAGATCACCTGCCTGGATGACCTGAAGGGCAAAAAGATCCGTGTTCCGGAGACGACTCTGATGATGGATACCATGTCTGCACTGGGCGCAGAGCCCACCCCGATCTCCTACAGCGAGCTGTACAGCTCCATCCAGACCGGCGTTGTGGACGGCGGCGAGAACGGCTATCCGGGATATGATTCCAACAAGTTCTATGAGGTTGCTCCGTACTACCTGCTTGACGGACATACCTTCAGCCCGGGCGTTATCCTGATGGCAGAGGCACGCTGGAACGAGCTGAGCGAAGAGGATCAGGCTCTTCTGAGAGAAGCTGGAAAACAGGCTTCCGCATGGAACAAAGAGCAGATTGAAGCAGAAGAAGCTGAGCTGAGAAAATCTCTTGAGGAAAAAGGCGTTACGATCATCGACGTTCCCGCAGAGGATATGGCGAAGGCTCAGGAAGCCTGCAAGAGCGTATGGGAAAGCTATTCCGAAGGCGTCGAGGATGAGCTTGCTGCAATCGTAGACATCCAGAAATAATCATGTTTTAAGCAGTTGATCCCAATGCGGCGCAGAGGCGTCTTCGGATCGTAAACGGCCGAGAGCGCCGGCAGTAGGGACAGCAGCTGGAAGCTTTGCGGGGGAGAGAAGCGGATCCGCTTTCTCTTCCCCGTTTTGGGGTTATTTATTATGTATGTTGGAAAGTGGGGACGACAGAAGTGAGAAAATTTTATGACGGCGTATACTGGCTGTTTATGACCTTCTGCAAGATTGTTTTCATCGCATCCATCGTCATTACCTCCTATGTCGTGTTTATGCGCTTTGTGATGAGCAAAACACCCAGATGGGGCGAGCAGGCGATTTTGATGTGTATGGTCTATATGGCGCTGATCAGTGCCAGTCTTGCGATCCGCACCGATAAGCATCTGCGCGTGGTGTTGATACAGTATGCTTTCCCGGCATCGATTCGGGCAAAGGCAATGCGCATTCTGCATGCGCTCAGCCAGATTACGATCTTCCTGTTCAGCCTGTTCATGATCGTGTATGGGATCCAGTTTACCCAACTGATGTCCAAGAGCGTGCTGTCCGGTATTCCGATCAAGAAATCCTGGCTTTACGCCGCAGTGCCGGTGGCCGGGCTGTGCATGCTTCTCATGCAGAGCGAACGGTTTATTCTGTTTATATTGAAGATAATGAAAAAACCGGTGAAGGGATATTACAATTACGAAGTAAATCCTCCTGAGGCGGAAGATTCTGTAGAGGAGGTGAAGTCATGAATTCGACAACAGCAATCGTCCTTTTGCTGGTACTGTTTTTCCTTTTCATTGCTCTGAGCTTTCCGATCGCCTATGCCATCGGTATCGCAGCCGTGATCGGCATGATGTACATGAAGCTGAACCTGCAGCAGGTGGTGCAGCTGATGGTTAAAGGCGTTTTCAGCTTTTCCCTGATGGCAGTGCCGTTCTTCATTCTGGCCGGTGAGCTGATGGGCGAGGGCGGTATTTCCGACAAGCTGATCGGCCTGTCCGATTCTATCGTAGGATGGATGCGCGGCGGCCTGGCCATGGTAAACATCGTGGCTTCCATGTTCTTCGGCGGCATCTCCGGTTCCTCTGCAGCGGACTGCGCATCTCTGGGAACGATCCTCATCCCGATGATGGTCGAGCAGGGATATGACGATGACTTTGCCGCGAACGTGACCATGACCTCCTCGGTGCAGGGTATTCTGATCCCGCCCAGCCACAACATGGTGATCTACGCAACGGTAGCCGGCAGCGTGTCCATCGGACGTCTGTTCATCGCCGGTTATGCACCGGGTATCCTGCTCGGCGTTGCGCTGATGATCTACAGCTACTATATTTCCGTGAAGAAACAGTATCCGAAGGGAGACCGTTTCAACCTGAAGCATTTCCTGAAGACCTTCATCGATGCCTTCTGGGGCCTGCTGACTGTGCTGATCGTGGTGGTCGGCGTTGTCGTCGGTATCTTTACGGCCACCGAGTCTGCGGCAATCGCAGTCGTATGGGCGATCATCTGCGGTGCCTTCATTTACCGCAAGCTGACCTTCAAGGGCTTCTGGAAGGTTCTTGAGCGCGCGCTCAACACGCTGGCGATCGTGCTGATCCTGATCGCAACGTCCAGTGCCTTCTCCTGGTGCCTGACCTATCTGAAGGTTCCGATGATCATCGCCAACGCGATCCTGAGCGTCACGACCAACAAGTTCCTGATCCTGCTGCTGATGAACATCATTATGCTGATCTTCGGAACGATGATGGACATGAGCTGCAACATTCTGCTGCTCACCCCGATCCTGCTTCCCATCGCACAAAAGGTCGGCGTGGATCCGGTACAGTTCGGCTGCATCATGATCCTGAACCTGGGCATCGGTCTGGTAACACCTCCGGTAGGCTCGACCCTGTTCATCGGCTCCGCCATTTCCAAAGTGTCGATCGAGCGGCTGGGCAAGACGCTGATACCGTTCTTTATCGTAATGCTGATCGTTCTCGGAATCGTTACCTACTGGCCGGCATTTACCATGACGCTGCCGAACATTGTTATGCCGCTGAAGGCGGGTTGATGAAAATTACCCTTTAAATACCCTATAGGCCGCGCTCAGGGCGGGCCAGGTGGAGGAAAGCATGTTTGATACTTCATTAAGAGATTCCCAGAGTACGCAGGTGAACGGGCTGGAGCCCTCCGCCTTTGATTTTGACCGGTACGCGGAGTATGCGGCGCAGCAGGATAAAAAGGTAGAGGCCTTTCTGAAGGCCGACAGCGGCGTACTGGTGTACCGCCGCTTCCGCGTGGCGGAAGTGTACGGCTGGGAGTGCCGGGACAGGGAACTGTCCCTCCGGCTTCAGCTGGGCGCTCTTGCACAGAGCATGGATTACGCGGCGGATATGGCCAATTACCTGGAGCCGTGGTACGGCATCGGCATCGGTGCCTCTGCCTTCGGCGCTGAGTATATCTGGCTGGACGGCCAGGCACCGGCCGTGTCCGATAAGTTCGAGGACCTTGACGAAGCGATCGCCAGTGAACCCGTGCCGATCGAAACGACACAGATCGGACAGGATCAGCTTGCCTATATCGAGTATTTCCTGGAGAAGACCGGCGGAAAGGTGCCGATGTCCTTCGGGGATGTACAGTCTCCGCTGAACATCATCAGTGAGATGATGCCCACGACCGCACTTTTCGAGGGAATGATCGAGGATCCGGAAGGCTACAGTGAGCTGGCCTACCGTGCCGGCGGCCTGATGAGGGATTACCTTCTGAAGCAGAAGGCACTGATCGGAGATGCGCTGGCACTGCCCGGACACGGCTTTGCCTCCTCCCGGAAGATCATCGGGATGGGCGCATCCGCCGACACCAGCATCATGGTCAGCAATGTCATGTTCGATGAACTGGAAGCGCAGCAGCTTGCAGATATGTGTGAGCCCTTCGGGGGAACCTTCTATCACAGCTGCGGCAACTGGGAAGCCAAGATCCCGTCCGTACTGAAGGTACCGGGCCTGATCGGCGCCGACGGAGCCTTCTCCAGCGAGACCGATCCGTCGCCCAACAATCCGGTCCCCTTCGGCGAAGCCTTCGCCAAAGCCGGGAAAATCCTGAATGCCAGGGCAGTCGGAGACGTGGAGACGGTAATCGACACCGTCAAAAAGATCTGGCATCCAGGCCTGAAGCTCATCATCAACACCTACTGCAAAACAGCTGAGGAGCAGCAGGAAGCCTATGACCGGATCCACGAGATCTGCA
>CAMOSN010000121.1 GCA_946624935.1 uncultured Lachnospiraceae bacterium | reverse complement strand
CCGCAGTCGGGACACTTGCCGTCCACCAGCTGGGATTCGGTCCAGAAGGATTCGCAGGGCGTGCAGTACCAGCCCTCATAGCTTCCTTTATAGATATCGCCCTGGTCGTAGAGCTTTTTGAAGATCTTCTGCACCTGCTTCTCATGGTAATCGTCCGTGGTGCGGATGAATTTGTCGTAGGAGGTGTTCATCAGATCCCAGATCCGCTTGATCTCACCCGCGGCATCATCCACAAATTCCTTCGGCGTCACACCCTTCTCGGTCGCCTTCAGCTCGATCTTCTGGCCGTGCTCATCGGTACCGGTCTGGAAAAACACGTCGTAGCCCTGCGCTCTGCGAAAACGCGCGATGGCATCCGCCAGCACGATCTCATAGGTGTTGCCGATGTGCGGCTTGCCGGAAGCATACGCGATCGCTGTTGTCATGTAGAACTTTTTCTTTTCCATGTTCCTTTATTCCCTTTCCGTACACCGGTCTCATAATCTATTTATGCCCGGCGTGATTGTCTTTCTATTGCATCCACAGCTGATGAATGATTATACGCGATTGTAATTGATCAGGCATCCGTCCAGAATGATCTGCCGTTCATCCTTCGTAAGGGCACCCATATGCAGCAGGATCTTTTTCCAGGCGCCATCCTTCATCACATAGGCCTCAATGTCGGAAGCACCTTCCTCCACCTCCCTGCGGATCCCCGGCAGGAAGAGGTAATCGCCCTTCGCAAAGGGAAGCTCCCCCGCATCGATCAGCAGCGGCAGCATGCCCCAGTTGATCAGGTTCGAGCGGTAACGTTTCGTCGCGTATTCGTTGGCGATGTTCGCCCAGCCGCCAAGCACCTTCTGGCAGGAGGCGGCCTGCTCACGGGCCGACCCGTCGCCCGGCTTCACCGCGAAGATCACGGAGCCGATGCCCAGATTCTCCTTCGTAAATGTGCCACACGCACTGGCGTTTTCTTCCCCGCACAGCGCGCGGAAATTCTTCTCCAGCGCCTCCAGCACCGGCGCGATCTGCGCAAACGCATCCGCGGGATTCTCCCCGTTTTCAAGGGCTTTCTGTGCCTGGTGCACCTCCTTGGCCAGGCCCACATAGGCCGGATCCTTCCGGGACAGTGCAAACTCCGCCAGTCCCAGCGGATTGGAGCGGTAGGAGCTGGTCTCGCCGGAGGGGATCAGTTCATCCGTCGTGGTGACCGGATCATGAATCTCGGACACGCATTTCAGGAGCATGTTCTCCGGAAGCGCCGGCATGGCCGGCCAGTCCTTAATGTTCGGGCCCATCTGGATCGGCACCGAGGGATCGGCCTTCCCATGGCTGTCAAACACACGGTTCTCGTAGATTTTGCTGTCGAAATGGTATGCCGGACGGGTAAATTCCACATCCAGCTCGTCCGCGCCGGTGAGGAAGCCTTTATTCGCCGCAGTCGCCGCGATCGAGCGGGCATCCATCAGCGCCACCGATGCGATCTGACCGTTCTGCACCTTCGAGCCCTCACGGTTCGGAAAGTTTCTCGTAGAATGGCGGATGCTCAGTGCATTGTTGGCCGGCGTATCGCCCGCGCCGAAGCACGGCCCGCAGAAGGCCGTTTTGATCACAGCGCCTGCTTCCACCAGGTCGGCCATCCGTCCGTTCACCGCCAGTTCGCGGTAGATCGGCATGCTGGCCGGATACACACTCAGAGTGAACGCGCCGCTGCCGATATCTCTGCCCTTCAGGATATCCGCCGCGTCGCAGATATTTTCAAAGCCGCCGCCCGCGCAACCGGCGATAATGCCCTGCTCCACATACAACTTCCCGTCATGGATCTTATCCCGCAGAGAAAACTGCACGTTCTCACCAAAGCTGACCTTCGCCCGCTTCTCCGTCTCGGCGAGCACATCCTCCAGATTAGCCTTCAGCTCCCGGATGGGCAGTGCGTTGCTGGGATGGAACGGCAGTGCGATCATCGGCTCGACCTTGTCCAGGTCCACATACACGCAGCCATCGTAATAGGCGCCGTCGCCCGGCTGCAGCTGCGCATAATCCTGTGCGCGTCCGTGGATCTCATAGAATTCGCGGATCTTCTCATCGGTCTCCCAGATGGAGGACAGGCAGGTGGTCTCCGTGGTCATCACGTCCACCCCGATGCGGAAGTCGGCGCTCAAATTCGCCACGCCCGGGCCGACAAATTCCATGACCTTGTTGTTGACATACCCGTTCGCAAACACAGCACCGATGATGGCCAGCGCCACATCCTGCGGGCCGACCCCTCTGCGCGGCGTGCCGGTCAGATACACCGCCACCACCTGCGGCCGGTCGATGTCCCAGGTCTGGGAGAGCAGCTGCTTCACCAGCTCCGGTCCGCCCTCGCCCACGGCCATCGTGCCCAGTGCCCCGTACCGGGTGTGGGAATCGGAGCCGAGGATCATGCCTCCGGCCGTCGCCATCATCTCTCTTGCAAACTGATGGATCACTGCCTGATGCGGCGGCACATACACCCCGCCATAGCGCTTCGCGCAGCTCAGGCCGAACATGTGGTCATCCTCATTGATGGTGCCGCCCACCGCGCACAGCGAGTTGTGGCAGTTGGTCAGCACATAGGGGATCGGGAAGCGCTCCAGACCCGAAGCCCTCGCCGTCTGGATAATGCCGACGAAGGTTATGTCATGGGAGGTCAGTTTATCAAAACGGATCTTCAGCTTATCCGCTCTGCCGGAGGTGTTATGCTTCTCCAGCACCGACCATGCCATCGTCCGGTCCCTGGCTTCTTCCTTTGTAATGCCAATTCCTGCTTTTGCCAGGAGCGCGCCGGCCTCCGGCCCGTCCGGGATCAGCCCTGCCGCTGCACTCAGATAAACGCCTCCGTCATATAATCGGATCATGAAACTCCTCCTTCTTATAGCTGTTTTATCTTGTGTCTGTTTTTTCTGTATCTGTATTTTCTGTCGCTCGCTGTTCTGGTCACGATACCCTGTGATAACTCATTTCCACGGGGTTCTCCCGCTCCCTGCAATGCAGCCTCATGCTGCTTCCATCACTTCGTGACATAGGTAAAGAACACATTGCCGCTTTCCTCAAACAGCGCCGTGCTGTCGTTGATTCCGTAATAGCGCCATTCGTAGGCCCCCGGATCGAGCAGATGCGTGTTGAACTCATCGTAGCCCACGATGGTCACCGGCCCGTCCTTCGTCACAGCGGCCACCGGATACCCATGGCTCACATAGTAGAGCACCTCATCCAGCGTACAGCCGCTTAAATCAAGCACCTGCATGCCATCCATTGCCGGAAGCTCCGCAGCAGAGCGCACCCCTGCCTTCATCGCCTCGGGCACATCCTCCAGGTCAATGTCGGCTCTGGTCCCCTTGTCGCCGCGCACCCAGATATAGCTGCGCAGATGATCCACCACGACACCGGTAAGAGAATCGGCCAGTGTGACCGCCTCGTTCGCCCGGGTGAAGAGTTCCTGCAGCCGGCCGCCGGCATATACAAAGTACAGCCCCTCGTAGGATGTGCTGCGCGGGATCGTGATCTCCCGGGAGCCGGAATGGCTGACCAGCTTGCTGGTCACGATGTTCGGGGAGTCCGAGGAAATCGTCCCGCCCACCCGCAGGTACACCTGATTCTGCTTGCGCGCCGATTCCGCCGTCGCAATGCCGATCGCCACATCCGCCGCGGTGTCCGTATTGACGATCTCATCTCCCTGAGCCTGCACAAAGCTGCCCTCCGCCGCCGACCAGGTCACTCGGTCAAGGGAAAGCATGTGATCCGACTGAGTGACTCCCGTCACCCGGAAGCCGGTCGGCTCATAATTTTTGACGATCGTTCCTTCCCCGTTCATGATCTGCAGGGCATACATCGGAAACAGGCCTGTGGCAAGCGAGCCCCTTGCGATATCCTCCTCCTGCGCAAGTCCGATCACCAGGTCCTCGCCCATATAGGTAAGCGGACGGATGGATTCCCCGGCCGGTGCATTGACCTTCTGCGTCACGCCGTCCTCCAGATCCGTCCAGCACAGCACCTGGGAGGCAAAGGGATCTCCCTCCTCCAGCCATGCAAAGTAGCGGCCCTGCTGCGAACCGGCACAGCATTTCTCGCGCACATTCTCCGCTGCGATCTCGTAGGTCCGGTCCACGATGCGCACCTTCCACAGCTGCTCCTCCAGATACACATAAAACAGAGACGTATCCGCCGTGACATAGGCCAGTGTATCCACATCGCGCTGCACCAGATCCGGGTTTTCCGTGCTCACCAGGAACACCTGCTCCTCTAAAAGATCCGCAGCCGTATCGTAATAATACAGCGCTACGCCGCTCTGCCCCTCATGTGGGCCGCGGTTCATGTATCCGCTGACGGTAAACCACACATCCCCGTCCGCACCGACCCGCAGAATGCGGATCGAACTGGCGTCCTTAAAGTCGCGGTAGTCCATGTTTTCCTTCTGCGGGAAGCTGAACACCTGCGTCAGCCGGGACGTGCTCCGTTCAAAGGTCCACAGCTCGTTCTCCTGTACAAAGGCGACGATCCTTCCCTTCTCATCACTGGCGTATTCAACCTCCTTGCCCGTGATGCCTAAGCGGATCCCTTTGTCCGTCAGCACATTGTTTTCCGGGTCGAACACCTCATCCGTCGTCCGCTCAAAGTTGAGCAGAAAGACGCGGCTGTCGGTAAAGCGCACCCGGTAGAATTCATTCACATTGAAGATTTCCGTGGCTCCGTTTTCATTCACGGAAGCGATCCGGTATTCCAGCGTCAGGGATGCCGTCTGGGTGTTGATCTCGCGGATCTTCGGCGTCGGCTTGTAATAGATCTGCGGCTGCAGACCGCTCCAGGTGAGCTGCTCCACACTGTCGTGAATGTCCATGTAGGCCAGCGTCGCCTCAATGTCCGTCGTCTCATCCGGCTCCACCGCCGCACCCACGGAAGAGAGGTCCGTACGGTTCACGGTCTTATCATAGAAGCCGCTCACATAATTCAGATACTCATCCGTGTGCAGGCCGTCCGCCAGCAGCACATCCGTATAATAGCGAACCACCCTTCCTCCGCAATTGAGGCAGATCATCAGAACATATTCCTCGTTCATGAGCATCTTCCCCTGCAGGGTCAGGGTCGCATCGATGGTATCCTCACCGCGGTCCAGCTTGATCACCTGCGTATTCTCCAGCGTTTCAGCGCCATCCCGGCTGAGCACCTGGTAGGACACACTGTCCACCCCCGCGGAGAAGGTCTGGATGCGGATCCCGATCTGCCGGTCGGAGGAGAGCGGCGTAATACAGTCGCGCATGCAGGAGACATCCATCTCCTGGGCATAGCCCGACAGACAGTTAAAGTTCACCCCGCCCCGCCGCATGTACACCAGCGGAAACGTGGATTCCTCCATCGCCGAAGCACCGTCCGGCGCCGACTGATTGATCTGAAATTCAAAAAACACCAGCGAACCGACAAACAGCGCTGTCAGCAGCAGGACATGCAAAACGGTATTCCTGACACGGATCAGGGTAGTTCCCATACGATTCCTCTTGTTCTTGTTCCTGTTTCATGCTATACAATTAATAACCCAATTGTTTTATTGTACAATCACTCTCTTCGAAAATCAATTATATGTTCCGCATTTATACTTTTTCCGAATCCTGTAAAAATTCTTTGCCGAACCTCGTGTAATCGGGAATATATTTGTATTCTATAAAGGACTGAGAAAGCGCACAATTTTTCAGTTTGATCAATGCTTTTACCAAATTCTCCCGTTTGTCTTCATCTTCGATAATTGAAAGAACGGTTTCGTCCTTAATCCACAGGACATCTTTCTTCAGTGTTTTTTTCCCGGGGATATATCCATCCATCTCCTTCATGAAAAGCGCAATATCTTCATCCCCGTCCTTCAGCATCCTGTCTATACTTTCCTGTGGAACCGCAAACTGCCTTCCTGTAAAATTCAACAGGCCTGGCAAATATTCTTCCACTTTCTCCTCTTTGATTTTTTCCTTCACAAGAATATAATTCAATGCAAGCACATCTTCCTGCGCCGCACTGCTGGTAACCGCGATTCCCGGCCGGTAATACATAGGAAGCGTATTATGTTCAATATAATTCATGGCAAGGAACATATATCCGCCTTCACTATTGTTCAGAAGCATGATAATATTTCTTGTCCGGGTGACCAGATACACCTGCCCACTGAAACGAAAGGTCTTCTTCACTTCTTTCTTTTCTATATTTCGGGGATTGACACTATACTCCAATTCCGCTTTTGTTCTTGTTCCACCATCCTCTTCCCGGATATCCAATGTAAAGCAGATCAATTCGCGATCTGCCAGATTCGGATTGGACATATACCCATAAAAACGGCCTAAGTATGCGCTCTGATTCACCGGGGCATATCCGCCAAGTTTCGAATAATCATCCAGTTTTCCAATTTGACTGTCAACAGTGTCATCACCACTTGGCATACGTAAAAGTGATGTAAGATCCAAATTCCACATTCGGGCCATTCCCAGAACAGCAAACAGGTTAGGAGTTCGTTCATCCTCAGGATCCAGAGTCTGACATACTGTATTATAGCTCAGGTCATAGCCCCCAAACTTTTGATCTGTTAACTTCTGACGAACCTTGTAATATGTCAAACCAGATTCGCGAAATGCAGACGCCAGTTTCAACTTAATTGCCCGTATCTGATTTTTTTGTGCTTTTTCTGGCTTTTGGATCAGAATCCTCTCCTTATCCAAGATCTCCTTGTTGCTCATGGCAAGATGCTCCTTATCTTTAACAATATCACATTAACATGCATCTGTTTTCCGGATCCTTATAGCCCCAAGGATCCACACAGGCCCTGAAATTCAGATAAAAGGTAAAAAATGAGGAATCTTCATTATCATTATCACAATCTATTGTAACGACTCCCTTAAAGCCAGCGAATATAATGATAGCATCTCAAGAGTCATAATCTTGAGAACCGCGGTAGCCATATACCTCAAGTATTCCGGAATACTTATCTCATATGCCAGTTAATTGGCAGAAAGGATAAGTTATGAAAAATATCGATAATGTCACACTTACAAAAGCTTTTAAACATTTGTTCCTTTTCATCTGTCTCGTCCAGATGTTATTTACAGTACCATCATCTGCACTGGCTTCCGTTGGCTATTTCAATGAAAGTGAACTGAATGCCGTAAACGGAAATAAGCCATACGTCGACATTAACCGTTCTCAATTCGGATACAATGTACGTTCATTTGGGCAGGGACTTCTTAACTGGCCTGCGGAAAGACTAAA
>CAMOSN010000120.1 GCA_946624935.1 uncultured Lachnospiraceae bacterium | reverse complement strand
TCATGCTAATAATCTGCCTGGCAGGAAAGGATACAAACATGCATATTTACGTTGATTTTGATGACTGCCTTTGTGAGACGGCGAGATCATTTTCAGAACTGGCGATGGAAATGTTCGGCAGGGATGTGCCCTACGAGAACATCAGATACTTTGAACTGGACCGGTCCTTCAGTCTGAATGATGTTGAGTATGAACAGTTTATGATCAGGGGGCATCAGCCTGAAGTGCTTCTGGCATACGAAGAGACACCGGGGGCCAGTTCCGTCATTAATGAGTGGATATCCTGCGGACATGAGGTGTCGATCATCACAGGCCGTCCGTTCAGTGCTTATGAGCCATCCCGCAAATGGCTTGACAATCACGGACTTCAGAAAGCCAGGCTGTTCTGCTTTAATAAATATGGCAGGGACAGCTTCATAAAAAACAGTGAATTCAGCCTTCACCTCGAGGACTACTACAAGATGAAGTTCGATTTCGCCGTTGAAGATTCCCCCAGGGCATTTAAGTTCTTTGGTCATCTTCCGGATCTGCGGGTGCTGGTTTTTGACAGGCCCTGGAACAGAGAATGTGCGTTCCCGAACGAAAAGTACACAAGATGCTTTGACTGGAAAAGCATAAGGAATATCATTGCGGACAATACCTGCGGAAGCGGGAACTTCGTCAGTGGCTGAAGACAGCTTTGACTGGACAACTTTGACGGGACAAATATAGATCGGTTAAAAGGCTTTGAAAAAATGCTGCCAGATTTACAGAAACAGGCAGTTTAAAGCTCCGGCCGAAAGGCCGGAGCTTTTGTGTGTCCTATTTTACTGTTCCCGCCGGCCGTACGTGATCCCCAGCCGGTTCTTTGTTACGTAACTGCCGTCGCCGAGCTCTCTCTGGCTCCAGGTTTCGTAGTCTTCCTGGATTCGCTCTCCGCCATTGTAAATGGTGTAATAGCGCTCGCTCCGCGCGCTGTCGCGCTGATTTTCTTTCAGCGTGTAAGCATTGCTCCAGTAGGGCTCGTGATCATTTCCGGAGGTCGGATAATCCTCCAGGTTCACCCACCGGTCCACGTCATAATAGTACTTGCGCTGGTACACGGGCTCGTTACGGTACACCGGGCGCTGCACGGGTTCAGTGTACGTTTCGGTGACGTACACGGGTGTGCGCACTTCATGCTCGCTGAAGGTGCCGTTGCCGTTGTCGGTGTAGGTGTAAGAGGTGTCGTAATGGTCGAGCACCTGGCGGGTGCGCTGCTCGTACACCGTCTCATAATGATCAAGCACCTGCTGATAGCCATAGAATTCCATCCGTGTGCCGGTCTGCCGTGCGCCGTAGGGCAGGGTCCAGCCCGACTCGGAGAAGGTCCGCAGCTCCTCCACCGTGACATTGCGCTGCCATTCGAACCCGGTGATCGCCTCGGAATTGGTGTGCGGCCACAGGAAGAATACTGCCAGAAGTGCAATCGCCGCGATCAGCACCCAGCGGATGGGCGAACCCGAACCGCCGCGCCGTCCACCGTTCCCTGCATCCCGCGCTTCTGCCTCCTCCGTCGTCTCATAGGTCTGCTCCTTCGGCTTCTCCTGCGACCCCGTCATGGTCACCCTGCCGTACTTGTCCTTACGATACTTAATCTCGGAGGTGTCCCCGCCGTAGTCCTGCTCCTTCTCCGCCTTATCCGCGCCGCAGTGAACGCAGGTCTGATCGCGGTAATTGTTGAGTGCTCCGCAGTAAGCGCAGATCCACTCCCGGTGCTCCCCGTCACTTTCATCCGCCGAGATCCCTGCCGCCTCCAGCTCCTGATCCGACACCGCCTCCGTGCTCTTCATATAGTACCGGACATTCTTATCCTTCCCCGAACCGCATCCGGGACAAATGTCCACCAGGCCGTCGATCCCCTTCGTGCCGCAGTGCGGGCAGTCCCAGTAACCCCTGATCACCTTACCGGCCATCGCTTTCTTCCCTCCTTCCGCTTATCTCACCCTCCCGGTATTTCCCCCGATGGGACAGGGGAGCCATAGAACCGTCCCCCTGGCTCCTCAGCTTTCCAGCGTTTCCTTAATCTTCTCCTCATTCAACTTCTGTCCGATCACCACGGCCAGTCCGCGTTTGATCGACACCGGCTGCACGAAGAAGTCATGCCTCGTGCAGTTCACCTCATACCAGTTCTTCTGCGGATCACGCAGAAAGCCCTTCACACGCAGCACCTCGCCATGGGCCGGGTCCTCCAGCACGCTGTGCAGACGCCGCTTCAGATCCTCCTCATCGGTGAAGTTTCCGACCGTCATAAAGGTCGTGTACGCAGCCCCGTGGTCGAACAGTTTCCGGTTGTGCCGGTCCTGATAATATCCACAGCTTTCAAATCGCCGGTAGTCCTCATCCGTAAAATCCGCCCAGTCCTTCGTGCACACCGGCGTGTCCAGCGTCTTCTCCGGATCCATGCTGTGTACCAGCTCCTGCATCCATGTAAGCACCCGCTGAATCTGCACGTCCCGGCCATCCTTCGCCCCGCCGGCCAATTGTATCTCGCCTGACTCAACCTCTCCGCCGGCCAGCTGCGTCTCGCCTGACTCAACCTCCCCGCCGGCCAGCTGCGTCTTGCTCAGCACGATCTCCCCGGCTGCCAGCAGCTGAGCGTACATCAGATATCCCGTCTCGCCTGAAGGCATCTGCGGCAGACAGGCGTCCACGATCGTAAGGATACTTCCGATCTCACACACCCGGGCAACCTTCTCCAGCCGCATCACCGAGAAAAACTCATCCACATCATAAATCCCGGAGGGCTCCACCAGCACCCGGTCATACCCCTTCGCGGCCGCCTCCAGCAGCATGGAGATGAAGCGGTCCTTGCCCGTGCAGCACATACAGCACCCGGCAAGATCATCGATCTCCTCCGTCATATCCCGGAGCAGCCGTGTGTCCACATTCACCGCTCCGAATTCATTCTCAATGATCCGGATCCGGTCCCCTTTCTTCTGCAGCCAGGCCAGATACTTCCGAATGAAGGTTGTTTTCCCGCTCCCAAGAAAGCCTGTTATTAAATCTACTCGCATCGATCTGTTCCTCCCGCGCCATTTCTCTGGTCCGTTTTATCTCCTATCTCCTGGCGCGCACCCATTTTTTCACACTCTTACTCACACTTTTATTTGTGGCATCCCCCAGATACGTTTTTCCCTTCCGCACCTTTGCACCCGGGCAGAGGGCCCTGATCTGTGCGAGCTGATCACCGAATCCGCTTCCCAGATGCGCGCCAAACAGATAGATGGTCTTTCCGGAAAAATCATTCGCCTTCAGGAACATCTTCACAGGCTGCGGCAGCGTCCCATGCCACACCGGCGTGCACAGAAAGATCGTTTTATAGGTTTTCCATTTGGCCACTTTCTTCTTTTTCAGAGCAAGCTTCGTATCCCGGTCGATCTCCCGGTCCGCACGGTCCACCGTTTTGCTGTAATTTTTGCTGTAAGACTTCTTCACACGAATTGCAAAGGTCTTCGCCTTTGTCTCTTTTTTCAGCGTGTCGCGAATCACTTCGATCGTCGATTTCTTTTCTCCGGTAGGACCTGAATAAACCGTCGCTGTGGACAGCGCATCCACATCCATCTTCGAGGTGCTTCCGATATTATCGCGATGCACAAACGAGACGACCAGGGCATGATCCATCACGCGCGCCGAAGCCGAAGACGCTGTCTTTGCTTTTGCGGTGGATGCTGTCTGTGCCGCCACGGCAAATGTGACAAAACCCGTACCTGTCATCGGGATACCCGCTCCGCTCAGACTCAGAAACGCCGACAGCACTGCAGCTGCCACGATCCGCATTCTCTTCCTCCTCTTCCTGTCCGATCCTCTGTCACCCATCCTGCTGTCTTTTTGATCAAACCTACTGCTGGCGCCATGCGTTCCATAACCCGTCATTCCTTCTCTGCCTCCTCGTCCTGCGCTCTCACCTATCGGATATCATTTCCACCGTTTGCCATTCCACATTTCCTGCTCCTCGAAGCAGGGAAGCGATTTTGGGACAGGGGACGATTCTCTGTCCCATTTTTCCCACACGCGCTTCTTTTCTTTCATTTTACAGTAAGAATAACGATTCTGAAAGAATTATTTCGAAAATGGGACAGAGAACCGTCCCCTGTCCCATTTATGTAATCTGCAGATCCCGGATCTCGTCGAGCTGGGCGCGGATGCGTGCATCCTGATCCTCGAACAGCAGGTTTTTGTTGTACATGTAATACCTTGGGCAATCGTTTTCCCGCAGGAAAGCTGCTGCGTACGGGTTGACGGAGAGTTCGGTGATGAACAGCACCATCTCCTGGCTTTCGCCAAAGGCAGCCTCCATGAAATCGAAGGCATATTCCAGCTTTTGCATGGTGTTTTCCATGACCTGCTCCCGTGCGGCCGTCTCTTTTTCGAATGCTTCCTGAAGGATGGAGAAGCTGCTCAAAGCGCCGCCTGCCACGGTCGTCTCCGTCATCTCTTTCGTCTCTGCCATCTCCGCCAGCTGCTCTTTCTCTGCCAGCTGCGCCTCGTGGGCTTTCAGAAGCGCTTCAAACGCTTCCAGCGTGGCGAGCAGCCGTCGTCCCTCGCGCCGCACTTCTTTCTCATTCTGGCCGGCGTGGACACGCTCCTCCATGGTGCGTTCCTTTTCCTGACGGATGGCGGCGAGCAGAGCGGAGCCGCTTCCTGGCAGGGAAGCTTTATCCCTCTCCTGAGAAGCGGTCGATTCTGCTCCGGCTGCTCCGAGCGCCGCGGCGCGCCTGCGATATTCCTTCAGTGACGCAAACAGTGCATCGGTATAGCGGTCGGTTTCATCCGCTTCCCGGAAGTACTGGGAAAGCTTCGCCAGAAGCAGTCCAACCACCTCCACCCGCTCGTCAAAGGGTGCGAATTTCAGACGACTGAGGATCGCGGGCCGGATGGTTCCGGAGAGGATCTCATCCACCTGATAATCCTTCTGATAGCGGTAGTACAGTTCCAGATAATTGGCAAAATCCTTCGCGGTGGCCGGGTGCTGCAGGTACTGCCCGGTCACCTCCCGGTCGACCCCGATCCCCAGCCGCTCATAGGCACAGATCAGCTCGGAGAGATCCTGCCATCCGCGCGCAGTCACAAAGCGCTTGCCGTCCACGCTCGTCTCCATGCGGTAAAACTGGTCGCGGCGAATCTCCAGATAGGAGAGGATACTCCCGTGGATCCCGGCCTTCCAGGCATATTCCTTCCACACTTCGAAATCCGCTTCCACGTCGATCACCTTCACACGGTCGAGCGTCACCACATCAAAATCGCGGACCGAGCGGTTGTACTCCGGCGGATTCCCCGCCGCCACAATGATCCACCCCTTCGGAACCGCCTGGTTGCCGAAGGTCTTCCCCTGCAGAAACTGCAGCATGGTCGGGGCCAGCGTCTCGGACACGCAGTTGATCTCATCAATAAAGAGGATCCCCTCCTGCTTGCCCGAAGCCTCCATCCGGTCGTACACCGACGCGATGATCTCGCTCATGGTATATTCCGTCACCGACCGTTTCTGCCCGTCGTACACCTTTTCCACGATAAAAGGCAGACCGATGGCGCTCTGCCTGGTGTGATGGGTGATCGTGTAGGCCACCAGCGCCAGATCACATTCCCCGGCGATCTGCTCCATGATCTGCGTTTTCCCGATCCCGGGAGGCCCCATAAGAAGAATTGGCCGCTGCCGGATGGCCGGAATCAGATACTCTCCCTGCGCGTCCTTTTCCAGATACGCCCGGATCGTGTTGATGATCTCCTGTTTTGCACGCTTGATGTTCACCGTGTACTTTCCTTCCTTAACTTTCTGCAATCAGCGTATACTGCATGTTTGTGGATCTCCCGCTGGCCTGCGCATGCTGCTCCTCAGCGCTCATCTGCAGCCCGCATGCTCATGGATCCACAAACCGATAGTCCGTCCCACGCAGCGCTGTCTTCTCCTTTTCCTCCTGCTCCAGATCGTCCCGCGTGAGCACCAGCCGGATCGCCCAGGGCGGCACCCCTTTGTCGGAATAGTCTTCCTCCATAAAGACGAATGCTGTCTCCCACGGCGGCCGCTTGGCCGGATAGGTACCGTAGCCATCCGTAAAATAGAGCATCCCGCGCAGGTCCTTAAAATCTCCCCGCTCCACAAGATCCCGCACATAGGCAAAGGCCGGCCGGAAGTCCGTTCCGCCTCCGCCCTGGAGAGTGAAGTGCTTCAGATACTCCTCCATTTCTTCCCGCGAGGTGATCAGTTCATCAGCGCGCACCTGCTCGTCGCACTGCAGGATACGAATGTGCACCTTGTGCAGATACGTTTCCTTCTCCGAGAGCACCTCGTAGGTCTGATCCAGAAAGGTCTGCACCAGCTCCCCGGAGGTGGACATCGATACATCCAGAACGATGACAAATTCTTCGATCTTGTGCACCTCCCGGAACTCCTGCGGCTCGATCAGCGGCATGTTTCCGTACCGGGACAGCCCAAAGGTGTAGAACACATAATCAAAGGTGTCAGGATCGACATGCATTTCCTCACGCAGAACGGCAAATTTACGCAGAAACTCGCGGTAGTCCCACCGCTCCCGGTTCTCGGCGGACATCGCCTGTGAAAGATTGCCCGCGCCGGACGCCTCCTCCTTCGCAAAGGTCTCCATCTTCGTGTGAGTCTTCTCACTGATATCCTGCCAGCGGTCGCGCTGTTGCTCCATCTGAGGCTGGTCGGGCTCATCCTGCCAGGACGGCCACAGACTGTGGTCATCGATCCCGTATTCCCTGATCAGGCGCTGCACATATTCTTCCGTCACACGCCTATCACGCTTCCATTCAACGAGGACATGATAGATTCCCTCCGCCGTAAGCACCTTCAGCTCCCCGTGCAGCTCCTGCACACAGTTACGGCGCAGGCGGCTCACGCCCATCCGCACACTGCGGCAGTTCAGCTCATCGATCACCGACTCCGCCGCAATATCACAGGAGAGGTTCCACAGCTGCGCATCCTTCCTCGCCTGCTTAAACGGATGCCGCAGCAGACAGTGCATCACCTCATGCAGATACACCCGGTTGACCAGCCGCGCATCCCGCTCATACAAGTCTGAGAGGACCTTCGGATGCGCCGCCAGCACACTGCCATCTGTGCCGATCCCCTCCAGCTGCGTCGTAATTTGAAAAGAAAGCGCACTCAGCGGCAGATCCAGGTAGCGCATATCCAGATACAGCGCCGTTCGGGCCCCCCGCAGGATCATCAGGCAGGCCTGCTGCCACCGCAGAGCGATTTCCTCGCTGTTACCGAAATTCGCCATTTTC
>CAMOSN010000119.1 GCA_946624935.1 uncultured Lachnospiraceae bacterium | reverse complement strand
CTCACTTCCCCAGGCAGAAATTTCCCCAAAACCACATCACTCAGATGCTCCTCCTCCCCGGAAAGCAGGTCCCCCTCCCGCATCATGAAAACGATAAACGTTCCTCCCGCATGACAGGTGAAATCCGGTTGCGGCAGTCCCTTCTGCTATGGTATGATTACAGGCAAAAGGGCTTCTTTCCAAATATAAGCCGGACAGGAACGGAGGATAACTTATGGGATTTGTAACATCGCAGCACATGCTGCAGGACGCCCAGCAGCGCGGTTACGCAGTTGGCGCGTTTAACTGTGAAAACATGGAAATGGTGAAAGCCATTATCGCAGCAGCCGAGGAGCTTCGTGCCCCTGTCATGCTGCAGACCACGCCTTCCACAATCAAATACGGCAGCGTGGAGACCTTCGCAGCCATCGTCGCGGCGGAGGCAAAAAAGGCAACCGTACCAGTGTGCCTGCATCTGGACCACGGCAACAGCTTCGAGCTTGCCATGCAGTGCATGAACCGCGGATATACCTCCGTGATGATCGACGGATCAAAGCTTCCATTCGAAGAGAACATCGCCCTGAGCAAGAAGGTCGCCGACGTGGCCCGTGCCCTGAACATCCCATGCGAGGCGGAGCTTGGAAAGGTCGGCGGCAAGGAAGATGACCTCGTAGCGGACGCCGACACCAACACTGATCCGCAGGAGGCAAAGGAATTTGTGGAGCGCACCGGTGTGACTTCCCTGGCGGTGGCCATCGGAACAGCACATGGATTTTACGTAGGAACGCCGGTCCTGGACAAGGAGCGTCTCTCCCAGATCCGTGAAGTGGTCGACATCCCGCTGGTGCTGCACGGTGCCTCGGGCCTGACCGATGAAGATGTACGCGACTGCGTATCGCGCGGCATCTGCAAGGTGAACTTTGCCACAGAGCTGCGCAAAGCCTTCACGGATGCCTGCCGCGAGGTAGCACAGGATCCGAAGGCCTTTGACCCGAAGGTCTTCTGCAAGGCCGGCATGGCCGCCGTCACACAGCTCGTGAAAAACCGCATGATCGTGTGCGGCTGCGACGGCAAGGCATGAGACATAATGATGTGAGGCATGAGTGTCTTGACGCATGATGTGAGGCATGAATGTATTGACGCATGATGTGAGCCATGAATGTATTGACGCATGATGTGAGCCATGATGCCATCGAACGAAGAAGCAGGCCTCAGGCAAAGAAAACACAATCACACAGCATACGATAATTGTACTTAAGGCGGAAAAAAACCACAAAAGCAGCGCACAAAAAAGGCAGCGCACAAAAAGCAGTGCAGATAAACCAGGTATTCAACGGAGGAATGAAAAATGAATGATGTTTATACCATCGGCGAACTGTTAATCGATTTTATCCCGGGAAGCGAACCGGCCAGCTACATCCGTAAAGCAGGCGGAGCGCCCGGCAATGTGGCAATCGCAGTGATCCGCAACGGCTGCAGCGCCTCCATGGCCTGCAAGGTAGGCGATGACGATTTCGGTCATTTCCTGATGAAGACTCTTCAGGAAAACGGCGTAAAACCCGCCACTCCGAAGCTTTGCACGGAAGCAGTCACGACC
The DNA here is from genome assembly GCA_946624935.1 of uncultured Lachnospiraceae bacterium. GTDB lineage: Bacteria > Bacillota > Clostridia > Lachnospirales > Lachnospiraceae > Merdiplasma. Next base: position 5,746 of record CAMOSN010000119.1, on the reverse strand, counting down.
TGCGCCTTTGTCACACTGGCCGATGACGGTGAGCGCGTATTCACCTTTGCCCGCAAACCCGGCGCCGACATGCTGCTCGACGAATCCGAAATCCTTGAGGACGACATCCGCGATTCCGTAATCGTGCACGCCGGCTCCTTCAGCCTCTCCGCAGGACCTGCCGTTGCTGCTACCAAAAAAGTTCTCCGTCTCGGCCATGAGCTCGGACGCATCGTCAGCTTTGACGTCAACTACCGCAATGTCGTATGGAACGACGATGTCGATGCCTGCGCAGCAGCCGTAAAAGAAATCCTTCCCTATGTCGATCTTCTCAAAATCTCCGAGGAAGAAGTTGACATGATGGGCGGTCTCGATGCCATCCCGGCACTGATGAAGGACAACGGAATCACCATGGTCATGGAAACCCTCGGCTCCGACGGCGCACAGGCCTTCTTCGGCGATGAAGTCATCCGCGTTCCCGGCAGAAAGGTAAAAGCCGTTGACGCCACCGGCGCCGGCGATGCCTTCTGGGGCGCCTTCCTGGCCAGCCTGCGCATCCAGGGCGTTGAAAAGACCGCCGACCTCACACCGGAAATCATTCGCAACGCCATGGATTACGGCAACGTATCAGGCTGCATCTGCGTACAGAGCAAAGGAGCCATCGCCTCGATCCCCACTAGAGAACAGATCGAAGCCTATCTCGCAAAGGAAGCCTGACGCACAGCAGCATCGGCTGCATTTACCTGCCAAGGACACTAACACAGCAGCAGTTTACTGCACAAAAAAACAGGAGCGCCGCATCTGCAGGCGCTTCTGTCATGTCCCGCCGGCCGTTGTGGGACAGGGACGGTTCTCTGTCCCAAGCAGAAAGTGTTGTCACAAATATCTGTTGTGAAAATGGGACAGGGGACGGTTCTCTGTCCCAAACAAAAAGAATTGTCACAAATTTCATATCAACATATTTCGGAGGATAATAACTATGCACATCACCTGGAAGGGCACGGCATCCTTTGTGATCGAGACAGCCCGGGAAAAGCTGCTCATCGACCCGTTTCTCTCTCTGCGGGGCGGGACCAATCCGGCGAGCCTGGAGGATTTTCTGGACTACGATACCATCCTCATCACACACGGGCATTTCGATCACCTGTACTTCGTGCCGGAGCTGATTGACGAAGCCGATGCCACGGTTTTCTGCACGCAGCTGCCCGCAAGTACACTGGAGCGCTATACAGAAAACACCGGCAATATCGCCGTCATCAAGCCCGGGATGGAGCTGACCTTTTCCGATATCACTGTGCACGTGCTCCGCGGAAAACACATCGAATTCGACCGCCGGTACATTCCCGCCACCCTCTCCCCCTACAGGGTGCTGCGCTACCTCCCGAACATGCCCTTCCTGTTCTGGGCAAACCGTACCTTCCAGGAGGGCGGTCAGATCGTTGCCTTCGAAATCTGCGCAGAAGAAAAGCAGATCCTGCTGCTGGGGAGCCTCAACCTCCTGCCGGAGGAAAACTACCCGCACCGCCCGGATCTGCTGATCCTTCCCTACCAGGGAAACAACGACCTCGTGGCACACGCCGACCACATTCTGGACCGGATCCGGCCGAAAAATATCCTGCTGTCCCACTTTGACAATGCTTTTCCGCCCGAATCGCGCGATGTGGACCTGCGGCCGCTTAAAAAGCTGCTCACACAGAAATATCCCCACATCCACTGCGTAAAACCCACGGCCGGCAAGGCTATCACCTTCTGAGAAGTAACGTTATACCTGTCATATTGTGTGAAATCCCCGGCTGGTACCGGGGATTTCCCTTCTTCTCACGCTTTTCCGGGTACCTCGCGCCACTTCTCCTCAATATCACATCCACCGGGAGCATTACACATCCACTTGGTACCAGGGAATTTTCCTTCTTCTCACGCTTTTCCGGGTACCCGCTCCAGGTTTCCTCAATATCCGCATCCCCGGACGCTCTGAGACCTCCGGGCGCCACTGCACACGTGCCACTACGAAAGCTCGTATACACGCACCTGACAGTCAGGAAATCCTAAAACAAATATATTCTCTGACTCCCTGCCCTGACTTGATAACAATTCCCTGACTCCCCGTCTTGACTTAAAAAAATCCCGGCGCCTGCCTTGCAAACAGACTGCCGGGAATAACAATTCTATGGATAAACGCACCGTCAAATGGTCCGCCGCATCGTCAAACAGCCCGGCATATCGTCAATCAGCCAGGCACATCGCCAATCAGTCCGACGAATCGTCGGGTCAGATCGCACGGGTGGCTTCCTTCAGCCACGCCCGCTCTTCTTCATTCAAATGCGGCGCGATCTTTTCGTACACTTTTTCATGATAGGCATTGAGCAGCGCCCGCTCGCGCTCCGTCATCATTTCCGGAAGCACGCCCTCCAGATCAAAGGGCACCAGGGTGAGCGTTTCAAATTCCATGAACTGGCCTGCGTCGGTTTTCTCAGCCTTGTGGCACACCATCATGTTCTCATGGCGGATGCCGAAGGCACCCTCCCGATAGTAGCCGGGCTCATCCGAGGTGATCATGCCTTCCTCAAACACCGCACTTGCGGACCCGTCCGGATTGCTCCGCCAGCGGATGCTGTTCGGACCCTCATGCACGCCCAGCAGATACCCCACGCCATGGCCGGTTCCGTGGTTGTAATCCTCGCCGATCTCCCACAGCGGCTGGCGGGCAATGGGATCCAGGTTCTGTCCGGTGCAGCCGTACAGGAATTTGGCGGCGGCAAGGTTGAGATTGCCGCGAAGCACCCGCGTAAAGTACTCCTTTTCCTCCTGCGTCAGCTCCCCGACCGCAATGGTACGGGTGATGTCCGTCGTCCCCTCCAGATAATGTCCGCCCGTGTCGGCAAGCGCCAGCCCGCGGGGCTGAATGGTCACATTGCTCTCCTCAGAAGGACTGTAATGGCAGATCGCCGCATGCTCACCGTAGGCAATGATATAGTGAAAGCTCGGCCCGAGGTAATTCTTCCCCTCCTGGCGCAGCTGCTCCAGCTTCTCAATGGCGGAAAGCTCCGTCACCGTCTCCTCGCGCACGGCCTTTTTCAGCCAGCAGATAAACTTCGTCACCGCCACACCGTCCCGGATGTGCGCCTTTTTCATGTTCGCAACTTCGATGCTGTTTTTGCAGGCCTTCGCCAGTATGGTCGGAGAAGTACGGCAGATGACCTCCACCTCCTCCGGCACCGCTTTCCGCAGCGTATAGTTGGCCTTCGCCGGATCCAGCCACAGGCTATGGCGCTTTGGCAGGCGGGCAACAAACTCATAAATACCGTCATAGGGCAGCAGTTCTACCCCGTCCTTTTCCAGCCCGGAAAGCAGATCCTCGTCAAAGGCCTCCCGCTGAGCAAAAAGACGGACCTTACTCTGGGTCAGCACCAGATAGGAGAGCACCACCGGCGTACATTCCACATCATTTCCCCGGATATTGAGCAGCCATGCGATATCCTCCAGAGAGGTCAGCAGCAGATAAGTTGCCTTGCACTGCGCCATCGCCCTGCGCATCTCACGGAGCTTATCCATGCGGGATTTTCCGGCATAGACCGTATTCAGCTCCCACACCTTTTCACAGGAAAGGGCCGGCCGCTCTTCCCAGATCTCGCCCACAAGATCAAGCGAGCTGTCGATACGTACCTGCTTCTTTCCCAGCATTTCAGCCAGCTGCGCACCCTTCGCGGCCGTAACCGTCCTTCCGTCAAAGCCAAGGGTCTGCCCTTCATTCAGATGCTCCTCCAGATACTCCTCGATCGTAGGAACCCCCTCCTGGCCCATGCGCATCAGCGTAAACCCGCTTCCGGCCAGCTGGTCAGCCGCCTGGATAAAATATCTTCCATCCGTCCACAGACCGGCAAAATCAGCAGTCACAACAGCCGTTCCCGCGGAGCCCGTGAAGCCCGTGAGATACTTGCGGCACTTGAAAAACTCTCCCACATATTCGGAGCTGTGATAATCATCGGTCGGGACCATGTAAGCATCGATCCCCTTCTGTCTCATGAGACTGCGCAGCGCAGCCAGACGCTCTGGTACATTCATTTCCGGTTCTCCTTATTTTTTCTGTAAATCAGAAGCAATCCCTTCAAAAGCAGCAGATCATCGTGAATGATCGTGTGATGGCACAGAGGTGCAATCGTCCCTGCAAGACCTCCTGTGGCAACGATCGTAGTCCAGCTGCCAAGTTCCTCCTCGATCCGTTCCACCATCCCGTCGATGATGGCAGCGTGGCCGTAGAGAATACCGCTCTTCATACAGTCAATCGTGTTCTTGCCGATCAGCTGCTTCGGCGGATCCAGCCCAATGCGCGGCAGCTTGGAAGTACGGCTCGTCAGAGAGTCCAGTGACACCTTCAGCCCCGGCAGGATCATACCACCGATATAATTCTTGTGGGCATCGATCACCGTGATCGTGGTCGCGGTACCCATATCCACCAGAATGAGCGGCACCGGATACTCCGCAATGCCCGCGACCGCGCCGACGATCAGATCCGCACCGACCTGGGCTGGATTGTCCATCAGAATATTCAGGCCGGTCCGGATGCCCGGGCCGACGATCATCGCCTTCCTGCCGGTAAGCTTCTGCAGCGCCTGATCGATCAGCGAGGTGATCGGCGGAACGACCGATGCAATGATCACACCGGTCACATCTCCGGAGGAAAGGTGATAAATGTGCAGCACATTCCGGAAGGAAATCGCATACTCCAGCGCCGTTTTATTATGGTCTGTGGAGAGGCGCTCCGAAAAAAGAATCTCATCGTCCTCCTCCCGGATACAACCCAGAACAATATTCGTATTGCCGATATCAATTGCAAGTAACATAGAAGCCTCCCGCATGATAGAACGATACATGCCTGTATAAGAAACAGCTCTGCCTGGAGAACAGCTCTGCTTGAAAACCACTCTGCCGGGAGCCCCTGCTTCTCTCCTCCAAAAGCTTTGCAAACGGTCTCGTGACTCTTCCGCCGCAGAGCGGGGGACATCCTCACGCCACAAAGCACCCGGAACCCTCACGCCACAAAGCACCCGGAACCCTCACACCGCAAAGCGCCCGGAACCCTCACGCCGCAGATGCATGGTAGAGCTTCCGCACAAATCCCGTGCCCAGCAGCGCTGAAGTAATCACGCTCACCAGGACCGCCGCAGCGATCGCCTCCGGAATACCGGATGCCGTCACAGTGCCCATCACCAGTCCGAACACCGCCTCCATGCCGACATTCTTCACTTCCGCATACTGTTTCGCAAACAGCAGATAAATGCTTCCCATCACAAACACCGTATTGACCATGGAGCCGAAAAAGCCCGTCACCGCCAGCAGCGCAAAGCGCATATTCTTCGCATTCACCTTCCGCAGCGCCTTCCACAGCAAACCCGACAGCAGGCCGATCATCACCCGGCACCCGATACTGATCCACAACGCCTTCACCGCACCGGCAAGCCCGGTAGTACTCAGAAACGGCGAAAACGCAAAGGAAAGAAGCGTCGGAGCCTGCGTATTACTGATCAGCGAGCACACACCGAACACACCGCCAAGAATCGCGCCTGCGGCCGGTCCGAGCAGAATCGCACCGATGATCACGGGGATATGCACCGTCGTCGCCTTGATGATCGGAAGCTGGATCATCCCAAGCGGCGTATTCGCCAGCAAAATCACGATCGCCGCCATCAAAGCGACACTGACCAGCCACTGAGTGTTTGTTTCTCTCTTCATTTTCATTCCTCCTGTTATTATTCCCGCACACAAAGCC
>CAMOSN010000118.1 GCA_946624935.1 uncultured Lachnospiraceae bacterium | reverse complement strand
CCCGGCCCTTCCGCCGCGCCGGTAAAGCGCACCCGCCCCGCAGGGTACTTCCGGGAGCCCTCCGGTGCAAAGATATGGTCTGCCAGAGCAGTCACCGGCAGACCTTCGATCGTATCGGGGAGCACCAGCTGGGCGCCTCCCCGGCAGCGGACCAGGGTGATTTCCTCCCCGGTCCGTATATATGCATATTCTTCCTTCATTTCGTAATTCTGATTGGCACAGACGATCATCCAAATTCCACTCGAATTCGCAGACAGTGCAGAACTTGCTATCGGCAGGCAATGCAAGCCATGCCACAGGCTCCTTTCACATGTTCTCCTGACGATTACTTCTGCATGTTCGCGAATTTCGTATACTGCGGCAGCCAGGCCAGCTCCACGGTTCCAATGGGGCCGTTTCTCTGCTTGGCGATGATGATCTCGGCCACATCCTTTTTTTCGGTATCGTGATTGTAGTAATCATCGCGATAGATGAACATGACCACGTCCGCATCCTGCTCGATGGCGCCGGACTCACGCAGGTCGGAGAGCATGGGCCGGTGATCGGGCCGCTGCTCCACGGCACGGGACAGCTGAGAGAGTGCTACCACCGGCACCTGCAGCTCTCTGGCGATTCCCTTCAGCGCACGGGAGATTTCCGAGATCTCCTGCTGACGGGATTCGCTGCGGCGGCTGGACCCCTGCATCAGCTGCAGGTAGTCGATCATCACCACGTCCAGTCCGTGTTCCAGTTTGTACTTGCGGCATTTGCTGCGCAGCTCCGTCACACTGATGCCGGGCGTATCATCGATGATCAGCTTCGACTGACCGATGATGCCGGCGCTCTCGATCAGATTGGCCCAGTCGGTGTCCGTGAGGTTGCCGTTGCGCAGCACCTGCGCATCCACCCGGGATTCCAGCGAAAACAGGCGGTTGACCAGCTGCTCCTTTGACATTTCCAGGGAGAAGATCGCCACAGAAAGGTTGGAGCGAAAGGCCATGTATTCCGCAATATTCAACACCAGCGCCGTCTTGCCCATGGAGGGACGGGCCGCGATCAGGATCAGGTCGGAGTTCTGGAAGCCGGAGGTCTTGTAATCCAGATCGATAAAACCGGTGGCCAGTCCGGTGACATTTCCCCGGTTGCGGCTGGCGGCTTCGATCCGGTCCAGAGCCTTCATCACGACCTCGCGGATCGGCACGAAATCCGAGCCGCCCTGCTTCTGCAGCACCTGGAAAATCTGCTTCTCCGTCTCCTCCAGAATCACCTCTGTCCGCTCCGTCCCGGCGTAACAGACATTGGCGATCTCCTCATTGACGTGGATCAGCCTGCGCAGCACGGATTTCTCCTGCACGATCTGCGCGTAGTGGCGCACGTTGGCAGAGGTCGGCACCGAGGCGATGAGTGCGCCCATGTACTCCAGGCTGCTCACCTCCGGCGGAACATCCATCTCCTTCAACCGTTCCTGCAGGGTCACCGGATCCACCGGTTTTCCCTCATTATAAAGAGCGCACATTGCCTCAAACAATGTGCCGTACTGTTTCTGGTAAAAATCCTCCGAATGCAGGACCTCCATCGCCGCTGCAATGGCTTCCTGGTCGATCATCATCGCGCCGATCACGGATTGCTCCGCCTCGGCGCTGTGGGGCATTACCCGCTTGATCAGCTGTTGTTCTTCCATATGTTACTGTTTCTCCACACTTCACGGTTTCCTGTGTGCCACGGCAGAATCACGCGAAAAAACGGGAAAACTCCCCGGCCGCCGCAGCCTCTGCAATGTGCGAAAAGCGCCTTACAGGCTTTCCACCACAACCTTCATCTGTGCAGTCACCTTCGTGTGCAGCTTAATCGGTACCGTCGTCTCCCCGATCGTCTTGAGCGGGCCGGACAGCTGTACCTTCTTGCGGTCGATGTCAAAGCCCAGCTGCTCATTAATTGCTTCCGCGATCTCCTTCGTGGAGATGGATCCGAACAGCCTGCCGCCCTCGCCGGTCTTCACCTTCAGAGTAACAGAGGCACCCTCCAGCTTTTTCGCAAGCTCCTGGGCCGCAGCGTAATTCTCGGCCGCCACCTTCTCGGCATTCGCATTCTGCAGCTTCAGGTCGTTCATGGTCTTACCGTTTGCCTCCACGGCCTGCTTTTTCCGGAGCAGCACATTGCGGGCGAACGCATCGCTCACTTCCACGATCTCACCCTTTTTTCCAACACTCTTGACATCTGCAAGCAAGATTACTTTCATGATTTTATCGTTCCTTCCTGTGTTTTATTGTTTTCTGTATTCGATTTTCCGGGTATATATTTTCCCTTTATAGCTGGTATTCCTGTGACTGTTTTTCTGTGGCTGGTCTTCCTGTGGCTGGTTTTCCCTCAGAGCCTTCTCTAAACAGGACAGCATACATGCTCTCCAAGAAGCTTGCATGCCTGACTAAGGCTGGCGCCAGAACCACAAGTGAATACTCTGTGCTTATCTGCCATCTGCAGAAGCATATGCAGGCATTTAGACAGGACCCTTTCTATTGGTTTCCTCCGGCATTTCGTCCGCTTTCGAGATAAGAAACCTTCCAACAGAGAACCGTCCCCTACTGTTTGCCCCAAACAGAGAACCGTCCCCTGTTTGACCTGTTCCTGCCTCCCGGTCAGATCTCGCCCTCCTGCGTCATCTGCCACAGAACGGCCTTGAGCCGGTCCACGGCCTCGGCCATGCTGACATCGGACAGCTGGGCACCGGCCATGTTCAAATGTCCTCCTCCGCCGAGCCGCTCCATCACCAGCTGCACATTGGTCTCATCGATGGACCTGGCACTGATGAAAATGCGATTGTCAAAGGGCGTCAGTACAAAGGACGCTTTCACACCGATTATGTCGAGCAGCTCGTTGGCCGCCTGCGCGCCTACCACGTTGGGATCCTCCAGCCGTGCCGGGTTGAGGATGGAGATGGCGTAGGCATCCATGTATTTCTCCGCATTGCTCACCGCACCGGCTCTTGCCCGGTAGTTGTCGAAATTGTCCCGCAGGGACTTGCGCACTCTGGTCACATCGGCGCCGCAGCGGCGCAGGAACGCGGCTGCCTCGAAGGTCCGCACTCCGGTCTTGGCCGAGAAATTGTTGGTGTCCAGCACCATGCCCGCGTAAATGCAGTCCGCTTCCATGGAGGAAAGGGTGACGCTCTCCTCGAAATACTGCAGAATCTCCGCGATCATCTCGCAGGCGGACGACGCCGACGGCTCAATGTAGGACAGCTCGGCCTTCTCGATCGTTCCCATCCCGCGGCGGTGATGATCCAGAACGATCACCGCCCCGGCCTGTCCGAGGATCTGCGGACATTCCGTGCGGGTGGCGCTGTTGGTATCCACCACGATCACCACCGTATTCTCATCCGCCATGGCGATCGCCTGCTCATGGGTAATGAACATGCCCGGATCATAATCCTTGCTCTCCCGGAACGCCTGCACCCAGCCGCGGATATTGCTGTTGAGCTCGCCCAGAACAATATGCGCCGGCTTCTGCACCGTACGTGCAGCCCGGTACACCCCGATCGCGGCCCCGAAAGAGTCCATGTCCGTGAGGGTATGCCCCATGGTGATGACATTGTCCATCGACAGGATGAGCTCCCGCATGGCCTGCGCCTTCATACGCGACTTGACGCGGGTGGTGCGCTCCCCGTGCTGAGTCTTCCCGCCGTAGAAAGTCATCTCCTCCCCGCTCTTGACGACCGCCTGATCGCCGCCGCGGCCAAGCGCCATTTCCATCGCGCTTCGGGCATAGACATAATTCTCCTGATAGCTGTGCCCCTCGGAGCCGATTCCCATGCTCAGCGTGACCGTCACATCATTCCCGATATTAATGATCTTCACCAGCTCCAGCAGCGAGAAGTGATCCTCGATCAGATGATCGAGTCCCTTTCGATCGGTCAGCAGCAGATATTTATCCTTTTCAAGCTTTTTGACCAGGCCGCCGATCTCATCAAAGTACTTGTTGATCCGGCGCTCCACCATCACATTGAGCAGAGACTGACGCACCTCCTCGGTACGCTCCATGATATCCTCGTAATTGTCAATGTACACCAGCCCGACCACGCTCTTCTGATCCCGGTTCTCCGCAATGACCCGCGTAAGCTCTGTCTCATCGATCAGATAGATCAGATAGATGCTCGCCGGTATGCTGTCCCGGTCCGGCAGAAACGAGCTGTCCATCACATCCTTCAGCGAGATGCGCTGGATGCGCGCGCGGTAGTTTCGGTCCTCATAGCTGATGGCCACGTCCCGTTCTGTTCCGGTGATCGGCAGTGTTCCCCGGTTGATCTGCGGAAACAGCCCCGCAATTCCCTTCCGATAAGTACTCTTTCTCTGTGTGAGCTCACACATCATCTCATTCATCCAGAGCACTTTTCCATCCGGATCGGTAAAGGCCGCCGGGAGCTCAAACTGCTGCAGAATCTCGCCCTGAACACTCCCGTAATGCGCCGCAAAATCCACAAACTCCCGGACGAGCCTCGTGCGCAGCCGCATCGTGATCAGCAGTGCCGCCAGCAGATACAGCCCCGTAAAGCCCAGAGCGATCAGCCCGCAGGTCCGGTCGCGCCAGAGCAGAATGCCATCCAGAAGCAGCAGCGTGCAGGCAAGAATAATGCTCCAGCGCCAGTACCTTTTTACATTTCCGTCAAAACCGGAACGGGTCAGTTTCTCCTTCATTTCTCACTCACCCACTCTTCCTTTTGTGTTATCCGTAAACCGTACATGGATAAACCCAGTTTTCTGGCAACATTCTATCACACTCTCACCCAGAATGGAAGTACAGGAGCTCACGCGTCACCCGCATTACTGACACCCAAAAAACCAGGGCTACGCATTCAAAAGCAGCAGCCCCGGTCTTTGACAAAAGGAATATGTATGCTCTATGCTCTGTGGTAAGAAGAAAATACCTCCGCCACACCGGCATCCACCAGCGCTTTGCGGTAGGTCACCAGAGGATCGATTGGATTCCCATGAAAAAATCATATCATGAAACATGAATAATTATCCACATTATTTCACATTTGTGTTATACTATGCAACAGGGTTCCGTTAAGCCCTGAGATGTATCTTCCGTCAGACGTTGCTCTTAACGTTTTTCATGCTTGTAATGAGGTTCTTATGGTTACAATCAAAGACGTTGCTTCTGCCGCAGGTGTCAGTGCCACTACCGTTTCAAACGTGATCCACGGCTATCATTCGCGTGTTTCAAAGGAAACCGCCGACAAGATCCTTGCCGTCATTGAGGAGATGGGGTACATTCCCAACATGTCTGCCCGTTCTCTGGTGTCGCGTTCCTCCCATGTGATCGCGATGATCAATCACCTTCCGTCGGATGCTTCCGGAGATCTGATCCTGGATCCGTTTTACCTGCGTGCCATCGCACAGATTGAAACCAGTATGCGCGAATCAGGCTATTATCTGATGCTGCGCACCTGCAATACCAGGCGGGATCTGGTCACTTTTCTGCAGAACTGGAATGCGGACGGCCTGTTTGTGACCGGCGCGATCGGGGAGGAGTTTTCCGAGGCGCTCGCAGGGTCCGACCGCCCCGTAGTCCTGATCGACAGCCCGCTGCGCAACGAAAACCTCTCCTATGTGCTTCAGGATGATTATCAGGGCGGTGTGCTTGCCGCGCGGCATCTGCTGGAACACGGACATACGCAGCTCGGCTACGCTGTGACCACCGTCCAGGGCCAGAACATGTTTCCGGAAAGACTGCGCGGCTTCCGCGAAGAGCTTGCGCGGGCCGGTCATCCGCTGGATGAAAAGCGCATCTTTACCTGCTGCTCCCGCTCCCTGGCCTCCAGCCTTTCCCTGGTCGACCCGGTGGAAGCAGCAATCACCGAGGGCATGACAGCGCTTGGCGTGTGCAGCGATCAGCTGGCGCTCCTGATCATGTCCCAGCTTCAGAAAAGGGGCTATTCCCTGCCCGCGCAGCTGTCCATGATCGGATTCGGCGACCTCCCTCAGGGCATTCTTACGACCCCTGAGCTTTCGACGATCCACTACGATATCGAAGCAAAGGCCGTGCAGGCGGTATCCTGCATGTCCAAAATGCTCAGTGGCGAGCAGACAGAGCTTGCACAGATCATACTCCCCGTCACAGTGGTCGACCGCGGAAGCGTTGCCCGCCTGTGAGCAAAATAAGCACAGAATCTTCCGGCCCGTGCTGCAGCCTTGACAAGGCTGTCGGCACGGGCCTCATTAAACAGGGGACGGTTCTCTGTTTGACGTCTCTTTATCCCTTAAGCGGACGAAATGCCGGGGGACAGGGGCGGCTGGATACCGATCGGAGGATCCACCAGGAACTTAGTGCTTGCCGGAACCCCTGGCTTCTATTACGCTTCTGCCAGGGCCCCAATCTTCTCATACGCTTCTGCCAGGGCTCCAATCTTCTCAAACAGGTCCGCGATCATACAGCCAGCCGCCTCAAAATGCATAAAGTCCGTGATATTCCGGTCCACGAGCACCTGCACCTGGGCCGGAAATTCTTCATCCGCATCCCAGAAGATCAGCTGCACCGGCAGAAGCGGCATCGCTTCCATCTGCCAGGCAGCATCGCCTCTGGCAAGGCGAATCCCGCCCATCTTCTCACAGGCTGCATCGAGCGCCGCGGTCCTTCCCGAAAAAGCTGCTGCAAACCCGCCCACCAGCGGATCCGTGCGGTTGCCGCTGCGAATCTTCACCGGATCCAGATCCGGCTCAGGCACCCACACGCCCGACAGGCACGCATCTTCCTTCACATCTCCCAGCAGATGATACACCACCATCGCCTCATTCATAAACAGGTTCTGCGTCCATGCTGCATCGGCGCTCTTTTCTTTCGTATGCAAGACCCGGCTCCCGGTATCCCAGTCCCACAGGATTTCTTTTTCACCGTTCTCCATGTGCTGTTCCGCCACGTTTTCGCAGGCACCAGCTTCCGGCTTTCCTTCTCCGGCACCACTTTCTCTGCTATCTCCTTTTCCATTATCGCCGTTCGGGATCCGCTTCTCAAGAATTCCGTCCGCAGTGCACAGCCGGTATTCATTGCCAAAATACATCACATACACATAAGCACCTTCCTGTCGCAGGCCATACACCCGCACCGCCACAGACGGGTCAAATCCCGTAAACACCGCGCGCCACTTCTCGCAGATCGCCTCCGCCTGCGTAAAATAAAAACCGATATTGCGAAAGGAATGATAATTCGCACTCATAGCTCTCCTCCATTTACTCACATGGATCAGAGTGTACTCGTAAAATCCTTTTTGTATACTCTGAAAATCCTCTTTATATTATATTTCAATGAGCCATGTGTCCCTATGACCCGCGCCATGGTTCTCCCCGAGGTTCTTGAAATTCGGGGGTGTTTCTGTTACCATACACACAACTCATCAACATCTTATCACATTCTCCGCCCGGCACACTCAGGAAATACATATTCTCAGGCAATCATCTGTCTATGTTCTGTCTGTGTCCTATCTGTGTGTTGCCTGCGCGGCTGTCAGTGTGTTATCTGTGTGTTATCTGCGCG
>CAMOSN010000117.1 GCA_946624935.1 uncultured Lachnospiraceae bacterium | reverse complement strand
GATATGTCCGGCAGCTTCTTTGCCAACAACTATCCCTGCCTGATGCCGGGTATTGCCTGCGGTCGTACCCTTACCTTCGCCATTAAGGCCATCAAGCAGATGGGCGGACTGGAGTAATTTATCTGAGGCAGAACCTGTTATCAAGGCATGTCAGTTACGGCATGGAAGAGCAGAAAGCGCGGCAGGGTGTGTCAAAGTATTTGACAACCCTGCGCGGCAATGCTATTCTGTTTTGGAGTTAAAATCCTGAGGAAAAAGAGCTTTCGTCTCCTGCATTTTTTCTGCAGGAGATGAAAGCTTTTTGCATATTGAGCCTTTTTGTATGGAGCTCTTTTGCATATTTCAGGAACGAAGGGTTTTTAACTGATTCGAACGAGGCTTCAGGTGGAGGACCGGAAGAATGATGAACATCAGGAAATACCGAAAGCAATATTTCATGCCGCCGTATCCCTGCAGCAGGTGGGTGGAAAAGGATTCAATCGATCAGGCGCCATTGTGGTGCAGTGTGGATCTGCGCGACGGCAATCAGGCGCTGGTCGTACCGATGTCACTGGAGCAGAAGCTTCAATTCTTCAAGCTGCTGGTAGAGATCGGCTTCAAGGAGATCGAGGTTGGTTTTCCGGCCTCCTCCGAGACGGAATACCGGTTTGTGCGTGCGCTGATCGAGCGGGATCTGATCCCGGATGATGTTACCATTCAGGTGCTGACGCAGGCAAGAGAGCACATCATCCGCCGGACATTTGAAGCCCTGGAAGGCGCGAAAAAGGCGATCGTACATGTATACAATTCCACCTCGAGGGCTCAGCGCGAACAGGTGTTTCACATGTCAAAGCAGGAGATCCTTCAAATCGCGGTGGACGGCGCACAGCTTCTGAAGGATCTGACAGAGCAGTACGGAGGGGATTACCGGTTTGAATACAGCCCCGAGAGCTTCACCGGTACCGAGCCGGAATATGCCCTGGAGGTATGCAATGCGGTTCTGGATGTATGGAAGCCCGATCCGCAGCACAAAGCGATTATCAATCTGCCCAGCACGGTAGAGCTTTCCATGCCGCATGTGTATGCCGCGCAGATCGAATACATGAGTCAGAACCTGAAGTATCGCGACAGCGTTGTGCTTTCCCTGCATCCGCACAATGACCGGGGCAGTGCTGTTTCCGACGCGGAACTGGGTGTGCTGGCCGGTGCAGAGCGGGTCGAGGGTACGCTGTTCGGAAACGGGGAGCGCACAGGAAATGTTGACATTGTCACCCTGGCGATGAACCTGTACGCACAGGGAGTGGATCCGCATCTTCATTTGGAAGATATGACAAAAATCATAGAATACTATGAGGCATTTACCGGGATGCTGGTGGATGAGCGCCGACCCTATGCAGGTGCGCTGGTATTTGCGGCGTTCTCCGGTTCTCATCAGGATGCGATCGCCAAGAGCATGCGTTATCGCAGGGAAAATGGGGAGCAGCTGTGGACGGTACCGTATCTGCCCATCGATCCTTCCGATATCGGCAGAAGCTACGATGCGGATGTGATCCGGATCAACAGTCAGTCCGGAAAGGGCGGTGTAGGATACATCCTTCAGAAGCAGTTCGGCCTGAAGCTTCCCGTGAAGATGCGCGAGTCCATGGGCTATGCAGCGAAGGCGGTCTCAGATCATGCTCAGAAGGAGCTTGAGCCGGAGGAGGTTTTCGAGCTTTTCATCTCCAGGTATGAGAACACGACGAAGCCTTATGAGATCAACGAGGTACATTTCCGGCAGCATAACGGGATCATTGCAGAGGTTACGACGACATGTGAGGGACATCGGATCGTCGTGATCGCTACGGGGAACGGGCGCCTGAATGCGGTGAGCAATGCGTTGAAAAAGCGCTATCATCTGGCCTATAATCTGGTCTCCTACGAGGAGCATGCGCTCGAACGCAGCTCGAGTTCCCGGGCGATCGCCTATGTGGGAATTCAGGATACGATTGGTGATGTGTACTGGGGAGCAGGTGTGGACGTGGATATTATTCATGCTTCGATTGACGCACTGCTGGCGGCGGTTAACAACATGGTTTCCGGGATCCAGTAAATGCCGGCGTTCGGCAAACAAATGTGACGGAAGAACTTAATATATTACGGAAATGTTAATAAAATATTGACTTTTATTCATCAAACGGTTAAAATATCGTTATAACGCCCGGACCAGCTCTATCTGTAAAACAGGCTGGAAAGAGAGGGTCCTTCGAAAACGATGACCAGAGATCATCACATCAGGTGACCGGAGATGAAAAAAGATCAAAAAACAGAAAAAGTACAGAAGCTGAAGAAGAGACAGGTTCCGCAAAAAGAACACATTCTGCTGATGATTATCGGCGGTATCGCGTTTTTTGCATTGTTGATCAATGCGCTGCTTCCGATTGGAAAAGCCCAGAATATGGTGATGGCGACGGAGCATGAGGATGCGACGGATGCACTGGGTTCACAGCCCGGACTGGCTGCGCTGATGGACAGTGTGACGGAAATGGAAGCATTCTACCGTCGGGGACAGATGGCTCCGGTGAACGCACCGGGTGAGCAGATTCTTGCCGGAGCAAGAGCTGTAAACCGTGGTATGATGGTGCAGAATGCATTCAGCCGTTACGCCCGCAGAGCGAATGAGCTCGGTTATGAGGCCCAGCAGGTGGTCGCGGACAATCAGCTGCCCTATCAGGAATATTACACACTTCTTCAAATCGTGGAGGCCGAGGCGACCGGCGGGGATGAGAAGAGCAAGCTGCTGATTGCTAATGTGGTGCAGAACCGTGTGGCAGATGAGCATTTTCCGAATACGATCAGCGAGGTTGTGTGGCAGAATGTGGACGGATTTCCGCAGTTTTCGCCGACGGCGGACGGTCGGATGGGGAATTTGTCCATCACCGAATCCACCAGACAGGCGGTGAAACGCGCACTGGAGGGGGAAAACATTGCACAGGGAGCACTGTTCTTTGTGGCGAGGTCCTCTGCAACCGGATCAAATCTGAAATGGTTTGACGATTCGCTGGTGTATTTGTATGAATACGGTGGGCATGCTTTCTACCGGTTCCCGACCCCGCAGGAGCAGGAAAAAATGGCGGAGGTTTCATCCGAGCCGGAGGAGTCTGCTTCGGAAGCCGATACGTAATGGTTGAATCAGATACAGCTGAAAAAATGTAAAAGAAGTATATGCATATTTGACAAGATAGAGTAATATATGAAATTAATACTTGATTGAACACTGGAAAGAAGGCAGGAGGTAAGAAATGCAATTGTTTTATTCATCCACGAGAGGCGGAGCCGAAAAGGTGACCTCGGCACAGGCAATTCTGTCCGGACTTGCACCGGATGGCGGTTTATATGTGCCGGAGTGCTTTCCGTCGCTGGATGTTTCCCTGCAGGAGCTGGCGGGGTTTGACTATCAGAAAACGGCCTGGAATATCATGAAGCTGTTTCTGACAGATTTCACCGAGGAGGAGCTGAAGAACTGTATCCGCAGCGCCTACGATGAGAAGTTTGATTCGCCTGCGATCGCACCGCTGCACAGGGCAGGCGATGCCTGGTACCTTGAGCTGTATCACGGAACCACGATCGCCTTTAAGGACATGGCGCTTTCGATCCTGCCGTATCTGATGACCACGGCTGCACGCAAGTGCGGGATGGAGCAGGAGATCGTCATTCTGACGGCCACCTCCGGTGATACCGGAAAAGCCGCACTTGCCGGCTTTGCGGATGTTCCCGGCACCAGAATCGCGGTGTTCTATCCGAAGCACGGTGTGAGTCCCATTCAGGAAAAGCAGATGGTCACACAGGCCGGAAAGAATGTCACGGTGATCGGTATTGAAGGGAACTTCGATGATGCCCAGAGCAGTGTCAAGAAAATGCTCACCGATCCGCAGCTGGCAGACCTGCTTTCCCGGAATGGCTTCCGGTTCTCCTCAGCCAATTCCATCAACATCGGTCGGCTGGTGCCGCAGATCGTTTATTATGCATATGCTTATGGTCAGCTGTGCGCCGAAGGCGCGATATCGCCTGGTGACGAGATCAATGTCACGGTTCCCACGGGAAACTTCGGTAATATTCTGGCAGC
Source organism: uncultured Lachnospiraceae bacterium (assembly GCA_946624935.1). Taxonomy (GTDB): domain Bacteria; phylum Bacillota; class Clostridia; order Lachnospirales; family Lachnospiraceae; genus Merdiplasma. The sequence continues at coordinate 3,441 of CAMOSN010000117.1, read as the reverse complement.
CTTTTATGCGAAGCAGATCGGGATCCCGATCCATAAGCTGATCTGCGCGTCCAATGAAAACAAGGTGCTGTTTGACTTCTTCCGGACGGGCGTATATGACCGGAACCGGGAGTTCATACTGACATCCTCTCCATCGATGGACATTCTGATCTCCAGCAATCTGGAGCGGCTGATCTATCAGATCGGAGGAAACGATCCGGAAGGATGTGCCTCCCTGATGCAGCAGCTCTCCGGAAGCGGTGTGTATACGATTACTCCGCAGATGCAGGAACAGCTGGACTGCTTTTACGGCAATTATGCCTCCATGGAGGAGACCGCGGATCAGATCCGCAGGGTGTTTACGGACTGCAGTTATCTGATCGACACCCATACGGCGGTGGGCTCCTGCGTATATGATAAATACCGGAAGGAGACCGGCGATTCCACGCCGACCGTCATTGCATCGACTGCAAGTCCTTACAAGTTCACACGCAGTGTAATGGAAGCTATCGGCATGGCAGAAGAGCAGGGAGATGACTTTGCGCTGGCGGATGCACTGAGCGCATGCTCCGGAACGAAGGTGCCGCAGGCAGTGGAGACCGTCCGCACAGCACCCGTGCTGCACGATCATGTGATCAGCCGGGATAAAATGCAGGAAGCGGTCCTGGCCTTCCTTGGGATCTGCTGAGCGGACGAACAAGAGGAGAAACTCTGTTACAAATCTGATTGAGAAGGAAAAGAAAAAATGGATAATACATCGATCATGTCATTTCTGGATATCATTGTCGTGCTGGCCGGTGCATATGTGCTGTACTCCTGGTATCTGCTGATCACCAAAAAGGAGATCAAGCAGGGTGTGCTGATCCCGAAGGATGTGGAGCCGAAGCGCTGCAAGGACATCGACGGGTTTGTAAAATACATGTCTCCCCGCACACTGGTACTGGGGATCATGGCACTGATCAGCGGCGGCATCGGGATCTATCAGGATACCGTAAAGCTCATCCATCCGATCGCATACTGGAGCTTTTTCGTGGCATTTCTGCTGGTGCTTGTCTGGTTTGGATACGGATCCAAAAAGGCGCTGAAGGATTATTTCTGATGCAGACGATTTCTGATAAAGATGCTTTCTGATAAAGATGTTTTTTAAGAACCAGAAGGGGCGGATGTGTGTTTGAAAACACACATCCGCCCCTGTTTGATTGACTTTCCGGTTTACTTTCTGCTGCGCATGGGAATATATTCTTTTTCTTCGCTGATGCTCACATATGCGGGTCGGATGATCTTGCCGCGGTTGGCGAGCTCTTCGATACGATGTGCGGTCCAGCCGACGCTTCGTGCGATGGCAAAGAGCGGGGTGTAGAGCTCCTGCGGGAGCGAAAGAATATCGTATACATACCCGCTGTAAAAGTCGACATTGGCGCTGACACCCTTGTAGATTCGTGCATTACTGCTAATGACGGAGGGAGCGACCTCCTCCACAAGGCAGTAGAGCGCGTATTCATCCATGAGGCCCTTTTCCTCCGACAGCTTTTTGGCAGTCTTTTTCAGAAGCACCGCCCGCGGGTCGGAGAGAGAGTAGACAGCATGTCCCATCCCGTAGATCAGGCCGGAGTGGTCAAAGGCATCCCGGGACAGGATCTTCTGCAGATAAGCCGCGATTTCCTCTTTGTCCTTCCAGTCTTTTACGTTCTCCCGGATCTCGTGCATCATCTTTACGACCTTGATGTTAGCGCCGCCGTGGCGGGGACCCTTCAGAGATCCCAATGATGCGGCGAACACGGAATAGGTGTCGGTTCCGGAGGAGGAGACCACATGTGTGGTGAAGCTGGAATTGTTACCGCCTCCGTGCTCCATGTGCAGGACCAGGGCGATGTCAAGCAGCCGTGCCTCGGTTTCGGTGTAGTGACTGTCCTTGCGCAGAACATGAAGGATGTTTTCGGCGAAGGAAAGCTCGGGATCGGGCTTGTTGATGTACAGGCTCTTCCCATTATAATAGTGCTGGTAAATGTGATAACCGTAAACGGAAATCAGCGGCAGCATGCTGATCAGCTGCATACACTGCCGGAATACATTTGGAATGGAAATGTCGTCGGCCTGATCATCGAAGGAATAGAGCGTGAGGACACTTCGGGCCAGTACGTTCATCATGTCCTGGCTTGGTGCATTCATGATGATATCACGTACAAAGTTGGAGGGAAGCTGTTCCTGGCAGCGGTGGATGAGATCGGAGAAGTCACGAAGCTGCTGGGCATTCGGAAGACTGCCGACGATCAGCAGATAAGCGATCTCCTCAAAGCCGAACCGGCCGTCCTTTACAAAGCCTGCTACCAGATCGTTGATATTTTCACCGCGGTAAAACAGCTCTCCCTGGCAGGGAATCTCCTTCCCGTCGGGGCCGGGCTTTCTGCCGTTTACGATGGAGATATCGGTAAGACCGGCGCGCACTCCTTTTCCGTCCAGGTCACGCAGTCCCCGTTTGACATCCTTTTTGATATAGAGCTCCGGCTTGATATAGCTGATGGATTCACTTTGCCGGGCCATTTTCAAAAGCTTCGGAGTGATTTCAGAATAATAAGTACCGTTCATATGGATCACCTCGCTGACTTTCGTTTTTCTGGCTTCTTCTGCCGCAGGGCAAAAGAATATCTGCAAGTATAACACAGTTTTCCGGAAAAGAAAAATGAAAAGAATATCAAATATTCACAGTCGACATGGAACGATGTTGACAGGGTTTGCGAAACGTGCGATAATCACAAGCGATTACATGGTACATGTTAATACAATCATCTATAGAAAAGAGAGGTAAATGATGGCAGCAATTGATTTATCCAAGTATGGCATTACCGCAGCAACCGAGATCATTCACAATCCTTCCTACGAATTCCTGTTTGAGGAAGAGACCAAGCCGGGTCTGGAAGGCTATGATGTAGGTCGTGTCAGCGAGCTGGGTGCCGTGAACGTAATGACCGGAATCTACACCGGACGTTCTCCCAAAGATAAATACATCGTTATGGATGAGAATTCCAAGGATACGGTGTGGTGGACGAGTGATGAATACAAGAATGACAACCATCCCATGACCCAGGAAACCTGGAAGGACATGAAGGATCTTGCGAAGAATGAACTTTCCGGCAAGAGACTTTTTGTGATGGATTGCTTCTGCGGTGCCAACAAGGATACCCGTATGGCCGTTCGCTTCATTATGGAAGTAGCATGGCAGGCACATTTCATCAAGAATATGTTCATTATGCCTACGGAAGAAGAGCTTGAAAACTTCGAGCCGGATTTCGTTGTGTACAATGCTTCCAAGGCGAAGGTTGAAAACTACAAGGATTACGGTCTGAATTCCGAGACCTGCGTTGCATTCAACGTTACCTCTCGTGAAGCAGTCATCATCAATACCTGGTACGGCGGCGAAATGAAGAAGGGTATCTTCTCCATGATGAACTACTATCTGCCGCT
>CAMOSN010000116.1 GCA_946624935.1 uncultured Lachnospiraceae bacterium | reverse complement strand
AGCTGCGTGTGCAGATGAGAACCGAGATCTCCAAGCTGCATCAGAGACTGGGCGCTACCATCATCTATGTAACACATGACCAGACCGAGGCTATGACGCTTGGTACCAGAATCGTTGTTATGAAGGACGGCGTGGTACAGCAGGTGGATACTCCGCAGAACCTGTACAATGAGCCGGGCAATGTATTCGTAGCAGGATTCATCGGCTCCCCGCAGATGAACATGGTCGAGGCAAAGGTAAATGCTTCCGGCAACGATGTTGTTCTTGAATTCGACGGCAACAAAGTGAAGCTTCCGGCCAACAAGGCGAAGAAGCTGATCGACGGCGGTTATGCAGGCAAGACTGTTATCATGGGTATCCGTCCGGAAGATCTGTACGATGAGGCAGATAGAGTGAACGGATCCGATGCTGTGATCACTGCCAACATCGAAGTATACGAGCTGCTCGGCGCAGAAGTTTATCTGTATTTCACCGTTGGCGGCAAGAACTTCACCGCAAGAGTCAATCCGCGTACGGAAGCCCGCACCGGCGATACCGTGAAGTTTGCTCTGGATGTTGATAAGATCCACGTATTCGACAAGGATACTGAGCTTACCATCACCAACTGATCGAAGCGTTTACGATTTCGAAACAGGTTATAAAATCAACAGTATCAGTACTGTCAGGAGGGGGCCGGAGAGGTTCCCTCCTTTTTTCGCTTTTGAGGAGCTTTTATCGTTTTATTCCTCTATCGTTTTATTCTTTTATCGCGCGAAACGGATGCCTGAAGAATAGCTGGATCTCCAGTGCGGGTGTATCAACGGGACGCAGCTGAATAAGGGAGACACACTTGTATAAGAGGAAATGCAGCTGTAAAAGAGGATTACAGCTGAAGAACGAGGAACCGGGTGTATAAAAGGCATACAGGTGAATAAAAGGTATACAAGTGTATAAAAGGAATACAACTGTGTGGAAAGATGAAAGTGACAGGAAAGAGAAAAGTGTGATATTGTATGCGGAGATAGAAGGAGGAAGATAGATGATCTCAAATCAGGTAATTGCAAAGACAATCGAGGATCTGCACAGTATCACAAGGATCGACTTTTCTGTATATGATCCGGAGGGGCAGGAAATCGCAGGAACCTCTTCGGAAGATATGATGGATCGGGAAACCGTACGACTGTTTTTCACATCTCCTGCGGACAGTCAGGAAATCCGCGGGCATCATTTTTTCAAGGTGGAGGATGATGGAAATACGGCCTACGTCCTGATCAGTAAGGGAAAAGGGGAAGATGTGTACATGATGGGCAAGGTGGCGGTTGCTTCGCTGCAGGCGCTGATGGTTGCCTATCAGGAGCAGTTCAACCGGAACACCTTTGTACAGAACCTGTTGCTGGATAATCTGCTGCTGGTGGATATTTATAACAAGGCCAGAAAGCTCCACATCGATGCGCAGGTACGGCGCCTGGTGTATATTATTGAGACCGGAAGTGATAAGGATTCTGCTGCAATGGAGGTCCTGAAGGGTCTGTTTTCGGCCAACAGCCAGGATTTTATCACTGCTGTGGATGAGAACAGTCTGATCTACGTGCAGGAGGTCACGGACGAGGATCCGGATTACCAGAATGCGAAAGCGACTGCTGCCATGATCTGCGATATGATGGACACGGAATCTATTCCGAGTGTACGGGTCGCCTTCGGAACCATTGTCGACGAGATCTCTTTTGTGTCCCAGTCCTACAAGGAAGCCAGGATGGCCCTGAATGTCGGGAAGATCTTCTACACGCAGAAACGGATCCATGCCTACAGCGCACTCGGCATCGGAAGACTGATCTACCAGCTGCCGGTCAATCTGTGTGAAATGTTCATGAATGAAATCTTCACACAGCAGAGGCCGGACGATTTCGACGAAGAGACGCTCGCAACGATCAATTCCTTCTTCGAGAACAACCTGAATGTGTCGGAGACGGCCAGACAGCTGTTCGTACACCGCAATACGCTGGTGTACCGGCTGGAAAAGCTGCAGAAGAGCACAGGTCTGGATATTCGCAACTTCGAGGATGCGCTTACCTTCAAGATCGCGCTGATGGTCGTCAGCTATATGAAATATATGGGGAATGAGGAAGTGTAAGTCCGGCAGGGGATAGACATTATACGAAAATTGCCTATTGACGAAATGTTCAAACTGCGCTATGGTGTATGACAGTTTCGCAGGGCGTACGAAAAATACTTCGTACAGATGCGATCATATATATAGTTCTCTTATTCAGAGTGGTGGAGATACATAGGATCTGTGAAGCCACGGCAACCCCGGAATGTCTGTAAGGACCAAAGGAAGGTGCCAGCCTGAGCGAGTAATATCGAACAATAAGAGGATTTTTCACACGCTTGAAAGGTCCGCTTTTTGCGGGCCTTTTTCGATGCATCCTCTTTGTGACGACGAGCCGGAAGGCAGGAGCTTAAAAGGCGGGAGCCCGGAAAGGCAGGAGCCCGGGAAGGCAAGTGCCTGGAGAGGCAAAAAGCCGGGAAAGGCAAAAAGCCCGGGAAGGCAAAAGCCCGGAAAGGCAAGTGCCTGGAAGGGAGATTCAGAGGGGAAGGAACAAAAAAGAAGAGACAGAAGGAAGAAAGGACAGAAGAAAGGAGATCATACTTATGGAGAAGTTTTTATTTACGTCGGAATCTGTGACGGAGGGACATCCGGATAAAATGTGCGACCAGATCTCGGATGCGATCCTGGATGCCATTATGGAGCAGGATCCGAACAGCCGCGTGGCCTGTGAGACGGCAACCACCACCGGCATGGTACTGGTGATGGGTGAGATCACGACCGATGCATATGTGGACATCCAGAAAATCGTACGTGATACGGTAAGAGAAATTGGATATAACCGCGGGAAATTCGGGTTTGATGCGGACACCTGTGCAGTGATCACAGCGATCGACGAGCAGTCTGAGGATATTGCTCTGGGCGTTGATAAAGCGCTTGAGGCGAAGGAAAATCAGATGAGCGAGGACGAGATCGAGGCGATCGGTGCCGGCGATCAGGGCATGATGTTCGGCTACGCAACCAATGAGACGGAAGAGTATATGCCCTATGCCATCTCCATGGCGCACAAGCTGGCAAGACAGCTGACAAAGGTGCGCAAGGATGGAACTCTGAAATATCTTCGTCCGGACGGGAAGACCCAGGTGACTGTGGAATATCACGACGGGAAGCCTGTAAGGCTGGACGCCGTAGTGCTTTCCACCCAGCACGATCCCGATGTGACCCAGGAGCAGATCCATCAGGATATCCGCAAATATGTATTCGACGAGATCCTGCCGCAGGAGATGATCGACGACAATACGAAATTCTTTATCAATCCGACCGGACGCTTTGTGATCGGCGGACCGCATGGTGACAGCGGACTGACCGGACGCAAAATCATCGTGGATACCTACGGTGGAGCAGCAAGACACGGCGGCGGCGCATTCTCCGGAAAGGACTGCACGAAGGTAGACCGCAGCGCAGCCTATGCAGCGCGCTATGTGGCAAAGAACATCGTGGCGGCCGGCCTGGCGGAGCGCTGTGAAATACAGCTGTCTTATGCCATCGGCGTAGCACAGCCCACCTCCATCATGGCCGATACCTTCGGCACAGGAAAGGTATCCGATGAGAAGCTGACACAGATCATCCGCGAGAACTTTGATCTGCGTCCCGCAGGGATCATCCGCATGCTCGACCTGCGCAAGCCCATCTACAAACAGACGGCTGCCTACGGTCACTTCGGAAGAAACGATCTGGATCTGCCGTGGGAGAAACTGGACAAGGTGGAAGAACTGAAGAAATATCTGTAAAAAAAGTGGGACAGGGCGTTTGCCCTGTCCCGAAATTTTCAGGAGTACAGCAGCTTGCGCAGGGCGGAGCCGGCGCGTTTGTAGATGAGGAAGGTGACGAGGTCGGTCACCGCGTGCTTGACCAGGTTGAAGGGCAGCACGGAGAACAGCATCATGGTCGGCAGGCTGACGATGCGCGGGTTGATGGCGGTGCCCATGGAGATGATCGCATCGAGCGGCATGCCGTAGAGCCTTGAATAGAGCGGGAACATGACGTACAGGTTCAGGAATACATAGAAGATACTCACGGCGAGTGTTGCAATGATGGATGCAATGACTGCGCCTTTTTTTGTGCGGTTCATTTTGTAGATCAGAGCGGCTGTTCCTACGAATACGAAGGAGCCGATCAGATTGGACAGTTCTCCGACGAAGGCGGTGTCGCTTCCCTGGATGACGATTTTCAGCAGAACGCGGATGGCGATGACGCAGAAGCCGGCGATCGGTCCCATGAAGAAGCCTGCAAAGAGTGCGGGGATCTCCGCCAGGTCAAATTTCATGAAGGACGGGGCCAGCGGAATCGGAAAGTTGAACAGGAACAGAAGGAAGGAAACGGCGCCGAGGATGGCGATGAATACCAGTTTCTTCACAGTGGAGATGTTCCCGCTCTGCGATGCGGCCGCCTTTGTGGATGTGCCTGTGGTGGATGTTGTGTTGTTCATAAGATACCTCCCTAGAATGAAGTACTTTCAGGGGTGTGGAAAGATGAAAGCTGTTTCCGAGCAAAAGGACAGGGTATAAAAAAGCTCCGGAAACGTTTGTTTCCAGAGCGAAAAAGCTATCCTTTCTTCTCCCATCCGGACTGAGACTGCAGCTGCAGTCAATACCGTCGGTTTTGGAATTTCACCAAATCATGCGCGGCCTTTTGCGGCCATGCTCGCGGACTGTCACCGCCGGTGAGGAATCGCACCTCGCCCTGAAGATTAAATTTTACTTTGTCATAGTAGCACTTTGTCGTGGTGTATGCAACTGTTTTTTACCGGGGAACGTTATGCTGTGTGCGAACGTCGGAAGTATGCGTGTGAGCAGCGTGCGAATATCGAAAGAATGCGCGTGAGCTGCGTGCGTGCATCAGAAGAATGCGTGTGAGCGGCGTGTGTATGTCGAAAGAATGCACGTGAGCGTCGTGTGTATGTCGAAAGAATGCGTGTGAGATGCGTACGTACGTTGGAAATGTGCAGGAAGTGTCAGGGCGAGGGCAGTTCATGTGCTGAAATCTTGTAAATGCAGGGCGGCGGCGATATAATAAAACAAAATATGACAGCATTTCGGAATGGAAAAAGGAGGAAGTTTCGTGTGAACAGAAATCGGATTTATCTGATTGTGACGGCCGTGCTGTGGGTCGTGCTTGCAGCAGGTCTGGCGGTGACCGCTATCCGGATTTATCTGGCGGGGCTTGCGGTGTGGGAGGCGGGTGATGCGCTTGCTTATATCTACACCCGGGAGAGGGCGGTTTCGGCACTGGCGAAATTTGTGCCGGTGTTTTGCGCTGCGGTCGGGATGTCTGCCGCCGGTATGATCCTCGGCATTCGCTGGGACGGCAAGCGGAAACCGGAAAAGGTGGATGTGCAAAGCAGCGGCCTTTCGAAAAGCCATGTAAACACGGTGCGCGGCGTGGTCCTTGCGGCTGCCGTTGTGATGATCATCGCCGGGATCGTAAACGGGAGCTGGATGGATGTGCTGATCAAAGCAATCAATTTATGTACGGAGTGTGTTGGACTTGGATAAGAATAATACGACTGTTCGGCCAGGGCGCCGCCCGACGAAAAGAAGGCTTGTTCAGCTGTATGCAGCGCTTTTGTACAATGCAAATCTGAAGGGATTTATCAGCGGGAATCTTTATACCGGCAATACGAAGGCAGTGTGTGTTCCGGGACTCAACTGCTATTCCTGCCCCGGCGCGGTGGGGGCCTGTCCTCTGGGATCGCTGCAGAACGCGCTGTCTGCGTCCGGACACCGGATGGGCTGGTATGTGTTCGGCATTCTGCTCCTGTTCGGGATCACTCTGGGCAGGACGATCTGCGGATGGCTGTGTCCGCTCGGGATGATTCAGGAGCTGCTGCATAAGATTCCGACGCCGAAGATCGGCAAGAATAAAATCACGCGGGCGCTTTCCTGGCTGAAGTATGTGGTGCTGGCGGTCATGGTGATTGCAATTCCGCTGTATTATGGCCTGGCAAAGGGTCTGCCGATGCCGGCCTTCTGCAAGTTCATCTGCCCGGCCGGAACGAGTGAGGGTGCGATCGCGCTGCTCTCCAATCCGAATAATCAGGACATGTTCCATATGCTGGGGATCGTGTTTACAAGGAAGTTTGTGATCCTGATGGCGGTCGGGCTGGCATGTATTTTCTGTTACCGCTCCTTCTGCAGGTTCATCTGCCCGCTGGGGGCGCTGTACAGTGTGTTCAACCGGTTTGCGCTTGTGGGGGTAAAGGTGGATGAAAGCCGGTGCAATCACTGCGGAGCCTGCGTCCGGAAGTGTCAGATGGATGTGCATCATGTCAATGACCGGGAATGTATCTCCTGCGGAGCATGCATGAACAGCTGTGCACAGGGTGCGATTTCGATCAAATGCGGCAGTGTGACGCTGAAGGGGCCGGAGGTCGGGCCGAATGCGGATCCCGCGCCGGTACAGGAAAAGAGAAGGCGCAACAGCCGGATCGCCTGGATCGTGGCGCTGGCGGTCCTGGCCGGGGCGCTGCTGTACTTTAATCTGCCGGGGAGCTCTGCAGGAGAGCGTACAGATGCTGTGGATGTGAATGCAGGAAATGCTGATGCAGGCACTGCTGCCGGAGAAAATACACTGGGTGGAAGTGGTGAAAACGGTGGAGGAGAGGAAACGTTGACGGAGGGTGCGAATGGAGCCGTGCCGGAAGAAGCTGTGACAGAAGCAGCGAATGCAGCAGCGCCGGAAACGACAGCGGCAGATGTACCGGTCGGATCAGAGGTCGGGCAGCGGCTGGAGGATTTTACCTGCACGCTGCGGGACGGAAGTACGTTCCATCTGGCAGATGAAAAAGGAAAGATCGTGTTCATCAATCAGTGGGCAACATACTGTGTTCCCTGCGTGAGTGAGCTTCCGGAATTTGAGAAGCTGGCGGAGGAGAATCCCGACATCGTTATTCTGGCTGCACACAATCCGCTGGAGGCGAAGCCGACGGCCGAAGAGTTTATTCTGGAGCATGGGTGGGATTCCTGGAAGGTGAAGTTCACCGTGGATACGCCGGAGGTGAACATCATTCCGAAGATCGGCGGAAATAATACCATGCCCCGTACGGTCGTGTTGAATAAGGAAGGTGTGATCGTATATAATGAGCAGCGCTCAGTAACGTATGAGATGCTGGTGAGTATGCTGAAGATGGCCGGAGAATAAACGATCATTAAAAGGAAAGCGCTGTATGACAATGTCCGTTAAGGACTGTCACACAGCGCTTTTTATGTTTTTTTGGGAGGGAGAAGGGGATCTCCTGCTCCACCATATTTTGGGACAGAGAACCGTCCCCTGTTTGAACTATTGCAGGAGGGGCAGTTTCCTCCGCCGGAGCAACCACAGCAGCATCCGCCCTTTTTCTTTCGGCGAACTGTCAGGAAGACGGCCAGTGCAAAAATGATCGCGATGGCAATGATGAGCAGAATATCCCAGGTTCCCATAAAAGTGCCTCCTTAATATGAGAGGATATCATTATGGCTTTTTCAGAAGAAAGTAAGTCCGACAAG
>CAMOSN010000115.1 GCA_946624935.1 uncultured Lachnospiraceae bacterium | reverse complement strand
TTGTGATAGCTGTATTCCTCAATGGCTACACCAGGGATCAGATGGAGTGGCTGAGTAATTTTAACGTTGGCGAGGGCGATGACCATGCCGGTTTCCACGCTGCGGCGGAGGAAGCCTGTACGCTCGTTTCGTCCTACGCGGAAGAATGCAGACAGCTCTATGGGGAAGAAGTGCAGTATAAGTTCTGGATCACAGGACACAGCCGCGCGGCTGCGATCGCGAACATTCTGGCGATCGATCTGACTGAAGAATACGGAGAAGAGCATGTATACGCCTACGGGTTTGCAACGCCGGCCTATTCGAAATCACAGACGAATTATGAGAATATCAAGAATTATGTGATCCCCGGGGATATCGTACCCAAGGTGGTCCCGGAGGAATGGGGCTTTTACAGAAATGATGACGGAGCGGGCGAAGCGCACCAGATCCCGGTTTCATCCGGGATGAAGCGGATCTTCCGGAGGCTGGCCGGGAAAAGGTATCAGGGATTTTCGGATGAGGATTCCGACCGTCTGGTGAAAGAACTGCTTGCAACCGGGATCCGCCAGGAGAACTATGAGAAGGAGCAGGATCAGCTCCGCCAGGCTGCGGAGAAACTCTCGGCCGGAGATTACTGGGAAAGAGTCCGGATGTTGAACGGGTTCGGAGATGCGCACAGGATCCTGTCGTACATAGCCGGGATCGCAGCGCTTGGTGGCAGCATCAGGTGAGTGGACCGGTGCGTCAGAGGGAGGTAGTTTATGACAGCATTAATGGATGTGATCAAAGGCTGCAGGAGTGTCCGTACATTTGATGCATCCCTCTCCGGCAGGAAGAAGGAGGAGATCGCCGATCTGATCGAAATGGTGCGCCGGGCGCCGTCGGCGGTCAATAAGCAGCCCTGGCGGGTCGTATGCGAAGAGAATGGCCAGTATCCTTTTTATGAGAAAAAGGATAAGGGTTATTCCGGCGAGGCGACCGGGGATCTGCAGAAGATCGATGTGGGCATTGCACTCTGCCATTTCGTAATGGGCCTGGAGGAACAGGGGAGAACGCCGAAGACTGTGGTCAGCGATCCGGGGATCCGGACGCCGGAAGGGGTGGAATATATCGCTTCCGTGCAGTGCTGACATGACGAGTATCCTGCATTGAAGGAATGAAGCTGGACGAATCAGGGGGACGTTGCTGTAAGCTGGCAGCAACGCCCCCCTGATTTATTTTTCTTCTGTCTCAGCTTCGATAGCGGTATTCTTTGATGGCCTCGATGAGTGTCTGGAAGTTATCGAGCGGGAACTCATCGGTGATGTTGATGGCTGCGCAGACCATTCGTCCGTTGCGGCCGAGGGTATCAATGGCTTCCCTGACCATTGCGCGGACCTGGTCCGGGGTGGCGTGGATCATGAAGGACTGCAGGTCGAAGCCGCCGTAGTAGACGATCCGGTCGCCGTAGCGTTTGTAGAGGGCGTGGATGTCCATGGCGGACGCCTGGATGGGATGCAGGCAGTCGACGCCGATCTCGATCAGATCGTCGACAAATTCGGAGCAGTCGCCGCAGCTGTGGTGGAGCACGGGCAGACCGGCATCCTTGTAGACCTTGTAGATCCGGGCCAGGCGGGGCTTGATGAATTCCCGGAAGATGTCCAGGCTGATGAGCGGGCCGCGCTGGGTTCCGTAGTCATCGCCGCCGTGCCCGAACACGACGCCCTTTTCGACGATCCGGTGCGCCAGCGCCACGCGGTAATCGGCGATTTTGTCGAGCAGTTCCTCTACCAGCTCGGGCTCTTCATAAAAGTCGAGCATGGCGTTCTCGAAGCCGCGGATGTTTTCATATTTCTCCAGCGGGCCGTAGTACTGCAGGGCGACGTAGGCGTAGTCTTTTTTTCGATATTCTTCGATGTGTTTGTCAAAATCATAGAACATGCCGGGTTTGTAGGGATCTGGCATATGGAACTGTTTCAGGTAGTCCCAGTCGTGTCCGTGGCTGAGCGGCCGCTGTCCGGTCTTCCCGGCGTCCCAGGTGATCCCGAAGCCGTCGGTGTAGGCCATGGGAATCGTGGGGTGTGGGACCGCAAAGCCGTATTCCACGCTTTTTTTGATGAGATCCGGTTCCTGCATGTAACAGCCGACCTCGTCCATGGTGTACACGTAGCGCATGTCATTTTCGAGAAACTCCATCAGCTCATCCGGCGTCATGCCGAATTTCCCGGCGTAGTGGGCCTTTACGCTCTCATCCACAAAGTGGATCTCCACCGGGAGCCGGTCTACCGGTTCGCCTCTGACGACTGCGAGCATTCTCTCTCTGCTTGTCATACCTCCTCCTCCTTCCGTATTCTGACTTAAGATCCTGTGTGCGCCGCTGCAAGGGCAGTCCTTCTGGCATGACTGCAGGCGCGGCGGTGCATACTGTAAGAAGAATCTCTTGTGCCGCAGTTTGGACAATGCACGGGCTGATATTGTGGATTTCCTGTGCATTATCTACAACAATTATATTTTGGCGGCGGAGTGACGTCAAGCACAAGCCGGGGAAGAAGAAAGAAGAAAACAGAACAAACATTCGATTTCATTGAAATTGCAATTTTTCTGTGGTACACTTTTATAAAGATGCGGGTGAGTTGTTTTGACTTACGCTGACTCGGGAAAGTGAGGTGACCTTTTCTGCACGATATTTGGAATCCCTGGCATGGCTGCAAAAAATGCAGTGAAGGCTGCCAGAACTGTTATATGTATTATCTGGACTCCCTCAGGGATAAGGACGGATCACAGATCTACCGGACGAAGGCAGGCTTTAAGTATCCGCTGTCGAAGGACCGGAGCGGCCAATATAAGGTCAAAAGCGGGGAAATGCTCCGGGTCTGTATGACTTCTGATTTTTTCCTCGAAGAGGCGGATCCCTGGCGGGATGAAGCGTGGGCGATCATCCGGCAGAGGCCCGACGTGAAGTTTTATCTTCTGACGAAGCGCCCGCAGCGCGTGGCGGATCATCTGCCGGCTGACTGGGGGAAGGGCTGGGAGCATGTCATGTTTAATGTGACCTGCGAGAACCAGAGGCGTGCGGATGAACGCATTCCCATCCTCCTGGATCTTCCCTTTAAGCACAAGGGGATCATGTGCGCCCCGTTTATAGGGCCGGTGTCCATTGAGCGGTACCTGCCGGCCGGGCAGATCGAGCAGGTTTACTGCGACGGAGAGAATTATAACGGCGCGCGCCCCTGCCATTATGAATGGGTAAAGAAGCTGCACGATGAATGCAAAGCGTATGATGTTACGTTCGTTTTCTGCGGGACCGGAAGGCGGTTTGTCAAAGACGGGAAGACCTACAAGATCGAAGGGAGCGGTCTGCAAAGCGAGCAGGCGTTCAAGTCGGGACTGAGCTTCCGGGGAAAGCCTGCCCCGTTTAAGCTTACGGACATATGGGGCTGGCCGATTCCGGAAGAGCAGCTTTACAGGCCATATTTTGGCCCCAGATGCCAGAACTGCGGGATGCGCCTTACCTGCAATGGCTGCAGTAGATGCGGCAGATGTGAAGAGGCGGATCAGAGGCGCGCAGCCTGGTGAGTCAGAGAGGCGCAGCCGGCTGAGTCAGAGGGATATAGCTGGGTGTATCAGAAGGGTATGGAGGAGTTGACGAGATGAGTTTCCGACAGTATTGCTTCGGAGATCCGGAAGCGGATACGATTCTTCTGCAGATGGTCGATGATCATGATCTTGGAGTGATCGAGCAGGAAGTGTCTTATATTCAGGAGCTGACCGGAGGGCAGCGCTTCTGCCTGAAGGCGTTGCACGTAAACAGCTGGAACGGGGATCTTTCGCCATGGCCGGCGGAGGCTGTGTTCGGAAATGAGGGTTTTGGCGGGGGCGCTGCGGATACGCTGGACGATGTCCTGAAGGAAGTGCTGCCGGGACCGGCGCCGGATAAGAAGATCTATATCGGAGGGTACTCGCTTGCCGGGCTGTTTGCGCTTTGGGCAGGATATCAGACCGATGTGTTCAGGGGAATTGCGGCAGCTTCCCCATCGGTGTGGTTCCCGCATTTTACGGACTATATGAGAGAGCATGAAATGCATGCGGACGCGGTTTATCTCAGCCTGGGAGACCGGGAGGAGAAGACCCGGAATCCGGTCATGGCGCAGGTCGGAAATGCGATCCGGTCGGCAGATGCGATTTTAAGGGATGCGGGAAAGGACTGTATCCTGGAGTGGAATAAGGGAAACCATTTTAAGGAGCCGGATCTGCGGACTGCAAAGGCATTTGCGTGGCTGATGAATGGATAGGGTGACGTCCCCTCATCGCGTCAGGTCTTTGACCCATTTGTATTTTCGGAAGCGAAGCATGACCCAGGAGATTTTGCCTACTTCATCCAGACAGGTGCACGCGTAAACAGCGAGGACCGGCCAGTGCCATACAAAGGCTCCGAGCAGTGCCAGAGGAATGGCGATTCCCCACATGGAAACAGCAAGGCTGTACATATCAAAAATCGTATCACCGCCTCCGTCGAGCACGCCGTTGATCGTTACTGTGTTCACGCATCTTCCGATCATATATATTCCCATGATAATCATCATTCCGGTAAGGTACTGCTGTGCTTCCGGCGTCAGGATGACCATCCGTACGACCAGAGGAGTCAGGGCTAATACGAGGGCTGTAGAGGCAAATCCGACTACCCAGGAGATGTTTTTGAGCTTGATCCCGAGTGCCTTGCCTTTTTCCAGGTTACCGGCGCCCAGCTCGTTGCCGACCATGATGCCGGCGGCGGTGCCGATGCCGTTGCAGGCACAGCAGATGAGGTCGCGGATGACGGCTGCCACGGAATTGGAGGCAGCGGCATCAGCCCCAAGATGCCCGATGATGGCGGTGTAGGAGGTGAAGCCTACGCCCCACAGAAGACCGCCGCCCAGAAGGGGATTGCTGCGCAGACAGGATTCCACTGGTAATAATACCAAAAGTGTCAAAGAGCGTATCATTTGCAATCGGGCCGATGATGACATCAGCCTCCGGATATTGATCCGGTTTTCCTGTGCGGTTTCTATAAATGTAATCAAACCAGGCAGCATCTCTTTCCAGATGAAGGATATTCAATTCATCTGTAATCAGATCATATGTATTGATGATTGTTTCCGAACCCTTGCGCTCTCTTGCCCAGCGCTTTGCAAATGCAATGTTGTCGGAAGTATAAAAACCCTGGCCAAAGTCAGCGTTTTTTCTTCCAAAATGTACATCGATCGTACGAAGCTGCTGATATCCCGTATGATAGAGACGTAATGTACGATTCATATGGAAATCCTTTCTTTAGTCAAAGGTCATCCCTCCGAAATAATGAATTGTGTTTTCTGCCAATCGACCAGATAGGTTGTATAAAACCTAATCTTATGAAGGCTATTATAATAAATGGAAAAGCAGATGTAAAGGCACATTATATGATATACTGCGTTTATGACTCTGTCAGAATGAAACAGGGATTGGAGAACAATGAAATGATTAATCGAGAAGATATGCTGGAGCTTACCCGCAGGATGACGCCGGCCAGGCATTGCTTTGACCGGATCGCCGGGGCATATATGGATGCCGACGGCTTTATAGACGGGAGCTTTAACATCCATTTTGGAAAGCTGGATGTTTCGGAAACGGCGAGAAACTTAAAGCTTGCGAAAACCGTACCGTTTTCCGGGACCAATAAAAATCTGAAGGAGTATTCCGTTCCGGGGAAGAGTGAGACTTCCCGGAACATGCTTCAACTTTTGCGTGGTCTGAAGGAATGCTCTCTGAAGAATGATGATGTGCTGTACGTGTTTTATGAACAGATCGGAGAACGGTTTAAACTTCCATCATCCATGAAAAACGGGTATGGCATCTTTCTGTTTCATGGCACGTATGATATTCCTCTTAAGGCCAGTGATAAAGAAAGGCTCTGGGAATCAGAGGAGATCTATCGTTTTCTGATCTGTGTGATCAGTCCGCTCAAAGGAGAGTATGAAATGGGAGATCCTGTGTGGGGATTTTTGTATCCTGCATTTTCGGATCGAAGTTCCTGGGAAGACAGAATCGATATTTTCAATGCAGATCCGGATGAGGATAATCCGGTTCGGGAGCTATTCACATTATGAGTAACATATCCAACCAGAGCGTGTATCCACCAATTCACAGGCGGCCGGAAGAAAGCGATTCTTTCGATCGCCTTGAGATGCTTTGGGAGCGTTATCCGCAGTATCATCAGATGACGACCTTTTCTTCGCTGGAGGATCTTCTGGAAGAGCACGAATCATACAGAAAGGATTTTGAGGATCTTCGGGACGAGTACACTACCAACGGTTATGACAGGTTTCTGGTTACGCTTTCCTGGTCGGATCTTCCGTATCGGTATGCAACAAAAGAACTGATCGTTATGCAGCCGCCATTATCTGTCAACACATATGTGGAAGAATTTATGGAGCAGTTTACAGGGCTGGATACTGATCGAAAAGCCTGTTTTCTGTTTCCTGAAAGTTATGTATCACAATTCTTCGTCGTTGCGGAGGTCTGTAAAAGGGCAGAAGCATTTTACCCTGTGCACAGCCTTTTTCCGGATGAAGAAAAGGTCCATTATCTGGCGGTCTTTGATAAGCAAAAAATGGATGATGTGCTTTTGATGTATCATCTGCTGTACACAAATCCATCTCAGGAGCTGTTTGGCGGATATTCACTTTATGACTATGCGCTTCCATGGTACCAAAATCACCTGTGGTCGGATGGTGTGGTTTTAAGATCCCCTTATCTGCCGGACAGAACCGCAAAATACCAGGGGAATCTGCCCTTTTTCCATAACCCTTCGAAAACGGTGTACGTTCGAAGAAATATTGAGCATATGCTAAAATGCGGATATTTTTCGAATGAGCTCGAGCTGTTTCTGTGCCTGACAAAGGTCATCATGCCGGTATTTCAATGGTGGTATATGGATCTTGCGATGTATGAGGAAAAGGATGGCTTTCATACAAACTGGAGGCTGGAAAGGACCAGAATTCGTACCGAATTAACTGCCCGGGGCGTGATCAAACCAAAATGGAAGCATGAACTGTCACTGTTTCATGCTATACGAGAGCTTTACCCGGACACGCTGTATCAGTATCGTCCGGACTGGCTGGGCCGGCAGAGCCTTGATCTTTATATTCCGTCGATCCGGACAGCCGTGGAATATCAGGGGATTCAGCATTACCATCCGATCGGATTTTTCGGAGGGGAGGAGGCCCTGTCTCAGAGGCAGAATCTGGACAGGCAGAAGAGAAAGCTGTGCGAGGAAAATCATATATGTCTGATTGAATGGCCTTACGATATTGAACCTGTTCAGAAGAATATAAAAAGTGTATTTGGGGAAACCAGGTGAGGGTTTGGGATCAGAGACAAGGGATTGCACAAAAGGGATGGCAAATCTTTGTGAATATTCACAAAACACATAATTATTTATATCTGATACATGCAATAAATCCCAAATGGTAATATATATATATAAATAGAAAATATATTTATAAAACGCTTAAAGGCGGATTTCACTCTTCGGATAGTGCAGCCGCATTTAACACAGCAAGGAAGTCCCCCACCTCAACGTCGCGGAGACGTAGGTGGGGG
>CAMOSN010000114.1 GCA_946624935.1 uncultured Lachnospiraceae bacterium | reverse complement strand
CCGTCATCGCCAGCACCATGCCGAAGCAGTGGAACATCGGCACCTGGATCATCATCCGGTCCTCGGTGGACAGGTCCATGCCGTCACCGATACTCTTTCCGTCATTGACGATATTGTAATGGGTGAGCATAACCCCCTTCGGGAAACCGGTAGTGCCGGAGGTGTACTGCATGTTGCACACATCGTTCACATCCACCGCCGAAGCCATGCGCCGGATCTCCTCCATGGGCGTGCGGGATGCGTACTCGAGGGACTCCTCCCAGGTAAGGGCGCCTTCCATCCGGAAGCCGACCGTGATGACATTGCGCAGGAAGGGCAGTCGTTTGCAGTGCAGCGGACTGCCGGGCCTGTTGGACGCAAGCTCCGGGCACAGCTCGGAGATGATCTCCTTATAATTGGAATCGCGGTAGCCCTCGATCATCACCAGTGTGTGCGTGTCCGACTGGCGGAGCAGATATTCCGCCTCATGGATCTTATAAGCGGTGTTCATGGTCACCAGCACTGCGCCGATCTTCGTGGTCGCCCAGAAGGTCAAAAACCACTGCGGCACATTGGTGGCCCAGATGGTCACCTTCGATCCGGCCTTCACGCCCAGCGATACCAGCACTCTGGCATACTCATCCACATCCTCCCGGAACTGCGCATAGGTCCGGGTATAGTCCAGGGTGGTAAAGCGGATCGCCGTCTGATCCGGGAATTCCTCCACCATGGTATCGAGCACCTGGGAAAAGGTCTTGTCGATCAGCGCGCCCTTTTTCCACACATATTTTCCGGTGTGGCGGTTGTTCCAGTACAGATGCTTGCGGTGCAGCCTTGTGCTCTTGTACAGAGACATCATGTTGTAGAAATGGGTCAGAATGATCTCGGCGTCTGCGATCTCCGGCGCCCAGTCGGGATCCCATTCCAGGGAGACGAACCCGTCATAGTTGACGGAACGCAGGGCATTCATCAGATCCATGATCGGAAGCTTTCCCTCACCGATCAGCTCCGGTGCGATCCCTTCCTCATTCTTTTTGTAATCGTGAATGTGCACATGGCGGACATACGCGCCGAGGTTTGTGATCGTAGTCTCCGCATCCTCTCCGGATTCCACGCAGGTCGTGTACATATTCCAGAGCGCCAGCAGACGGTCGTCCGCAAAACGGTTCAGCAAATCACGCAGCTTACCGGTATCGGCATAGGCACCGGTCGTTTCGATCACGGCTGCCACCGGCTTTTCTCCGAGAGCCTCCAGCACCGCCTCCAGATGCGCAGCGCACTCTTCCGGATCCGCATTTTCCGTGTGGATTCCGATACAGTCAATACCAAGGTTCACGGCCGTTTCCAGGCACTCGGCAAACTCCCGCGCAAATGCAGGATCCGTAAAATCATTCACGGTTCCGATGCAGGGAATGGCAAGTCCCTCCCCTGCCAGCTCTCGGCGGGTCACCGCGGCAAGCTCCGGATTGGCCGGACTTGCCTTTCCGGCAAACACCGGACCGTCAATATCATAAAGTTCAATGCCGGACATCTGCGTGCAGGATGCCACCGCCCGCAGCTCGTCCCAGCTCATGGTATTCCAATTCTGAATGGAGAATGACAGCTTCAAAACACGTTCCCCCTATTCTCACACTTCTTCGTATACGATCTTATTGAGTGCACTGATGTATGCACGGATCGAGGCTCCGATGATATCGGTGGAAATTCCGTTTCCGGAATACACCCGGCCGCCGGAGCGCAGCTTCACAAGCGCACTGCCCATGGCGTCTCTGCCCTCAGTCACGGTCTGAATCTGGAAGTCATCCAGCTCGTAGTGATGGCCGATGACCTGCTCGATCGCCTGGAAGGCCGCATCGATCGGACCGTCGCCGATCCCGACGCCGCGCTTCTGCTCACCGTTTTTCTCCAGCAGCAGGTTCGCCGTGGCCGTGATCACATTGCCGCTGTTGATCACATAGTTGACGATGCGGTAGGTGGACGGAACCTGCATTGCGGAGGAAGCGATGATCGCATCCAGCTCGCGCGTTCCCACAAAATGCTTTCTTGCCGCCACACGCTGGAAGGCTTCGTAAACTCTGGCGTTGTCCTCATCGGTCAGGTCATATCCCATCTGGCGGACGACCTTGATCACCTCTCCGATCTCGTCATTGCTGTCCAGGCACACATTGGAAATATCCTCGAGCCCTACGTTCGAGAACCGGGACTCCTCCTCCGGCTCCAGCAGTTTTTCCAGCTGGACCACCGCACGGTGGATCTCCGTCACACGCATGCCGGAGAACACATCCAGATCGGCGCCACGCAGCTGAACGAAGTGGATCATCTCCTCCAGCGTCGGATAACCGTTGCGCACCGCGGTGCATTTTACACCGGTCGCCCCGTTTGTCACTGCCGCAGCACTGCAGGCAGCTGCCATGCTCATCTCATCGCTCACCTGCACATACAGTTCAATATCCTGCAGTCCCGGAACATGGGCAAACACATCCGCCACAAATGCGCCGAATTCCTCCGGCATCATGATGCCTGCTGTATCGCACAGCGTGATCTTGTTTGCGCCAGCCTCAATGGCCGTGTTGATCGCATCATACAGAAACGCCCGCTCGGCTCTGGTGGCATCCACCGCAGAGAACTCCACGTTCTCGCAGAAGAAACGGCTGTCCTTTACGGCCTTCTTGATCATTTCCAGCATCGCGGCTGCCTTCTTGTGGCAGGAGTACTCCATCAGTGCCGGGGAGGTCGGAACCAGGAGGTTCAGCTTCGGCTTGCGCGCACCGCGGATGCTCTCCCAGGTCTCCTCGATGTTGCCCGCAGCGATCTCCACTGCCGCTGAAATTCTGGTCGCTACCATGGAGGAGATCGTCTTGTTGGCCAGCACATCCGCGCGGCTCGAGGAAATCGGTGCCAGCTCGATCGTATCCGCCTTGAGCCGGTCCAGACTTCTGGCGATCTCCAGCTTTTCTTTAAAGGTAAGCTCTCTTCCCCGGATGGCCGATGCTTCCCGAAGTGTCATATCGATCAGTTTCAGTGTTCTCATGATTCATTCTCCTTGTTCTGCCTGACTTATACTTCCTGTCCTGCACTCCCGTTCAGAATACATGACAATTACCTGTTCCCCGTGACCCGCCCCTTAACAGACCGCTTTCCGGCCATCTGCCGTTTCCGGCAATTCACCGTTTTCCGGCCATCCCGACAGGCTTCTGCAACAAAAAAGCCCCGGGATCCAGTCACGCACTGAATCTCCGGGACGATAAGATTACCATCTGATCGCGGTACCACCCAGATTGCTGCAAAAAGCAGCCACTCATTGGTGTTCTGACAAACACCTGGCCATGGTAACGGGGCCTCCGGACCTCCCTACGCAGCATCCTAAGATGCCTTCAGGAAATCTGCTCGGGCATGAGACTGCTCCTTGGGCTCACACCGGCTCACACCAGCCGCCGGCTCTCTGAAGTGGCTTGCAAATCGCATAGTGCCGTCATCGCATTTGCTGTATCACGCTGATATTCCAAATATTTTCAAAGGATCCTTCGCTTTGATACACTAAATTGTTGCTTCAAGAAAACATAGTAGAGGATTCGCGCAAATTTGTCAACCATAATTTTTCAAACAGGGGACGGTTCTCTGTTTGCCAAACAGGGGACGGTTCTCTGTTTGTGTTTGTGTTTGTGTTTCTAATTGATCACCTGTGCTTCAACATGCAGCACCCCTCAGGCGAAATCCACATTCTTTGCAAGGATGGACCCGTCGATGGTACTCACTTTGTAATTCAAGTCTGGCGTATGCCGGACTTGCGCCGGGCTGCGCGCCAGCTACGCTGGCATCTTCCACTGCGCAGCCCTGGCATCCGCCGGAGGCACTCAGAAGGGGATTGGACCCCGCCTGAGAAAGCTTCTGTTTCCCCCACCTATAGAGGAGGGGGCCATCACCTTCTGGGTATATTCCCTGCCGTCCGGACCACGGAATTCCACTTCGTAGATCATCATGCCGTCATCCACCATCTTTCCGCCTTTGGTGACGACGATTTCCTTCATCTGGAAACCGGCATCCGCAGCGGCCAGCGACAGGGCCTGATACCCGGAGATCTCTGCTCCGGAAAGCTGAATGGTCTTGCCTTCAAGGTCGATCTGTTTCTGATACGCGTATCCATATTCGGCATCCCACAGATCGGTGTCGTTCTGGATAATCTTTCCGGTCTCTGCGTCAATGTCGAATTCATATTTCAGCTGCCCCGGGAGCAGGAATACGATCTCATAGACCTCTCTTCCATACCCGTCGAATTCGGAAGCAAATGGATCTGGTCTCTGCAGAAAGGATCTCCTGTATTCGGTTGATCAAAGATACTTTCACCTACAGTGCGTTCGGCAGAAATGTCGACAGGGCGGGCACGAAGGCGAACAGAGGGACGTTCATCTCTGTCCCATCTGAAACTTTAATGATCCCGCAAAAACTGCCCGAGTTCTTCTCTTGACGGTGCTCCCTCCATCGGACCCTGCATGCGCACGGACATGGCCCCGGCGGCGTTGGCAAAGCGGCCGCATTCGGCAAGGCTCTTTCCTTCGACGAGTGCGGTGAGGAATGCTCCGCAGAAGGTATCACCGGCGCCGGTGGGGTCGACCTCGGTCACTTCGCAGGAGGGGACGGGAATCACGCTTCCTTCGGGGGTGTAAATGCGGCAGCCCTCCTCTCCGCACTTGAGGACAACGGTCTTGCCCTGCGATGCCCAGACGCGGCAGCCTGTGTCGTCATCCGCTTCACCGGTGAACATGGCGGCTTCGCCCTTGCTTGGGAAGAGAATGGAGGCGCGTTCGATGACCGGTGCGCACAGTGCACGAATCTGGTCGACCGACAATGCTTCGGGACGCAGGTTCGGATCGAAGCTGATCCTGGTCCCGGCAGCTTCTGTAGTCGCTTTGGGGGAAACTGCAGAAACCCCATCGGGAAGCTGCACTCCTTTGAGCTGTTCAAGGAGGTGATAAACCGCCCGGGCGCTGCTCTCGCTCACCGAAAGGGTGAAGCCGGACAGATGGAGCCATTTCGTGCCATTGAGCTTTTGGACGCAGGCCTCATTGACATCCTCCGGCGAGAGATGCCCCGGTGCGGCTTCGCGCACATGAAACAGGAAATTGCGGCTTCCGTCGGAGAAATAGCACACGAAGGCGGTGCCGGTGGAAGCGCCGGGCTGAATGCGGATCATAGAAGTATCTACGCCGCTTTCTTTCAGACGGCCTGTGACGCAGCGCCCGAATCCGTCATCTCCGACGACACCGATCATAGCACATCTTGCACCAAGCTTCGCGGCAGCGTTGATCATGATGGCGGGGTCTCCGCTGGGATAGGGTCCCGTAAAATCCGCAGGCGAATCCAGCGGCTTGTCCAGTTCCTTGCGCATGATCTCGCAAAGAAGCGGGCCAATAGTGACAATATCGTAAGGGGCCTCGCCTGTATGGCGATTTGTATGATCAACTGCCATTTCCTTCATCCTCTCATTCCTGATGCTCATCGATCAGCTGCTTATCGGTCAGCTGTTCACAGTTTAGCTGTTTATAGATTTGTTTATGGATGCACTGTTTCATGGACTTAAATGTGCTCGCCCGCCTTCAGCCTGGAGAGCATGACCATAACGATGCCCCTGCGAACCTGAATGACCGCCGTATCAGCGGCCCACACATTGCTGACACCGAGACAGAAGGTGTTGGAAAAGGTGGCATCAGTGCATTCATATTTTGTGCCCCGAATGGTGATGCCGGTACACTGATCCGACAGGGCAAACACCGACAGCGACCAGCCGTCGCGGCGTGGGATGCGAATCATGCCTGCGCCTTCAGCCTTTGCCTCGGCATCCTCTGCGCTGTCATCCTTTGTGGCGCCATTCTCTGCGCTGCCATTCTCTGCGATAATATTCTCCGACCCGGAAAAAATCATCAGGTCGGTATCCCTGCCCAGCATCCTGGTCCTCCCGCCCCGGGCGGCCACGTAGGTTCCGGTCTGGATATTTGCGAAGGCGTGGTCCATCCGGCCTCCGAAGGCACAGCAGATGACGATGTCGCGCCAGCCCTCTTCAAGGGCACAGCGCACGGCAAGCATGGTGTCCGTGTCATCCTTGTGCGTGGGAGCCCGATCGACGGGAATGTCCGTTTCCGGAACAGGCGCGGAATCAAAATCCCCGATGATCCGGTCGGGGCGGATGCCCATGCGTTCCGCATGCCGATAACCGCTGTCACAGGCGATCGCATAGGCTGCACCGTTTTTTACCTCCTGCGGGACGTCGCAGTATTCGCCGCCGGAGATGATCAGACACGTGTTTTTCATTTGCACGTCCTTCCATTCTTCTTGTGTTTTTGTCAGGCAAGATTCTGCGGTCCGAAGCCGAGGGGCAGAATCTCCCGCAGGGTATACTCGGCACATCCGCCCTTCCCGTCGGCCAGAATGATGCAGAACCTGTCGGGATCGCAGAATTCCATCATGACCTGACGGCACACGCCGCAGGGAGCACAGGTCTGATTGGGGGCGCTCCCTTCTTTTCCTCCGACGATGGCGATTCTGTCGAAATTGCGCTCTCCCTCATAAACCGCCTTGAAAAAGGCAGTGCGCTCAGCACATACGGAGGGACCATAGGCGGCGTTTTCAATGTTGCAGCCCTGATACACCTTTCCGTCCTTCGTCAGAAGCGCTGCTCCGACCTGGAAGTGGGAATACGGGGTATAGGCGTGGGTACGGGCTTCGCAGGCCTGTGCCAGCAATTGTTCATTTGTAAGTGCCATGCGTATTTCTCTCCTTTTAATGCTTTTATGCTGTATTTCCAGCTGTTTTCGTGCTGCTGCACATGTGGTATGGCGCTTTGTTTCAGTCCGGTTGATTTCTTCCAATATTATATGCCCAATAAAGTCCGAAAACAAGAAAAAGGACAGCGCCCTCTCACGCTGTCCTCAGATACGTTTTCACAAATTCTTCGGAAAGGAAGATCTTTCCGACGGCGAAGGCTCTTGAAGTGCTTTCCGCCTGACTGCGCTCCGTCCCGGAGGGGATATATCCTGCATCCTGCAGGAAACGGTGACCGGCTGCAAGCGCATCCTTCTCCATCTGCTTCTCTTCGCCGTCGGGCGAGTAGATCTTCATTACAAGTCTGCCATTCTCGGCGATGGGTCCGACCATCACGCCCTTGGTACCCAGCCCGAAATTACGCGCACACAGCGAACGAACAGCACGTGGTGCCAGAGCAGACTGAAATTTTCCCGTATCGTAAATCAGATATTCATTATCATTTCCGCGGTATTTCAGAAGAATAGGATCCATAGTGGTGTTCTCCTCGCTGGACAGATTGCTTCGTTTCTATGCATCTATAGAATATCATACTATTTCAAATGTAAAATGCGATTTAATGCCAAATATATTGCATATAGTGCTTTTCATTTCTTGGAAAGTGTGCGATACTGAGCCATAGAGTCAAACAGGGGACGGTGTATATCATGAATGAGAATTATCGCAAATCAGGATATCTGCGGGAGGATTTCCGCCTGTTTCATAATGTGGATGCGCGAAAGAGGGAGATCCCCTTTCATTATCACGATTTTCACAAGCTGCTGATTTTCCTTTCGGGAAATGTGAGCTATGTGATCGAGGGAAAGCAGTATGCTCTGCAGCCGGGAGATATTGTCCTGGTCGGAGCGGGGCAGATCCATCGCCCGGTGATCCATGACGATTCACTGTATGAACGGCTCATTTTTTACATTTCCCCGGGTTTTTTTGAGCGGGAGGAAGAGCTGAGTGAGCTGGATGTGTTCTCGAAGCTATCTGCAGGTAATCG
>CAMOSN010000113.1 GCA_946624935.1 uncultured Lachnospiraceae bacterium | reverse complement strand
GCCGTTCTTGTCGCACTGCTGGCAGTTCTTGTTGTGGTTGGAAAGCAGCAGCTCCACGCTGTGTCTCCTTGCCTTGACTGCTGCCGGAGAACCGATACGGATCTCCATGCCCTCCGCTACCGGGTACACGCAGCTGGCCACCAGGCCTCTGGCACCGGTCGCTTCCACGAGACATACGCGGCAGGAGCCGGCATTGCACTCACCGTGATTGAAGGTACACAGGGAAGGAATCTCATATCCGCAGGCCTTTGCAGCCTCCAGGATCGTCAATCCGTCCTCCACCTGATAGGGGATTCCCTCTATTTTAATGTTGATGATGGACATATGCTCTTCCCTCCTTCCTATCGCTTGCTGATCGCATTCATACGGCATACCGTGATACAGGAGCCGCATTTCGCGCACGCCTCAGGATCAATATGCAGGGATACCAGCTTGTGTCCGGGCGCAATGTAATCCGTCTTCTTGATGCAGTCCACCGGACATCCCTTCGCGCACAGGCGGCAGCCGATGCACTTGTCCGGATCGATATAGTATTCCATCAGAGCCTTGCACACATGAGCCGGACATTTTTTGTCCACGATATGCGCCAGATACTCGTCTCTGAAATGCGACAGGGTCGAATTGACCGGATTGGCCGCGGTCTGGCCCAGCGCACACAGTGAATTGGTCTTTACCGTCTGGCTCAGCTCCTCCAGATCCTCCAGATCCTGCATGGTGCCCTTCCCCTCGGTGATGCGGGTCAGGATCTCCAGCATTCTCTTGGTGCCGATCCGGCAGGGGGAGCATTTTCCGCAGGATTCGTCGCAGATGAACTCCATGTAGAATTTGGCCACGTCCACCATGCAGTTGTCTTCATCCATCACGATCGCGCCGCCGGAGCCCATCATGGAGCCCTTCGCCACCAGATTGTCGAAGTCGATCGGCTCATCGAGAAACTCCTCCGTCAGACATCCGCCGGAAGGACCGCCGGTCTGGATCGCCTTGAACTTCTTGCCGTTCGGAATGCCTCCGCCGATATCGTAGATCAGCTCGCGCAGCGTCGTGCCCATCGGCACCTCCACCAGACCGACATTGTTGACCTTGCCGCCGAGTGCGAACACCTTGGTGCCCTTGGAGCGCTCCGTGCCGACCTTCGCGAATTCCTCCGCGCCTTCCCGCAGGATGAACGGAACGCAGGCCAACGTCTCGACATTGTTGATGATCGTCGGCTTGCCCCACAGTCCCTTGACAGCCGGGAAAGGCGGCCTCGGACGCGGCATGCCTCTCTTACCCTCGATGGAGTTGAGCAGAGCGGTCTCCTCACCGCACACGAATGCACCGGCGCCCAGACGCAGATGACAGTCGAAGCTGAAATCCGTG
Organism: uncultured Lachnospiraceae bacterium; assembly: GCA_946624935.1. Classification (GTDB taxonomy): domain Bacteria; phylum Bacillota; class Clostridia; order Lachnospirales; family Lachnospiraceae; genus Merdiplasma. Next base: position 6,496 of record CAMOSN010000113.1, on the reverse strand, counting down.
CCGAGAATGTGCTCGCCGAGCAGTCCGATCTCCTTCGCCTGGGCGATCGCGATGCGCAGACGCTTGACCGCGATCGGATACTCCGCACGTACATAGAAATAGCCATTGGACGCGCCGATGGCATAGCCCGCAATCACCATACCCTCGATGACTGCAAGCGGATTTCCTTCGAGGATACTGCGGTCCATGAATGCGCCGGGGTCACCCTCGTCGCCGTTGCACACGACATACTTTTCATCGCCCTGGGAATTGTAGGCAAACTGCCATTTTCTTCCGGTTGGGAATCCTGCACCGCCGCGGCCGCGAAGCCCAGCTGCGAGGACTTCGTCAATGACCTCCTGACGGCTCATGCCCAGTGCTCTTCGAAGGCCCTGGAAACCGCCCATGCCGAGCGCTTCCTGAATATTCTCCGGATCGATGACGCCGCAGCCGTGAAGCGCTACTCTGCGCTGTTTTTTATAGAAATTGATGTCATCCTGCCTGGAGACCTTTTCTCCGGTAGAGGGTTCTTCATACAGAAGCTCCTCCACGACCACGCCTCCCATGAGATCCTGCTCTACGATCTTTTCCACATCTTCGATCGCAACCATGCGGTAGAGGGTATCCTCCGGGTAGATCTTGACGAACGGGCCCTCGGAGCAGAAGCCGAAGCATCCTACATGATTGACGGTGACTTTATCCGTGAGCCCCTTCTCCTGCAGGACTTCATCAAAGCGTTCTTTGATTTCATGGGAATGATTGGACAGACAGCCGGTACCGCCGCACAGAACGACATGCCGTTTTCCGTCCGCGCCGCTGATCTTGTCCGCAAGACACTTTGTACATGCAGCAATATTTTCGTTGAGCTCTTCTTTCGTTCTGATCATTCTCCGTCCACCTCCTTCTTCGCTTTCTCCTCGGCGATCAGGTAAGTGGCGATCACCTCATTGACCTTGGACGCCGTCATCTTCGGATACACCTTCCCGTTGATGGTCACAGCCGGAGCGATCCCGCAGGCGCCGATGCACCGCAGCGCATCCAGCGTAAACATCCCGTCCTCCGTGGTTTCTCCCGGAGCAATATGCAGCAGCTCACTGAATTTATCGATCACCTGCTGTCCGCCCTTTACATAACAGGCTGTCCCCAGGCAGCAGCCGATAACATATTTCCCTTTCGGCGTGAGCGAAAAGAAGGAGTAAAACGTTACAACGCCATATATCTCAGCGACAGAAATTCCCGTCTCCTCCGAAACAACCTCCTGTACTTCCAGCGGAATATAACCGTATTCATTCTGGATGTCGCTGAGGATCATCATCAGAGGAGTATTTTCATTTTTGTAACGGCCGCAGATCTCCCGGATCTTTTTCTCCGCCACTTCATTCAGTTTTCCCATATGTCACAACACCTCCCGTGTTTCAAAAAACGCTGGTCACCGTACGTTTTTTATTTCTGCTTCCTTCACAAGCATCTGATAATAATCTGTTCCGTTCACCACCTTTCCTCAGATCAAACATTTCCGCCGAAGTCTGCTTCTCTATTTGGATCGCCCGCCGGTTATTGATCGGCCATCATATTGTGATACAAAAAGACAGCCGGAAAAAGAAGCCGGACGGTTAGTTTAAACTGACTATTCTGCTTTATTTAATTACTTGCGCGTTAATTATAGGACTATTCTCTAATTTATTCAACATTTATCCCGTGGTTTCATGAAAGATTATGATGTGCCTGCATCCGTACTTGAAGAACAAAACTCCGAATGATATCATTAGACCAAAAATCCAATGATCCACGGAGGAAATCTGTTCATGGGAAAAAAATATGATGATTATTATGATTATGATGACGGCCTGACCCGCGAGCAGCGCCGTGCGCAGCGCGTGAGGAAACGCAGGCGGCAGATTCTTCTGCTTCGTGTGTGTGTTATTTTCTTCTCGGTTCTTGTGATCGGAGGCGCCGCTCTCATCACCAGCTACCTGGTCCGCAAGGGGACGATCAATCTGTCCTTCCTGCCGCAGATCGGAAGCTCTTCTTCACAGCAGCAGGGCGGCGCAGCGGTAACCGATGCCGCGGGAGCGATCGAGGCTGCCTCGACGCTTGAGCAGAATGCGGATGATGAAGGCGCTGCGCATTCGGACGGCAGTGCCGCGGATGCGGTGACAGCGGATGGCATGGCAGCAGATGGCGGTGCAGGGGCCCAGGCGTCTGACACAGCCGTGCAGAACGCTGCAGCCTCGGATGACGGTGCGGCGGATGGAGCGGCTGCCCAGGCGGATGGCAACGCCGCGGAAAACGAAGCCGGAAATGGCGGTGCACAGGGAAACGGGACGCTTACGGTCGAAAATGCTGATGGTGTGTTGGAGCAGGCCGCCCTGCTGGCAGCCGGATATGACTATGACGGGGCTATTGCACTGCTGCAGAACGTTCCCGGATATGAAAATGACAGTGTGCTTTCCTTAGCCATTGCCGATTACGAGCAGCAGCGGGATGCCTGCGTCGCCGTGGATGTGAACAGTGTTCCGCACATTTTCTACCACTCTCTGATCAATGATACGGACCGGGCTTTTGATGTGTCCGTGCTCGGACAGTCCACGGTGGACGGCATGAATGCCTGGATGACGACCATCGAGGAATTTGACAAGATCACACAGCAGCTCTATGACAATGGGTATGTATATGTGCGTCTGCGCGACCTGGTGGTGGAAACGACCGGCGAGGACGGCACGCCGCACTTCGAGCCGAACAGCCACCTGATGCTTCCGCCCGGCAAGAAAGCGATCGTGCTTTCTGTGGATGATCTGTCCTACTATCATTCCTATAAGCCGGCGGGCTTCCCGGAAAAGCTGGTGCTGAATGAGGAAGGCCTGGTGAAATGTCAGTATGAGGCAGCGGACGGCACGGTAAGCGTAGGCGACTACGATGTGGTTCCCCGCCTGAACACCTTCCTGCGTGAACATCCGGACGGCGCATACAAGGGTGCCCGCGGGCTCATCGCCCTTACCGGCTATAATGGTGTGTTCGGATACCGTACGGATATCGATTATGAAGTAAGGCAGCATCTGGTCAGTGACCAGGCCGCATGGCTGGAGGCACATCCGGATTTCAGCCGCCAGGAGGATATTGCCCAGGCACAGATCATCGCCCAGGCCATCAAGGATGAGGGTTGGGAATTTGCCAGTCACACCTGGGGACACATCTCTGTTACAGGCGCCGATGCCGACAAGCTCAAAACCGACAATGAAAAATGGGTCGAGAATGTACAGAATGTCGTCGGCCCGGTCGATACCATCATCTTTGCCCACGGCAATGATATCGGAGACTGGCAGGACTACGCACCGGATAATCCGAAGTACAACTATTACCGCAGCGCCGGTTACTACTTCTACTGCAACGTGGACGGCTCCGTCCCCTACTGGGTACAGATCCGCGGAGATTATGTGCGGCAGGGGCGCATCAATATGGACGGCTACATGCTGTATCAGGCCTCGACCGGCCAGACCGATGTGCTGAATGCACTGATCGACCCGGCATCCGTATTTGACCAGCGGCGTCCCACCCCTGTCGTCGCAAACGGACAGGGATAATGGACAGGGCGCTCTTAAGGTTTCGTCCGAAGAAATTGTCGCAAAGAATTGTCGTAAGAATTGTCGAAAAGGATAAACGATAAAGATAAGAGAAATGACCGAAAAACAGGAGGGCACCTGGCCCTCCTGTTTTTCGGTTATCAGTCAGAAGCTCTTCGGATAGAACCCTTCCTGCTTCTTCTCTTCGATCATGCGGATCACCTGTGCGCGGTCCTCCTTGTAGGTCATGCCGAACCATTTCTCGCCGGTGCGCAGCACCTGGACACTTGCCTTGCCCTCCTGCAGCAGACGGTCCACTGCTGACGGAAGGAAGTATTCACATTTCAGCGGATTGACCGGCAGGTTCGCAGCAAGAAACTGCGGAAATCCCGCCTGAAGCTCCTGCATAAAGCTTCCCGAAAATCCCCAGAGATTCATGGAGACCGGTGTCATCGGGTCGATCGCATGCCAGGTCGTACCGTCATCCTCCGACCACGCAGCGCCTTCTCCCTGCCAGATGATTCTCGTGCGCTCGGTGATCTCCTGCAGATAGCCTTCTGCATTCACCTCGCATACGCCTCTGGCGACATGTCCTGTATCACTGAGCGTATTGCCCAGCTGATATCCCACCATCGCATAGCGGTACTTCTCATCGTCCTGATGGGTCGTAAGATAGTCGTAGATCAGCGAAAAAGCTTCCCGTCCGTAGTAATCATCCGCATTGATCACAGCAAAGGGGCCGTCGATCTGCGCTGCAGCGCTCAGTACGGCGTGGCCGGTCCCCCACGGCTTCGTGCGTCCTTCGGGAACCGCAAAGCCCTCCGGCAGATCCGTAAGCTCCTGGAATGCATAGGCTGCTTCCATGTGATCCGCGATCCGTTTTCCGATCATCTCGTCGAACACCTCTTTGTGTTCCTCCCGGATGATAAAGATCACCTTCTCAAACCCGGCCTGCCGGGCATCATACAGGGAAAAATCCATCAGGATATGCCCCTGATCATCCACCGGATCGATCTGCTTGGATCCGCCGTATCTGCTGCCCAGTCCTGCTGCCATAATCACTAATACCGGTTTATTCATTGAAATCCTCCATTCATTTTCGCCTGCATGGGCTATAACTCTGACGCACAGTGTATCACAATCCCCTTCTTCATGCAATTGTGATATACTGATAAGCGGAGCATTTGGCAAGCTCCGACAATCGAAAAGGAACTCTGAAAGGAACCTGCGATGATCACACAAAAGCATTCCGTCGGCGTGCCGGACCTGCCCTGGCCTTTTCCCGGTCAGGTCCGACCGGAAACATCCGTTTTTATCGATATTGAAACCACCGGGCTGAAAGCCAGTACCTCCCGGCTGTATATAATCGGTGTCCTCTATGCCACCGGTGAAGGCTGGAATACGATACAGTGGATGGCAGAAACCTCCGCCGAGGAGGAGGGACTGCTGCGTGTACTGGCAGCCTTCATCCGCCCGTACAGGGCACTGATCCATTTCAACGGCGAGCGGTTTGATCTGCCCTATCTGCGTGAAAAATATGCAGCGCACCAGCTGCCCTGCCCGCTGGATGCGCTCCTCTCCCTTGACCTCTACCGCAGCATCCGGCCGCTGAAAACTCTTCTGGGACTGAAGCATCTAAACCAGAAGGCCCTGGAACAGTTTTTGAATCTCACTCGCGAGGATCCGTTCACCGGCGGTGAGCTGATCGGAGTATACCGGCAATGGCAGCACGCACGTTCCCCGGAGGACCTTCAGGCGCTCATGCTCCATAACAGAGAGGACCTGACCGGAATGCTCCCGCTCATTTCCCTGCTTACCTACCTCCCGCTTACACAGGTCGGTATGGCGGACCCGGAAACCGGCGGGACGGACCCCTGCATCCGGCAGATCTCCTGCATCCACACGCAGTCCAACGTCAGCGAACCGCTCCGGCTCCCGGCGGTTCCTGCCGACGCCCTGCCGTCCCGGGCCGACGACCTCGAATGCATCGATCGTTTCACGATCCGGCTGATGCTTCCGGATCAGGTACCGGTCAGTGTGCATCGTCAGGGAGAACTGAGCACACTGACCGTAACCGGTACGCAGGCACAGCTCCTCGTGCCGGTCCTGCAGGGCCGACTGCGTTACTTCTTTGAAAACTATCGTGACTACTACTATCTGCCCCTCGAAGATCAGGCGATCCACAAAAGTGTCGCCGTGTACGTGGACAGTGCCCACCGGGTCAAAGCCACCAGGCAGAACTGCTACATTCCGAAGGAAGCGCTGTTCCTGCCGCAGAAAAAAGACGGGGGTTTTCTCCCCGCCTACCGCCGTACATGGCAGGATCCCATCCGTTTTCTGGAGCTGCCGCAGACATTGTTCTCGGATGAGCCGGACAATGTATTCCTGAGACAGTACACTGCCATGCTGCTTGAGGAGCATGTGGGGTGAACCAGAGGGGTGTCCCTTTTGACTCAACGCAGTTTCAGAAAAAGCGCCCATTTAACTCAGCCACAAGGCGCGTCCGCCATGCGTACAGAATCTAAAACTGCCGCCTGAAATCAGGCGGCAGCTCTTTTGTTTTCTTATTGTTCGGAATTATTCCTCATCGTCGCGATCGACCGGTGCGGAATTCTCCAGAGCTTTCATGCTCAGGCTGATCTTGCGGTCAGCTTCGTTGAACTCAACGATCTTGGCGGTGATCTGCTGGCCGGTCTTCAGAACATCTGAAGGCTTGTCAACATGCTCGTGGGAGATCTGGGAAACGTGAAGCAGTGCATCCACGCCCGGCTCCAGCTCTACGAATGCGCCGAAATCGGTCATACGTGCAACACGGCCTTCTACGATATTGCCTGCTGCAAACTTCTCGGAAGCGTTCAGCCACGGGTTCTTCTCCGGGAACTTCAGGCTGAGGGCGATCTTTTCGCCGTTGATGTCCTTGATCAGAACTTCCAGCTCTTCGCCAACCTTGAAGACCT
>CAMOSN010000112.1 GCA_946624935.1 uncultured Lachnospiraceae bacterium | reverse complement strand
CTGGCCTCAAAGGTCGCCCGCAGGCCGCCCGACGGGAAGCTGGAGGCATCCGGCTCGCCCTTTACCAGCTCCTTCCCGGAGAATTCCATGATCACACTGCCGTCCGGCTCCGGCGAGAGGAAGCCGTCGTGCTTCTCCGCTGTCAGGCCGGTCATCGGCTGAAACCAGTGGGTGAAATGTGTAGCTCCGTGCTCGATCGCCCATTCCTTCATCACAGCGGCCACACTGTTCGCCACATCCAGCTCCAGATGTGTCCCGTTTTCAATCGTCTTATGAACAGCCCTGTACACATCCTTGGGCAGCCGCTCACGCATCACCCGGTCATTAAATACATAACTTCCGTACATTTCCGGAACGCTTTCTCTTCTTTCCATAACAGCCTGACCTCCTTGACTGAATCTCATCACGACTTAAGTACTGCCAGCTTTAAATGCTGCCTGCCTTAAGTACTACCAACCGGAGCCGGAGCTTAAGGAGCTTAAGGAGCTCTTCTTCTGAATTGCCCCAGAAACGCCCCGGAAACGGCAAAAGGACGCCTTAAAGAGTTTCCTCTTCAAAGCGCCCTTGCTTATCGAAACAATTTGTACCATATCCGGGCAGGCACCGTCAAGCAGGTGCCTATTTCGTTTTCGTATCATGATGCATAGCTTTTCGATATGGATGGACGGTTGACTTGCGGTTTTTGTTATGAAATAATGCTGAAAATTCGAAATCCCCGATGGTATTTCAGGTGCATGCATTTAGGAGTCAATTTCCGTGGAACTTTCAATGTACAGATGAACATACAACTGAACAGGAGATGAGATTATGTGTTCGATCCTTGCATACTGCAGCAAAGACGCCGATCCGGCTCTGTTTGAGGAGCTGCTATCGCGCACCGCATCCCGGGGGCCCGACCAGTCGCGCACCCTTGATACCGGAGACGGCCTGCTCGGCTTCAACCGGCTCTCGATCATGGGGCTCAATGAAGCCGGCATGCAGCCCTTTGTGCTCCACGAGAATGCCTGCGTATGCAACGGAGAGCTGTACGGCTTTCGTGCCCTGAAGGAGTACCTGATCCATCTCGGCTATTCCTTCGCCGGGGAGAGCGACTGCGAGATTCTGCTGCCGCTCTACGAAAGACTTGGTACAGCCATGTTCTCCATGCTCGACGCCGAGTTTGCGCTGGTGCTCTACGACCACGCACAGGGCAGCTTCATCGCGGCCCGCGATCCCATCGGCATCCGCCCTCTCTACTATGGCTATGATGCGGCAGGAGCCATCCTGTTCGCCTCCGAGCCGAAAAACCTGGTCGGGGTGTGTGCCGCCATCCGGCCCTTCCCGCCCGGACATTACTACGAAGGCGGCCGCTTTGTATGCTACGCAGACTGCGCGGCCGATGTATCCTTCTTTCATGACGCCGGCGTCGAAACCATCTGCGCCGGGATCCATGACCGGCTGATCCATGCCGTGAAGGCACGTCTGGATGCCGACGCTCCCGTCGGCTTCCTGCTCTCGGGCGGCCTCGACTCCTCTCTCGTGTGCGGCATCGCCGCAAAGGAGCTGTCCCGGCCTCTGCGCACCTTCTCCATCGGCATGGACCAGGATGCCATCGACCTGAAATACGCCCGCGAGGTCGCCGACTACATTCACAGCGAACACCACGAGGTCATCATCAGCCGTGATGATGTCATCGGCGCTCTCGAGGACGTGATCCATGCCCTCGGCACCTACGACATCACGACCATCCGTGCCTCCATCGGCATGTACCTCGTGTGCAAATGGATCCATGAGAACACCGACGTGCGCGTCATCCTCACCGGCGAGATCTCCGACGAGCTCTTCGGCTACAAATACACCGATTTCGCTCCGGACGCCGCGGCCTTCCAGAAGGAAGCCCAAAAGCGCATCCGTGAGATCCACATGTACGACGTACTGCGCGCCGACCGCTGCATCTCCGTCAACTCCCTCGAGGCCCGGGTGCCCTTCGGCGGACTGGAATTCGTCGACTACGTCATGCACATCGACCCGGAGATGAAGCGCAACCACTACGGCATCGGGAAATATCTCCTGCGGCACGCCTTCGAAAAGGACGAACTCATTCCGCACAGCATCCTCATGCGGGAAAAAGCCGCCTTCTCCGACGCCGTCGGCCACTCCCTCCGGGACGACCTGATTGCCTACGCCGATACCTGCTACAGCGACGCCGAATTTGAAGCCCGGTGCAGCCGGTACGAACACGCCAGACCTTTTACCAAGGAATCCCTGCTCTACCGCGAGATCTTTGAAAAATACTACCCCGGTCAGTCGGAGATGGTCGCCGACTTCTGGATGCCCAACCGCGACTGGGAGGGCTGCAACGTCACCGATCCCTCCGCCCGGGTGCTCTCCAACTATGGGGCGAGCGGCGTGTAAATGGGACAGGGGACGGTTCTCTGTCCCACTGCGAAAAAACACTTACTTTTATATCTTGACCGTCCCGCACTATGCGTGGCATAATACTGACAGGCAAAGGGGCTGATCACATGGTGTGACCAGCCCCTTTGTCCGTTCTCTCATAGGAAATTCCGACGAATTTCCTATGAGAAAGACCCTCCGGGGGATGCGCAGCTCGCGGAGAGGAAGAGCACTTCGTGCTCCCGCTCGCGCGCCAAAGTCCGGCTGCGCTCCTCTAAAGACGGAGGGGCTGGGGGAGTTGAAGTCCGCTTACGGACTTTGTTCTATGAGGTATGATTATGGACTTTCGATCATTAACCTACTTTATCACGGTTGCCGGGGAACTCAATATCACAAAAGCGGCTGCCCTGCTCAACATGAGCCAGCCGCCATTAAGCAGTCAGATCCGCCAGCTCGAGGAGGAGCTGGGCACGCAGCTGTTCATTCGCAGCAAAAAAGGCCTGACCCTCACCCCGGCCGGCACGATCCTGCTCAAGCGTGCTCAGCAGATCCTGGAGCTGGCGGAGCACACCCGTCAGGAGATCTCGAACTATGAAACCTTCTTAAGCGGCGAGCTGCGGATCGGTGTGGTGGAGGGAAGAGCCCCATTCCTGCTCTCACGATGGATTCGGGGCTTTTCGGAGGAATTTCCACTGGTCACCTACACGGTACGCAGCGGAAGCAGCGACGATCTGCTCGATCAGCTCTCCCATCATCTGCTGGATCTTGCAGTCATCGCAGCGCCGTACAATCCGGAACTTCTGCACGGGATAACCGTCGGTCGTACTCCCTGGGTCGCAATCATTCCCCGCGAGCATCCGCTTGCACTTGCCGAAGGAAATGAAGTGCGCCTGGAGGAGCTTGCGGATGTTCCCCTGATCATTCCGGAACGGACCTTCCGGGTCACGGCAATCGAGCACTGGTTTTCCCAGAAAAAGCTCTCTCCCCGGATCTGCTGTAAAACTTCTCATTATGTCGACGCCGTTTCCCTTGTGGAACAGGGCGTGGGCGTGTGCATTTTCCCCCAGTCCACGTATACTCCGAACCCGCATGTCTCCGTCAAGCTGATCACACAGCCGGCGAAATATGCGGAATATGTCCTCGTGTCCTCCCGCGGTTCCGTCATTTCCGATCTGGCAGATGCTTTCCGGGATTATGTGAAGGACTTTCTCGAGGAAAACCGCATGCAGTCCGCCCGCTTCCGGCTGCGGGAGGCCGAATTGACGCTCCCTGAGGATGCCGATCTTCTCTGAAATGGAACCATTGGGGACAGGTCCCACTATTTCAGCAAGAGCATCAGATGCTCCTGAGACATGTCATAATAAAGCATCACTTTTCCGTTTGTGCCGTACACGTGAATAATGCCGGAAAGCTGTTCCGCATGACTGGTGTAACTCGCCAGTTCATCCGGAAATACCGAAAGAAGCTCCGGATGGTAACGCAGCGTACTGCCATCCCGGAACACCGCCGTATAAAGAATCTCTGCCTCCACCAGATCCTGGAAGATGTGACTTCCGTAGCTGAGCTCCGGGAGATACCCTGCCTCTGTCTCGGAAACCTCCCCGATCAGTTCAAATTCGCTGATATCCGAAAAGGCGGAAGGAACGCCCAGCTCCGGCGATGATGTGCAGATTCTGCCGGGTGTGAGAAGCACCATTTTTTTATGCATTCCGCGCAGCTTCCAGTTGACTGCGGACAGCACGTCCCGGACCATGGGCTTGTCCCGGTACGGCATCTGATAGTACCGGATCGGATCAATGACGACCACCACATCTGCCGCAAACGAACGTGAAAAGCCCATCGACACTTTCACCGTCTCCAGGATGATCCGTTCCGGTGCGGCCTCTGGCATCTCGATCCGGTCGCCCTCCCTCGTCAGCGAGAGTGGACGGCACTGCAGCAGGTCAATGACATATTCCCCATCCGGTGCGATATTGATCGTGTATTCGATATCCACGGGATTCTGATAGCACTCCTGCAAAAGCTCCAGAATCTGCTTCATATCCTCCATGACCGACCGGTTCTTCACCAGCCCTTCACAGGACACATACAGAATATCCCGGTCCATTCCCCGTTCCTTCAGCTCCCGCTCGGTATCCCAGTCATGGGAAAGGAGCATGCGCGTCAGATAAGAGGGCAGCTTTTTCCGAATGCTTTCCGGGGAGACGCCTTCCACTTCTCCGCTCTTCAGGTCCACCGCATCGATCAGACGCTGGGAAAACTGATGCCGCTCGGCCGACGACGTCAGAAGGACTCTGTCCGGGTCCTCCAGCATCACCATCCTCGGATAGGAGCCGGTACGCCGGTCCACCGCTGCCGTCCCCAGGCCCATCACCAGCCGCAGCATCCCTCCATCCGGATGATCCGCGCTGAACCGGTACGGGCTGAGCGAATAGCCAACCCCTGCTGCACACGGAAGAAAACAGTCCTTATAGAGAGAGCCCGAGACTCGCTGCACCAGGATCGCCATCTGTTCATCCCGCGCGTCCAGCCCCCGCCGTTTCCGGTAATCGAGCGCCGACAGGCTCATGCTGCTGGCATATACCGTCCGGACCGCGTCTTCAAAAACCCTGAGGCGCTCTGCAAGGCTGCCGGTCCCGGCGCAGAAGACCGAATCATATTTTCCGGCAAACGCATTTCCAAAGCCGTCCTCCAGAATGGAACTGGAGCGGACGATCACCGGAGTGTTTCCATAATATTCAAGGATCCGGAGAAATTCTGCCTCGATCTCCTTTGAAAACGATCCCTCCACAAACTTCTGCGCACTCTCCCCGGCGAGCGCAAAATATCCCTCGTTTGTGCGCTGCTTCACCCGCAGGTCCCAGAAGCCGTTGTCCACAATGAATGTATAAAACACATCCGATCCGATATACCAGGAGTCGTGCGGCTCGATTCTCGGGAAGATCTCCGGTCGGTAGTGCTCTACCAGTTTTCTGGAAAGCAGCATCCCGCATGCCTTTCCCCCGATCATTCCGGTCCCGATCATCCGGTCATGGATCTCAAAATAATCCTCCGGCGTGAAAACCTGCTTGATCAGTTTCCGCAGCCTCTCATCTCTCGTGAGCATAATATCGCAGATGCGGCTGCATTCCGGCGCGACATCCAGCCCATTCTCATACTTGATCCTGGTCCGCGCAAAAAAGCGCTCCCAGCTGTCCATATTCGGGTTCATGCCCACGCTGCGCCGGTTCACCTGCCGGTAATAATGGCTCATTTCGACCCCGCCCGTCTCCGGGGCAAAACCACCGGTATCCGGATCGAACAGGTGCGGCCGGAGCATTTCCTCCGTCTCCCGCCTCCACACCTTCAGGGGCCGGACATACATCAGCCTTGCCCCATCCTCCACCGGCAGCACATCAAGAAAAAGCTGCGTCGTTTCCCGGATCTTGTTCACCGCATCAAAGGAATGTCTCCCGCGGATCAGCGGAAAATATGCCACCGTATCCAGAGAAAACAGATACGGACAGGTCAGATGGAAAAAGTCACCCATCATCAGATCCGTCGCCCACGCCTCCTCCAGTTCGGACAGACAGTCAAACACATAAAAAGCGTCATAACCTTCCCGCTCGATCAGATTGTGGATCTCGACCGTGAAGGTCTCAAACCGATGGGAAAGCGGAATCTTACAGATTCGCAGCCCCTCCATCTCGGGAAGGATCGGATCATGGCCGGCGAACCGGATGTAGATCAGATTCCTTCCGTCACGAATTGCCTGCCAGGCAAATCTTCGTGCAATCACCCGAAATTCCGTCAGCGAAGATACCTGCCACACGACATTATCTCCCAGACGGATCGCATCCAGGGCCAGATCCATCTGTTCAAAGCCCGACCGGACCGGTTCAAATGCTGCCATGTTCACTCCCTCCTTTCTGAGCCATGGGGACAGGTCCGCCATCTCACGTAAGCCGTCGGGCCTGTCTCCATGACTTCGTCTACGCTTTACTCTACATCCCGAAGTGCCGCCAGATCCTCTTCTCCGGTGCGGACCTTCACCACCCGCTCCACGTTGTACACGAAGATCTTGCCGTCTCCGATGTGGCCAGTGTAGAGTGCCTTCTTGGCGGTCTCGATCACTTCGTCCACGGGAATGTTTCCAACGATGACTTCGATCTTCATCTTGGGCAGGACGTTGACATCGAGTTCTACACCGCGGTAGCGTTCGCCGGCGCCCTTCTGAATGCCGCAGCCCATCACCTGCGTCACAGTCATTCCGGTCACGCCCAGTTCATTCAGCGCATTCTTAAGTTTTTCGTAACGCGAATGCTTGGCGATGATTGATACCTTGTACATGCCGGTCCGGTGTTCCGTCACACCTGCAGTTTCTGTGCGCACTACCGGCACGGCCGCATCCCGCTTGAGGCTGCTTGCCTGATCGTAATCCGCCTCCCCGAGGTCGGTGTTCTCGTTGACCTCCATGCCGGTGGACAGATCCACAATGCTGAAGCCCGCATAAGCGGACGGAAGGCCATGCTCGGTGCGGTCCAGTCCGAGGATCTCTTCCTCCTCGCTCACGCGAAGACCGAAGATCGCCCGAATTACAATAAATGCGATCGTGATCGTCACGGCGGTCCATGCCGCAGTCGCGCCAAGACCCAGCAGCTGGATCCCGAGCTGCTTTAAGCCTCCGCCATAGAACAGACCGGCGCCTGCGATCTGATTTGCTCCAAAGTTCACCCCGTCGCCGATTCCCCTTGCAAAGGCAGGAGCACTGCCGGTGGCAAACAGGCCGACCGCGATCGTTCCCCAGATCCCGTTCAGGCAATGCACGGCAACCGCGCCTACCGGATCGTCCACATGCAGCTTATTGTCGAGCAGCCACACGCCGAAAATCACCAGAATGCCGGACACGGCACCGATCACAATTGCTCCGAACGCATCGCATACATCGCACGGTGCAGTCACCGCCACCAGACCAGCCAGGGATGCATTCAGGCACATGGACACATCCGGTTTGCCGTAACGGATCCAGGTGAAGACCATACACACGACCGTTGCTACGGAAGGAGCGATGGTTGTAGTCAGGAAGATCGAGCCCATCTCCGGAACGGAAACAGCCGCCGCTCCATTGAAGCCATACCAGCCAAGCCAGAGAATAAACACGCCAAGGCAGCCGAGGGGAAGACTATGTCCCGGAAATGCCGAAACCTTCGTGACCTCACCCTTTTTATTCCTCGTGAATTTCCCGATCCTGGGTCCGACCATTGCAGCGCCGATCAGAGCGCAGATTCCTCCGACCATGTGAATGCAGTTGGATCCTGCAAAATCATGAAAGCCGATCTGCGAGAGCCATCCGCCGCCCCAGGTCCAGTGGGCCTCGACCGGATAGATGAGTGCGCTGATCACCGCGGAATACACGCAGTAGGAAAGGAAACGCGTACGCTCCGCCATCGCGCCCGATACGATCGTAGCGGTCGTGGCACAGAACACCAGGTTAAACACAAAGTTGGACCAGTCGAACTGTGCATAATCCGAAAAGATCGAAAA
>CAMOSN010000111.1 GCA_946624935.1 uncultured Lachnospiraceae bacterium | reverse complement strand
ATGGCAGGATCATCGGAGTTATCCTGACCGGTCATGATGGCCGCAGGGCAATCGTTCATCATCTGTGCGTGAACTCTGATTATCGGCGCATGGGTATAGCGGGACATCTGGTTTCCCTTGCAGAGGAAGCCCTGCGGAAAGAAGGCATCCAGAAGATATTCGGCCTGGTCTTTAAGGACAATGAAACAGCGAATGCCTTTTGGGAACAGCAGGGATATTCTCTCAGGACAAATCTTAATTATCGCAACAAGAGCTTGAATGATCAGATCCCTGCAGGAGAATAACAGGGTTGACTCTGCCGCCTGCAAATGTTACCACACAGCATCTTGACATGACGTCAGGACACTTATATAATGAAAAAAGCTGACACAATGTCAGAAAAAACAGAGGTCAAGACTTGCTTGTGGGCATTGCGCGATGAAGAATTAAACCGTGCAGCTGCAAAGAATACGAAAGTGACAGGAGGAAAGGAAAATGGCTGAAAAGATCGTTCAAACTGCCGGAAGAAACCAGCTGGGAGAATTTGCGCCGATGTTTGCGCATCTGAATGATGATGTGCTCTTCGGAGAAGTATGGAATGAGGAAGCGATCGACATCAAGACTAAGTGCATCGTCACAGTAGTATCCTTGATGGCTTCCGGGATCACAGATTCCTCCCTGAGCTATCATCTGCAGAATGCGAAGGCTCATGGTGTGGCGAAGGAAGAGATCGCTGCCATCATTACACATGCCGCCATGTACGTGGGATGGCCGAAGGGCTGGGCTGTTTTCAGACTGGCAAAAGATGTCTGGAATGAAGAAGAACCGGTACTGACGGAGAAGGACAGGTACCAGAACGCCATCTTCTTCCCGATTGGTGATCCAAATCCTTACGGACAGTTTTTTGTGGGGCAGAGCTATCTGGCTCCTGTTTCAGCAGAGCAGGTTCCGGTCTATAACGTGACCTTTGAGCCCGGGTGCCGCAACAACTGGCATATCCACCATGCGAAGAGCGGCGGCGGTCAGATGCTGATTGGCGTCGGCGGCAGAGGATATTATCAGGAATGGGGGAAGGAACCTGTTGAAATAACGCCCGGCACTGTAATCAACATTCCAGCAAACGTAAAGCACTGGCACGGTGCAGCACCGGATTCCTGGTTCTCTCATCTTGCTGTTGAAGTGGCCGGTGAAGAGACCAGTGCGGAATGGCTGGAAGCCGTTTCGGATGAAGACTACAGTGTTTTGAGGTAACAGACTTTCAAATGAATTGAGAAGGAGAATCCCCATGAAGAATTTAGGCTTTGGAATGATGCGGCTGCCGGTGATCTCCGGCGCGACGGATTTTGATTTTGAGCAGTTGAATGAAATGGTAGATGCTTTTCTGGAAGCAGGTTACACTTATTTTGATACGAGTTTTGTGTATCACGATGGCAAAAGTGAGGAAGCACCTGAAAAACGCTTTTGCGGAAGCAGAGCACGTGGATTTCCATGCCGGTCTGGAAAAGCAGGAAGTGATTACAGATGATGGAAGAGATATCACAAAAATGGTAGAGGATGCGGTTGCCTGGCTGACAGAGCACAGTTTCTGAAGAACACCGGCGCCGGGCTTCTTCCCCCGGTCTGGGCGGTCATGGCAATGTCTGTACTGCCTGCGGATGTCACTTTATTCTTCATCGTCATCGGATCAATGCTCCCGCGTTCGTGTATGAAGCAGGCCCCGGAATTCCTTTGAATAAAGGAATTCCGGGGCTTGCTTAGCTTCATTATTTTTCGTATAATGAATAATAGTATGATAAAATGTGGGAATGATTTTGTGGATTTTTTCCACTTTTTATTGAAATATATATATCTGTTTTTCTGCAAAGAAAGAAGGAGGAATGTGTATGCCCAGATCGTATGAAGAGTGGAGAGTCGGAGATCCGATGGTCAACAAAAATGACTACTGGCCGGATCCAAATTACAAGCCGGAGGATCCCGAGAAGGCGAAGCTTGTTCTGAAGCTGGCCACTCTGATCACGGACCGCTATGTCAAAAAGTTTACGCACAGGCTGAACTATGGGGATCCCGAGTACTGGATGCTCGATGAGATCCTGAACAAAGAGCAGGTGAAGTTCTGCCTGAATTTCAAAAAGCTGAGAACGCCGTATTCGATTCCAGAGCTGGCCAAGATGAACAACATGTCCATCGAGGATACCACAAAAATGGTGGAGGATCTTCGCTGGATCGGCATCATCGAACAGACCCGCTCCAAGGATCCCGATCATCACAAGCAGTATGAGCTGCCGATCTTTGTGCCCGGATCCGCGGAATTCATGATGATGCAGCAGCCTCTGGTGGACAAGCATCCGAAGCTTGCAACCTTCTTCAATCTGATGACGCAGCTTCCGCTCGGCGGGATCACGCAGCTGGTTCCCGAAGGCGGAAACGGTATCGGCATGCATGTCATTCCGGTCGAGAAGGCGATCGAATCGGAAAGCCAGTCTGTGAGTGTGGAGCACATCTCAAAATGGCTCGATAAATATGACAAATATGGCGTGGGCGACTGTACCTGCCGGAAGCAGCAGACGATGCGCGGCGAGGGCTCCGGCCAGATCGAAGGCAGCTTCTGCATGGCCATGGGCGATCTGGCGGAATACATGGATGACCGCGGGATCGGCCGGTACATCACGAAAGAGGAAGCGCTGGAGATTCTGGAGAGAGCAGAGCGTCACGGCTATGTGCACCAGATCACCAATATCGACGGGGAAGACAAGATCGTTGCCATCTGCAACTGCGCGGCGGGCGTATGTAATGCACTGCGTACCTCCCAGCTTTACAATACGCCGAACCTTTCCGCTTCCGCTTACCGCGCAAAGGTGGAGAAGGATAAATGCGTCGCCTGCGGCAAGTGCGTGGAAGTCTGTCCGGTTGGCGCAGCCAAGCTTGGTCAGAAACTGTGCTCGAGCAAGGGTCCGGTGACCTATCCCAAGAGCGAGCTTCCGGATGCGAAGAACTGGCCCGCCACAAAATGGAATTACAATTACAGAGAGGACGCCAAGATTCACTGCTATGAGTCCGGTACTGCGCCGTGTAAGACGGCATGTCCTGCGCATCTTGCGATCCAGGGCTATGTCAAGCTGGCGAAGGAAGGCAGATATGAGGATGCCCTCGAGCTGATCAAGCAGGATAATCCGTTCCCGGCAGTCTGCGGCGATATCTGCAACAGAAGATGCGAGGACGCCTGTACGAGAGGCAAGGTGGATCAGCCGATCGCCATCGACGAGATCAAGAAATTCATTGCCCGTCAGGAGCTGAACGCCGAGAAGCGTCTGATCCCGATCTGTGAAAAGCATGACGGCGGCATGTGGGGCGACGAGTTCAAGATCGCCATCATCGGTGCGGGTCCTGCCGGTATGACGGCAGCCTATTTCCTGCGCAGGGACGGTTATCCGGTTACTGTATTCGAGCGTGAACCGGCACCCGGCGGAATGATGCTTCACGGCATTCCTTCCTTCCGCCTGGAGAAGGACGTCCTGAACGCGGAGATCGACGTGCTTCGTGAGATGGGCGTTGAGTTCAAGTGCGGCGTAAATGTGGGTGAGGATGTGACGATCCAGCAGCTGCGTGAGGAAGGCTATAAAGCATTCTATGTTGCGATCGGCCTGCAGAGCGGCGGAAGCCTGCGGGTGCCCGGAGAAGATGCGAAGGGTGTAATGTCCGGCATCGATTTCATCAAAGACGTCAACCTCAGGAATAAGAAAGAACTTTCCGGAGATGTTGTGGTGATCGGCGGCGGCAACATTGGCGCGGACATTGCCCGTACCGTGGTTCGCTGCGGCGCGAAGAGCGTGAAGCTGTACTGCCTTGAGTCCTATGACGAGATGCCCATGGGTCCGGAGGACCGCACCGAATGCGAGGAAGAGGGCATTGAGATCCATGCCGGCTGGGGACAGACGGAGGTTCTGACAAAGGACGGCAGCTGCACAGGGATCCGCTTCCGCAAGTGTGTGAGCGTTAAAAACGAGCAGGGCAGATTTGATCCGAAGTTCGATGACGAAGTGACCGAGGAGGCGGCCTGCACGACGGTGATCTTCTGCATCGGCCAGAGACCGGATTACGGCAAGCTGCTTGAGGGAACGAAGGTCGAGCTCAGCCAGAGAGGGCTGATCGTGGCGGATCCGGTGTCCCTGCAGACAGCGGAGCCGGACATCTTCGCAGGCGGCGACGTACTCACCGGACAGAAGTTCGTGATCGATGCAATCGGCGTCGGTCATGCGGCTGCGGATTCCATCAACCGTTTCGTCCATCCGGGCAACAGCATGTGGGTAGCCCGCGACAGACGTGAATTCGTGGAACTGAATAAGGATGATGCACTCATCGATCTGGGCTGGGACAAGACCCCGCGCCAGAAGCCGCAGCGCAATCCGGAGCTGTTCAAGACCTTCTGCAACGATATGGGCGTACTGACGGAGGAGCAGGTCAAGGCGGAAGCCGGCAGATGTCTGTCCTGCGGCGCGACCGAGGTGGACGAAAACCGCTGCATCGGCTGCGGCCTGTGCACCACCAGATGCAAATTTGACGCGATCCACCTCCTGCGCACACATCCTGGGGCAAGCAAGATGGTCAGCTGCGATAAGAAGGTCCTTCCGCTGGCCGGATATGCCGCGAAGCGTGCAGGAAAGATCGTGATCAACAAGGTTTCCCGCAAGAAATAAGACTGCCTTTGCCCACTGAATGAACGGGAGGATTTCGAATTGAAAGATCTGAAACATCTGATATATTTCGAAGATCTGCTGCAGGAGGCCAACAATTCGCTGATCCGGCAGGCGCAGGGTGAAGGCAGGAAGTGCATCGGGTACATGTGTGAAAATGTACCCGAGCCGCTTCTCAACCTGCCCGGCTGCTTTTCTGCCCGGCTTCGTGCGCCCAGAACGGGTTCCATGGAAATGGGGACCTATTACCTGACAAGCTTCCTGTGTGAGTATTCACGCGCCATGCTGGAGAGGGCGCTGGAAGGGGGCTTCAATTTCCTGGATGCCATGATCACTCCGGACGGATGCACCATGCTCAACCGATGCGTTGAAAATATGGAAGTCCTGAAGACGATGGGTGCAGATAAGGAAGGCTTCTTCTTCGAATACATGGAGATCCCGATGAAGGCCGATTACAACGGCCTGGATCTGTATGTACTGCAGTGTAAAAATCATATTTTAAAGCCCCTGCAGGAGCACTACGGTGTCGATACAAGCGATGCCGCCATCCGCAGCGCAGTGGCGCAGCACAACCGCATCTGCGAGCTGATCCGGGCCATCGGGGAATTCCGCAAGGGAGAGCATCCCGTGATCACCGGGTATGAATACAATGTCCTCACCCTTGCAAGCTATGCAGCTCCGAAGGATCTGATCGAGGAAAAGCTCGAAGAAACGCTGGAGGAACTCAGGCACAGGGAGCCTGACCCGAAGCCCTGGTACAAGGCCAGGGTGCTTGTGGTCGGCTCGGAGATCGATGACACGGATTTTATCAAGCTGGTGGAGGAGAGCGGTGCATTTGTCTGTGCCGACCGGTTCTGCTACGGCTCGCTGCCGGGGCGTGATCCCATTGTACTGACGGAAGACGAGGATGCGCTGACGCAGATCTGCAGGCAGTACATGTACCGGGGGGAATGCCCGCGGTATATGAACACCGAGAAGATGGATGCGCGGCGGTCGTACGTGGATGCGCTCGCGAAGGAGTATCAGGCGGACGGAATCATTTACCAGCAGATGAAGTTCTGTGATCCCTGGGCGTATGAGAAGATGCTCGGTTCCCATATCCTCCGTGAGGAGTACGGTTATCCTGTACTTGCGGTGGACCGTCCCTATGCGATCGGCTCTTCGGGACAGATGCGTACCCGTGTGCAGGCATTCATGGAAAGCATTGAGATCAAGAAGATCCATGCCTGAATGCGGCTGGGAATAGTTGCTTGAATGCCGATATGCACTTCCGGCAGGAGGATTAGTGATGGCTGTTAAAAAGGCAAAAAAGATGGTAAACCCTGAAAAGATCAGGGGAGACATAAGATATGGCGATCTGTACAAGCCCGGCGGAAAGGTCCGGAAACGCCGTGAATGGAGAGGCGTAAAAGACACCCTGTACGACTATTCCAGGTGGCTGGGGATCATGTTCACCCTCGGGAAGTTCATCGCGGTTCCGCGCAATGTCAAAGGCATGCTGCGGTATCGCTGGATGGCAAACTATCTGGCAGTTCCCATGATGGTGGACCGGCACACCCAGGGCCTGCGCGGCGAATATCTGCGGATGTGCCACACGGAGCAGGATCTGATCATCATCGATGTGGCGAAGCTTCTGAACAATCTGTTCAGAGGGGACCGCAGGATCGGAAAAGACAAGGCATTTTCCGACAAGGTGGTGCTCGTGGATGAAAACGAGATGACGGCAGTGATGATGGGCTTTCCTACCCTGAAGGGGTTGAGCAGAGAGACGCCGTCCACCTATGTGTCGGTGCTGCTCAACCAGCACGCGGCGGAGCATTACATCGATGTGGCACAGGAATACGGCCTTGCCGGCGATGTATGTCCCATGCCCGAGGCGGAGGCCGGAGTATCGATCGATGACGATGCGCCGGTGCTGGGAAAATGTGCGATTCAGTGCAATACGACCTGCGACGGATCGCTTCTCGGGAACGGCGTGATCTCCAGAAGGCTGGAGAAGGAAGACGGGATTCCGGTGTTTCAGCTTCCGGCACCTCTGCGTCACCGGGAGGACGATGTACAGGAATATGCAGCGGAGGAGATCCGCAGAGCAATCAAATTCATCGAAGAGCAGACCGGGGAGAAGTGGGACTGGGAGTATTACTTCGAGTGTGCGCGCAGAGTCAACATCGCGACCCGCGCCCGCAATGAGTGGCTCGACATGAACCGGACCGAGTATCCGCAGATCTTCGGTTCCAACCTGGCCCTTTACACGGAGACCAACTATATGGCCATCTGCGGCAAGGTGCCGGAATTCGAAAAAGCCGACAAAAAACTCATGAAGCTTGCCAGGAAAGCCTATGCAAAGCATAAGATGGCCGCTCCGGAGTATCGCCACAGGGCGATCGTGTGGGGCGTGCAGTCCCATTTTTACATGGACTTTCTGGTGTGGCTTCTCAACTGCTGGGGGATCGTTCCGCTCACGGATATGCTTTCCATGATCAATACGGAAATGATCGCCGAGACCGACACGCCCGAGAATCGGGAGAAGGCCTACTACGACATGGCATGGCTCACCGAGAACATGATCATGCGCAACCGTACCCATGGAGGATACCGGGTGCTGCTTGATGAACTCTTTGAATATGTGGAGATGTTCAATGCGGACATGATCATCCTGTGGGAGCACATTACCTGCAAGGCCCTGGACGGTATGCACGGACTGTTTGAGGATAAGGCCAGAGAGCTGGGGATCCCACTGGTGTGGGTCGACCATCAGCTGTTTGACCCGCGCGTTGTGTCAAGACAGGGCGTCCGGGATCAGGTCAATACCTTTATGCGGACAGTGATGCAGGAGGAGCCTCTGGATCCGTCCCTTGAGGTACTGGAGGACGGAAACTCGTGGTAAGAGGAGAAGTGACAGTATGACAAAGAAAGTAGTGAAATTTCTGTTATTCCTGCTGATGTTTGCGTCCGGGTTCTTTATCGTGACCTTTACGGTGTATTTCTTCAACCTGGACATGAAGCTGACAGCCGCGATCGAACCGCTGCTTCTTCGGCACTATGACAGAATCAAACGAGACCAGCACCTGTAATAAAACAGGAAAGTGGGACAGGGAACCGTCCCCTGTCCCAAAACGCCCATGTTCCGCTTGCGGAAAAACATAATAAAAAGGAGCATACTCTTAGACAACAAGAGATGCCCCTTTTTGATTGGGACAGAGAACCGTCCCCTGTCCCATTTAGATCCGCATGGCGA
>CAMOSN010000110.1 GCA_946624935.1 uncultured Lachnospiraceae bacterium | reverse complement strand
GAGTATTCCTGATCTCCTGGACAGACGAAATGCCGCTTAATACCTTATGTTTTGATCGTGCAAAACGCCATCTGAAATGGGACAGCATTTTAAAACCCGGCGATGCGAAGCATCTGCCGGGTTTGTATTTTTGCCGGAATGTGAACACCGGGTTACATTCTGGCTCCTTTTTCCTTGCGGATCTGATCCAGTTCATCAAACACTACGTTGTTGAGCACTTTGATGTAGGTCCCCTTCATCCCGGAGGAACGGGATTCGATCACGCCGGCGCTTTCAAATTTGCGCAGGGCGTTTACGATTACCGAGCGTGTGATGCCAACACGGTCTGCAATTTTGCTGGCCACCAGGACTCCCTCGGTGCCATCCAGTTCATCGAAGATGTGCAGAATGGCTTCCAGTTCGGAGTAGGACAGGGTACTGATCGCTGATTTTACGATGGCAATTTTTCGGCTTTCCTCTGCATTCTCCTCGTTCACGGAACGCATCATTTCCAGGCCGACCACAGTCGTACCGTATTCGCTCAGGATGATGTCATCTATTTCGTACATTCCCTCGGATTTATAGAGGAAAAGCGTACCCAGGCGTTCCCCGGCGATATCGATCGGGTTGATCATGACACAGTATCTCTGCACATTTTCGCCCTCAAAGCCGAGCGTCTGCAGGTTTACATTTTCCTTTGTTGAGAGGATGGAAAGAAACCGTTCGTTCAGTACCGGATCAATAAAATTTCCTACGGTATCTGTGATCATCTCCCGGATATTTTCCACTCCCTGGCAGTGACTGACGCCAAGCACTTTCCCTTTCCGGCTGATCACAAGCACACTGGATTGCAGAATACCTGTCAGAACCTCACAGATATCATTGAATACAACCTTTCCGGAATTATTGTTGTGCAGTAACTGATTGATTTTTCTTGTCTTGTCCAATAACTGAACGCTGCTCATGGTTATCTCTCCTGTCGTAATAATTTTAAGCGGTATTTATTTACTGATAACTTTTTGGCAACTGCTGTTTGAACACTGTAATTTGGTGCCTTTTTCGATCATGTAGCTGCCACAGTCAGGGCATCGCACCTGCGATGGCTTCTGCCAGGACATAAAATCACAGGTGCTGTTCTCACAGCCGTAAAACCTTCTGCCCTTCTTCGTCCTGCGGATCACAACTTCTCCTCCGCATAGCGGACATTTCACGCCTGCTTTTTCCAGATACGGCTTCGTGCATCTGCATTCCGGGAAGCCCGGACAGGCCAGAAACTTTCCGTGCGGTCCGTATTTCACAACCATATTGCGGCCACATTCGTCACACAGAACATCAGTGACTTCGTCTGCAATGGTCACCTTTTCCAGGTCGCGCTGGGCAGCATTCACGGCTTCATCCAGATCCGGATAGAAGTTGCGCACAATTTCCTTCCATCCGAGCTTGCCCTCGCCGACACTGTCGAGCAGAGATTCCAGATTGGCTGTGAAGGTCACATCCATGATCCCCGGGAAGGACTTTTTGAGCATGCCGTTGACAGCCTCACCAAGCTCGGTCATGTAAAGGTTCTTCTGCTCCTTCAGAACATACCGGCGTGCCAGCAGTGTCGTGATGATCGGAGCATAGGTGCTGGGCCGACCGATCCCGAGTTCCTCCAGCGTATGTACCAGAGAAGCCTCTGTATAATGTGCCGGTGGCTGAGTGAAATGCTGCTGCCTGTCCAGATCCTCCAGCGTAAGAACACTGCTTTCATCCAGTCGCCCGGTCAGCACATTTCCCTTTTTCTCCCGCTGCTCATCCGCTTCGGAATAGACACTGAGGAAACCGTCGAAAAGCAGCCTTGAGGCAGAAACATTGAAGCGATACCCGCCGGAACGAATCATCACGGAGGTGGTCTCGAACCGGGCCGGCTGCATCAGGCTCGCCGTGAAGCGTTTCCAGATCAGCTGATAAAGGCGGAACTGGTCTCTTTCCAGTGCATCCTTCAGAAGAGACGGCGTCCTCCCGATATCGGAAGGGCGAATCGCTTCATGCGCATCCTGGATTTTCTGGCTGGAGCTTCCTTTTTTCACATTCTCGGCTGCATAAGCTTCCCCGTAATTCTGTGAAATATAAGCATGCGCAGCATTCCTTGCTTCCTCTGAAATTCTGGTGGAATCGGTACGCAGATAAGTGATCAGACCTACCGTTCCACTTCCTGGAAGATCGATGCCCTCATACAGCTGCTGAGCAATGCGCATCGTTTTCTGGGTGGAAAAATTCAGTGCTTTGGACGCCTCCTGCTGCAGTGTGCTGGTTGTAAACGGCAGCGGTGCATTCCGCGTGCGTTCCGACTTTTTCACTTCCTCGACCTTCCAGGGCGCCTCCCGCACCTCCTGGCAGATCTTCTCGACCTCTTCCTCCGAGGAAAGTGCCATTTTTTTATCAGCACCCCAGAAATGAGCCGTTATGCTCTTTTTTTCTCCTTCAATTCCCAGCTGTGCATCCAGTGTCCAGTATTCCTCCGGGACGAAGGCGTTGATCTCATCCTCCCGGTCTCCGATGATCCGAAGTGCTACCGACTGGACTCTGCCGGCGCTTAAGCCCCGCTTAATTTTTGTCCAGAGCAGCGGACTGATCCGATATCCCACCATGCGGTCGAGGATCCGACGGGTCTGCTGTGCATCGACCATATCCATGTCGATCGCTCTGGGGTGCTTGAGAGCTTCCTTCACAGCCGTTTTGGTGATCTCATTAAAGGTGATCCGGTACATTTTGGAAGGATCGAGCTTTAAAGCCTCCGCCAGATGCCAGGAGATCGCCTCGCCTTCCCGGTCCGGGTCGGTCGCAAGATATACTTTATCGGCCTTCTTTACTTCTTTACGAAGTGCCGCAAGGGTCTCTCCCTTTCCCCGAATCGTAATATACTTCGGTTCATAATCGTTTTCCGGATCAAACCCGAGCTGGCTCTTCGGAAGATCACGTACATGCCCGCCGCTGGCCATTACCTGATAATTCGATCCGAGAAACTTTTTGATGGTTTTTACTTTTGTCGGTGATTCTACGATCACCAGATACTTTGCCATGTGCTATCCTCTGTTCCAAATTGCTGCAATACATGCCTGATGTATGCCGCATCGTATGCACAGATTAATCTTCTGCGCGGAAAATCTCATCTACTATACAACGTTTTTTCCGAGGTTGCAAGTAGCAGTGTTTTAAAATCGTTTCGTTTTTGTTATAAAATCGTTTCGTTTAAATCGTATTTCTGGCATAGCAGCTGCGATAAACCTCGGAGATTTTTCCCTCCAGCTGCAGCTGCAGAATCGCTCCGGACACTTCGCTCATGCTCAATCCACTTCGTTTGCAAAGCGTCCCGGCATCGACCGGTTCGAGATCCATCATTTCCAGAATACGCTCCGTGAGCCCCCGGTCATCTCCCTCGCTTATTTCAGGACTGCTGTCATCCATGGAATGATCCTGTTCGCCACCCTCACAGGTCCCCACATGATAGCCTGCATCCTCCCACAGCTCCTTCATGCGGGTCATAAAATCCTCACTGGAAAGATAAATCGATGCTCCCTCCCGGATCAGGTGATTACAGCCTTCGCTGCGTTCATCCGAGCACCGGCCGGGAACAGCAAAGACCTCTTTTCCCTGATCCAGGGCAAAATCCGCTGTAATCAGAGAGCCGCTTCCCTTCCGCGCTTCGATCACCACAAGCACATCCGAAAGGGCACTGATGATCCGATTGCGCTGCGGGAAATACATTTTCATGGGTTGCACTCCGCATGCATACTCCGACAGAATCCCTCCGTTTGTTCCCGAAGGGGAACAGAGTCTCAAAAATAAATCGATATTCTGCCGGGGATAACATATGTCTGGCCCACATCCCAGCACTCCATAGGTGAAGCCGCCGTTTTCAAAAGCAGACTGCTGGGCAATCCCGTCGATTCCATGCGCCAGTCCGCTGATCACCGGTATCCCTTCCCGGGCCAGACGCTGCGCCAGATCACATGCAATCACTTTACCATAATTGCTGCACACACGGGCACCTACGATTCCAACCGCAGGCCGATTCGGGTCGGGAAGAGCGCCCCGGACGAAAAGACCGTGCGGACAGTCCGCAATATGATGAAGCTTTTCGGGAAACTGCGGATGCTGACACGAATAAAATCGGACATGATGCCGTTCCAGCTCCTGCATGGCTGAGGAGAGAAACGACTCATTCGCAGCAGCGCGTACCTTTTGGATCCACTTGATCCCGACTCTCTCCCAGTCAGCAAACTCCGCATCCGAAGCCTCCCGCACAGCGCGCGGGGACCCGAAATAATGCAGCAGGGCCATTCTCTGATGCCAGTTCAAATCTTTAATACTGCACAGCCACAGCCAGTCCGTCTCACTGGAATGCCCGGTAACACTGCCGGCAATCATCTTCGCATGGGCCATGCCGGAAAGCCCTTCCGTTAAAAGCCCATCCGTTTCATCTGAATACAGTCTGCGGAGATTATCATAAGCAGGATCAGAAGACATTCTCATAAGAAGGCCTCCTTCCCCCAATACCGCTTGTCCAGCGCCCGGTAGCTGATCGCCTCGGAGAGATGCTCCGTGCGGATCACTTCGCTTTCTGCAAGATCGGCGATCGTCCGCGCGGTCTTGAGAATACCGGTATAGGACCTGGCCGTCAGCCCAAGCTTATGATAAGCCTTTCGCAGCAGGTTCTCTTCTGACTGCCCAAGCACACAGTATTCCTGTACCCCCTGAGTGTTCAGATCCGCATTGAACCGCCATAACGTTCCCCGGTAGCGTTTCTCCTGAATACGGCGTACCCGCTCTACGCGCTTTCGGATATCGGCGGAGCACTCCTCCTGCCCCTGGGCACTGATCTGATCATAGCTCATCTGCGCAGCTTCCACGCACAGATCGATCCGGTCCAGAAGCGGCTGGCTGACGTGATCCAGATAGCGTCGAACATCCCGCGCAGAGCAGGTACACCGGTTGCGATCGGGATAGTAACCGCACTTACAGGGATTCATGGCCGCACACAGCATAAAATCCGCTGGAAACCGATACATCCCCGCAAGCCGGGAGATCGATATTTCCCCTTCCTCCAGAGGCTGCCTGAGCGTTTCCAGCGTCTCTGCCTGAAATTCCGGAAGCTCATCCAGAAACAAAACCCCTCTGTGCGCCAGGCTTACCTCCCCCGGCCGGGGAATGATGCCTCCTCCGGTAAGTGCTGCACTTGTCACAGTGTGATGCGGTGACCGGAATGGACGCACGGTCAGAATCCCGTCCCCCTCCGGCAGCTCGCCGGCAATCGAGTGGATCCTGGTAATTTCAAGGGCTTCCTCCAGCGTTGTACGCGGCAAAATGGACGGTAGACGCTTTGCAAGCATTGTCTTTCCGGAACCGGGCGGACCGATCACCAGCAGATTGTGCATCCCGCCAGCCGCGATCTCCGCCGCACGGCGTAGCGCCGGCTGCCCCTTGAGATCACAAAAATCCGGAAGGTCATTTTTCTCCTGCTCCTTCCGGATTCTGTCAATATCCACTCGCATGTCCACTTGCCTGGTATGGAGCGCGCGTTCTCCCCGGAAGAACTCCAACACTTCCTTTAAAGAATGTGCCCCATACACTGTGATTCCGGACACAACGGACCCTTCTGCCAGATTCCCCTCAGGTACGATGCAGGCGCTGCAGCCAAAGGACTTTGCCTTGGAGAGCATTTCGATCACTCCCCGTACGCGGCACAGACTGCCGTTCAGGCTCAGCTCCCCCGCCATCAGAAAGCCCTTTGTCTTCTCCGGATCCAGCTCTCCCATCGCGCCCAGAACACTTACCGCGATCGGTAGATCAAACCCGGACCCGGACTTACGCATGTCCGCCGGAGCCAGGTTTACTGTGATCCGTTTCGTGGGCAGCACAAAACCCGTGTTACGCAGCGCAGTGCGCACACGGTCCTGGGATTCGCGAACCTCGGATGCCAGAAACCCGACCATCGAAAACATCGGGAGTCCGTCACTTACATCCGCTTCAACCGTTACTTTTACTGCTTCTACACCGTAGATCGCAGCTGTCAGGACAGTACTGAACATATTAGCATGCTCTCACCGTCTCAAGTTTTCTCTCATATTGTGTTTAACATATTCTATGGAATTTGTCAATTCGGTTTTCTGATGTTCATTTTCACTTTCCATTGCAAATGCAGCCAGTTCATCCAATATCTCTTTTTGCGTGATTACGATCAGATGGGTTGACTGACTGTTAGAGCCGCTTGGCGCATAGCGGCCGGCCTCTATGATTTTCTCTATCATATCTCTCGGAGGCATTTCCGATTTCATCTTTCGGGTACTTCTTCGGGTAAAAATCGCTTCCAGTGCGTCCATATATAAATACTCCTTACGCCTCAAACTTCTCTATGAGTGTATCCAGCACAAACTCAGCTTTCAATTCTCCCAATCTGGCAAAATGCTCCTTCTTCCCATGAGCGGCCAGAACCTCCGCATCGCGCCACTTCTCAACAAGCAGCAGCTCATCACGGTTGTCAACCGGCGTGTAGTAGTCGTATTTTAGATTTCCTTCTTCAGCACGGGAGGCGACGTCAATCCCCTCTGTGTATATCATCTCCAGGAATTCCTCTCTCATATCCGGCTTACATTTGTATGTCACGTTCAGTACTATCATTTGCTTTCCTCACACTCTAAGCTCATACAGTTCAAAATCCACTCGTCCCGTATCTTCATAGAACAGTTTCAAGGTATCCACATAGACAAAGCCTATACTTGTATAGAGCCTCTCCGCCGGGACATTTCCTTTCAGCACATCCAGACGGATTGCTTTCATTCCGGCATCCTTAGCAGTCTCGATCGCACTCTTCAGTTCTTCCGGTGCAGGATAAATATCCTTCTGCCACATCGGATGATACTTTGTTCCCTCTAAAGCATCAATCAGGGAATGGTAGAAGAGCCTGACGGAATAGTATTCCTCCGGCGTCGCTTTTGAAATGATCATTTTATGTTTCACCACAATTCCACGGCTCCGCTCTCATCACCCTTCACCCAGTAAGCCTTGTTCTCTTCCGGTTTTATATAAACCTGGTCGCAGCCCTCGGGGATGCGTTTCAGCACTTCCTCCGGTGTGATCATACCGCCGAGCTGAGACTGGATGAGGACAGCGGTTTTCTTTTTTGGGGGCACAGACTTGACTGCCTCTTTTGCCTTGCGGGCGGCGGATCTTGTTTTCTTCTTCACTTCGATTTCGGTAGCCACAGCATCGTCACTGGTCACTACAGCCTCAACCGCTTCTTTTGCTTTGCGAATAGTTCATCGTTGGTCATGGTTTTCTCCTTCCATCCTCTCTTAATAAATACATTTGTAGCTTCTATCATGTACGACGTACATGATTTCTTCTGTTCAGCTCAGTTTCTACCTTGTTCAATGTTCCAAAAAACCTGTGTGTGGCAACTGCCGGTCCCATGAGGAACAAACCAAACACATTCCATCCAAACATATGCCACCACGATGTGTACGGGCCTTCCACCCCCAGCTCTATCGCCTTTACCTTCAGTTCTTCCGATATTCTCGCCATCCACACCAGTGTGTAGATAAACAGCGTAGGGATCCCCAGCAGATAAGCCTTCCAGTATGGCATGACTTTATGTCCAAGGACAGACTCGATCTCATCCTGAAGGCCGTCTGCCTTCATATACACAAGGAAAAATATGCCGGCAGTGAAAAAGTCGATAAAACCAAGAAGAAATCCCGGTCTATTTGTATGCCTGTAATATCTCAAAACTTATACGTCCTTATAACATCTTCTCATCCGCACCATCACGGAAGTACCTAAGCATAATTTCCGCGCAGGCGCGGCTGTCCGAATCTGCCTTATGGTGTTCGAGTCAAATCCCATAATAATCACTCAGCTCATTCAGCTTGTGATGCATATCAGGAAGCAACATTGTTCCCGTCTTTACCGTGCAGCAGTAGCATATTCGTTT
>CAMOSN010000109.1 GCA_946624935.1 uncultured Lachnospiraceae bacterium | reverse complement strand
TCGCCGTTGATGTCCTTGATCAGAACTTCCAGCTCTTCGCCAACCTTGAAGACCTTCTTCGGATTCTCTACATGGCCCCAGGACATCTCGGAGATGTGCAGAAGTCCGTCTGCTCCGCCAAGATCCACGAATGCACCGAAATCGGTAACGTTCTTAACAACGCCGGATACTCTGTCGCCTACAGCGATGCGCTCGAACAGTTCCTTCTGAAGCTGTTTCTTACGCTCAACAAGCAGCTGCTTGCGGTCGCCGATGATGCGTCTTCTTCTGGGATTGAACTCGGTGATCACGAATTCGATCTCCTGACCGGCATACTTTTCCAGGTTCTTTTCATAGGTATCCGAAACAAGGCTTGCAGGAATGAATACACGAGCCTCTTCCACTACTGCGATCAGGCCGCCGTTGAGCACCTGAACGACCGGAGCGGTAAGGATCTCATGATTATTCATTGCCTCTTCCAGGCGCTTATTGCCTTTTTCAGCAGCGAGTCTCTTATAGGTGAGCAGAATCTGTCCTTCTCCGTCATTGACCTTCATGACCTTCGCTTCCATGGTGTCGCCTACATGTACGACTTCGCGAAGATCCACGCCATTGTCGTTGGTATACTCATTTCTGGTGATGATACCATCTGCCTTGCAGCCGATATTCAGAATGATCTCATCCTCTTTGACGTCGATGACTGTACCTTCGACTACCTCTCCATTGTGAATTGTCTTGAAAGACTCTTCCAGCATCTGTTCAAAACTCATTTCTGACATTGTTTTGAAACCTCCTCAATAAGATTATTTGGGGTTGACGCCCCTGCTGTAATACCTAAGCAACCCATGGATGGTAAATGTCGAACATCTAAATCAGCGAGTGTCTGTATAAAGAATGTACGGTCGCACCTTGCTTTACAGATCTCGTAGAGCTTCTGTGTATTGGAGCTGTGTTTCCCGCCTATCACGATCATTGCATCTGCCTGCCCGGCGAGCATTGCTGCCTCTGACTGGCGCTCTTCTGTTGCGTTGCAAATGGTATTCAAAATATCAGGGACATCATATCGCAAACCGTAAAGAATTTCAACTAATTTGTCAAATTTTTTTGAATTAAATGTAGTCTGCGACACAATGCAGAGCCTTTTGTCGGGATCGGGCCGGAAAGCCTTTGCCTCCTGTTCGTTCTCGATCACCGTTACCGGTGTTTTCGACCATCCGCAGATACCTTCCACCTCCGGATGCGAGGCTTTTCCGATCACGACCACCTGATAACCTGCCGCACTTTTCTCCTCCACGATCCGGTGAATCTTCTTCACAAAGGGACAGGTCGCATCCACCAGCTTCAGCCCGGCTGCCCCGATTTTGTCATAGACCTCCCGGGCGACTCCGTGAGACCGGATGATCACGGTTCCCTCTGTGACCCGCGCAAGCTCCTCCTCGCTGTGAAGCACCTCCACACCCTTCTGCGCCAGATCCTCAACGACCTGCTCGTTGTGAATGATCGGTCCGAAGGTATACACCCTGCTTCCGGTGGATTTTGCCTTTTCCGCCTCCTGATAACAGCAGTCCACCGCCCGCTTCACACCGAAGCAAAAGCCTGCCGTTTTTGCAACACGTACTTCCATTTATGAAACCCCCGTATTCACAATCCCGTTTTTCCCGTCATTCCGGCGGACATGTCCAGCTGCCGGGTGGTGCAGACACATCCGCTCCGGCAGGCATTTGAACCTGTCCGCTGTCCGTCACATCCCGGAGCGTTTCTGCTCCACAAGCCGGACGATCTCCTGCGTCACCTCATCGATCGTCATATCGGATGTGTCCACCAGAACGGCATCCTCCGCCTGCACCAGCGGCGCGGTATCGCGATGCATGTCGCGATAATCCCGCTCCTCGATATCGCTTTGGATCTCCTCGAGCGTGCAGGGAATACCCTTCTCCTGCATCTCTTTGAACCTGCGCTGTGCACGTGCCTGTACACTGGCCGTCAGGAAAATCTTGACCTGTGCATCCGGCAGGATCCGGGTGCCGATATCCCGTCCGTCCATGAGGACGTCATTTTCCCTGGCAAGGGTGCGCTGCAGATCCATCAGCTTTTCGCGCACGATCGGCTTCGCCGAGGAAATGCTCGCCATCTGACTGACCTGCTCCGTGCGGATCAGTCCGGTCACATTCTCTCCGTTCAGAAGCATCTGCTGTGTACCGTTCTCATAGCCGATCCGGATGTCCATCTGCTCCAGTGCTTCGGAAAGGGCGCGCTCATCCTCACAGTCCGTTCCGCTGCGCAGCAGACTCAGCGCGATCGTCCGGTACATCGCCCCGGTATCCACGTAAATAAAGTGCAGCCTCTGTGCCACCATCTTAGCGATCGTGCTTTTTCCCGCACCTGCGGGTCCGTCGATTGCAATATTCATACCCATGGTTATGCTCTGTCCTTTCTGTTATGCGCCTTTATAAGACAGGTGATGATCCTATACGGATTGTCTGTTCATTCTCCGGCTTTACTTAGCTGCGGCAGTTCCCGCTGCATGACCGGTGGTCCAGGCGATCTGCAGGTTGAAGCCGCCCGTCCGGGCATCCAGATCAAGCACCTCGCCGGCGAAATACAGCCCTCTGACGGTTTTACATTCCATCGTATCCGGCTTCACTTCCTTAACGCTCACACCACCGGCGGTGATCACCGCTTCGTTATAACCGCGCAGTGCGGTGAGGGTCAGTACAAAACGTTTTGTATGCTCCACAAGCGCTTTTCGCTGTGCCTTTGTGATATCGCGGACCGGCGTATCCGGGTCGATCCCGCAATGGTGAAGCATCACCGGGATCAGCTTCGCAGGGTACAGCGTCCCCGCAACATTGGCGATTTTCCGGTTGGAAGCTGCCGCGAACTCGCGGAGAATGCGCTCATCAAGCTGCTCCGGCGTGAGGGCACTTTTCAGATCGATCTCAAGCGAAAGCGGCCGGTCGGCCAGCTTTTTCCCGACAATCGCACTCGCAGAAAGCATCAGCGGACCGCTCACGCCAAAATGGGTGAACATCATCTCGCCGAACTCCTCGAACAGAACCTTTTTGCCGTCCTTCACCCGGACCTGCACATTTTTAAGCGAGAGCCCCTGCATCTGCGGGGCTTCCTCCCCTGCCGTTTCCATGGCCACAAGCGAAGGCCTGCAGGGCGTCACCTTCAGCCCCGCCTCCCCGGCAAAACGGTACCCGTCCCCCTCCGAACCGGTGGACGGGTAGGAAAGTCCGCCGGTCGCCACGATCACGGCCGATGCAAAGTGCTTTTCACCGTTCTCCAGCTCCACGCCCCGGATCCTCCCGCCGGAATCCTCCGGCACTGGGCACTCCTTCTCCAGCAGAAGCCGCTTTACCCGGCTGTTCAGATGCACCTGCACGCCCAGCCGCTTCATACACCGCTGCAAAGCTGCCGTCACATCCGACGCATGATCCGACACCGGAAACACCCGATTGCCCCGCTCGGTCTTGACCGGCGTGCCATTCTCCTCGAAAAACCGCATCGTATCCGCGCTGTCCCACTGCTCCAGAGCGCTGTAAAGGAAGCGGCGATTGCTGCACACCTGCTCGAGGAAAGCATCCTTCCCGCAGTTGTTCGTCAGATTGCAACGCCCCTTCCCGGTAATGTAGATCTTCTTGCCGAGCTTTTCGTTTCTCTCAAACAGCTCCACGTGGCTGCCGCTTTGGGCAGCGGCTGCAGCTGCCATCATCCCGGCGGCTCCGCCGCCGATCACGATGATTCTGTTTCTTTCTTCCGAAGTCATTATACTCCTGTCTTTTTTATCTGCACTCTCTTTTCATGTTTCTCAGGCTGCCTTTTATCTGTGCCTTTTTAAGCGTTTTCTTAAACCTGGACGTACGGAATGATTCAAAATATGCCATGCTTCCTCATACATTTCAAACAGAGAACCGTCCCCTGTTTGACCCTTCGGCCGTCTCAGCCTGCGAGGACAGCTCGAACCAGAATTCCACGCCGTCTGAATGGTTGATCACGCCGTATCCCTGGTGCATGGAATCCATGATGGCTTTCACGATGGACAGCCCGACGCCGCTTCCTCCGTATTCTCTGGTGCGCGCCTTGTCCACCTTGTAGAACTTTTCCCACAAGTGGGAAATGTCCTCTTCCGGGATGGGATCCCCGGTATTGAACACACTGATCCGGACGGTCGTTTCCTCCGGGATCTCCCGGATAAGGATCTCTCTTCGTCCGTCCACATGGTTGAGCGCATTGCTCAGATAATTGGTGAGGACCTCCTCGACCTTGAATTCATCGCCCCACACCCACACACAGTCCCTGCCCTCGTAGGTAATGGTGGCTTCCTTCTGCTGGGCAAGAATTCCGATCGACTGCATCTTTCCGGCGATCAGCGCTGCCACATCAAAACGGTTCATCTCCAGCTGGTCGTTTCCGAATTCCAGCTGGTTCAGGGTCAGCAGCTTCTGTACCATGGTGCTCATCTTGCCCGCTTCGTCCATGATCACATCACAGTAAAAGGTGCGGCTCTCCTCGTCGTCATTCACACACTCGGCCAGCCCTTCCGCATACCCCTGGATCAGGGCGATCGGGGTTTTCAGCTCATGGGAAACATTGGACAGGAATTCCCGGCGCATCTGATCGATCCGGTCCTTCCGGTCGATATCAAGCTGCAGCTGATTGTTGGCGGATTTGAGGGCGCTGATCGTTTTCTCCAGCGTCTCGCTCATGCGGTTGAAGTGCTCGCCAAGCTGACCGATCTCATCATCTCCGCCGCTGGTATAGCGGGCGTCAAAATCAAGCTCGGCCATGCGGCTGGACAGCCGGGTCAGCTCCTTGATCGGCCGGGCGATCCTTCTTGAGAGAGCGATCGCCAGAAGGACGCACAGCACGATGGCGGCGCCGCTTAAGTACAGCATGAACCGGTTCGAGATCCAGGCACTTGCCTTAATGGAGCTTACCGGAATGCGGATCATGAAATATCCGCCGCTGCTGATATTGCCCCACATTTCCAGAAAGTCCATGTCCAGCATGGGCTCCAGCTTTTTCTGGATCACATAGGTGTCGGTTTTTTTCAGCACGTTCTCAGGCTGCTCCACCTCGATCACATATCCGTTCAGGCGGGCCATCATCAGGCTGTAATTGGAGTTGGACGTGAGCGCGATCAGATTGAACGTGTCGTCCACAACCACCAGCGACATGTTGCTGGAATTGCATTCCTCCGAGATCGTATTCTGAAAATATTCTTTGTCGGCGCCATCCTCCGTGACGTGGGAATCCACCATTTTGTAGACGCGGATCAGTGCCTTCTCCAGCGAATAGGTGTAGTAACGCTCGAGAAACACATTGTTGATCAGAACATTTGCCCCAAGGATCAGCAGGACCAACCCTACAAATGCGGCAATCAGCTGGCGTGTAATCGAATGCTTCATTTTTTCCTCAGTTTAAGCCGGCGCTTCCCTCGTCTCCGAACACCCTGGTCTCACCGTTTCCTTCTGTTTCGGTTTCTGTCTCGGTCTCGGATTCCGATTCAAGCTCCTCCCAGACGACATATCCGGACTCATCCTCCCACCAGTCGGATTCCTCTTCCCACCAGTCGGATTCCTCCTCGTACCATTCACTCTCATCCTCGTAGTAGACACCGTCCTCATAATAGACCGTGCCGTCCTCGTCGGTCTCGTACTCCAGTCCGGTCAGTTCGTCCTGTCCGCGAGCACCTGTACCTTCAAAGGAAGGATCCCCGTTTACAAATGCGATCAGAGAATCCCAGTCCGTCAGCTCCCGTGCCTGGAAGGGCTCGAAATACACCTTCCCGGAGAAGTGCTGATAGAGCAGAAACGCTGCCGCAGCAGCTGCCAGCAGGGCAAGAATGTTCCGAAGCGCCGCGCTCCCCTTCTTCTTGCGCAGAGCCCCGAAAATACACAAAACCGCTGGAATCGCCGTAAACAGCAGACAGCTTGGTGCCGTAAAGCCCGCAAGCAGATACAGAAGCGATGCGGCAATCGGCAGGACCCCGCCGCCGGTGAACATCGAAATAATATTGCACAGAAGGCCTGCGATCATCATGCCGCCCGGCACATAACCGGGGATACCGGCAATTTCAAAGCCGAACAGGTTGATCCGGGAGATTCCGGTGGAAAGGGACGGAATCCATCCCGGCACCGAGAAGCACAGATAGAAGGTGGCATATACCGCCGCGATCAGCAGGAAAAACAGTCCTCTTCCCGCCGGATCCTTCTCCTTGCGAATCGTATCGTAGGAGGTATCGATACCCCAGCGGTCCCCCGTGTCCTCATCCCCCTCCGGCTGGGCAGCTGCGCCCTGCGCGGAAGGCGCCGGTCCACTGCCTGCACCGATGGAAGAAGCCACTGGGCTCTCCCCGGAGAATCCGGAATAGACTGCCCGGCCGCCCGCGCCTGCATTGGAGAGATTACGCTCCCCGAGCGCAGCGATCATGGCTGCGATCTGTTCTCTGGCGCTGATATCCGAGGCGATCTCCCCGGAGTAGCGGGGAACCCGGTAGTAGACCGTCAGATCCGCTGCCCATCTCGCATCTGCAGCCTCCTCGCAGGGCTTCTCCTCCTCATCCTGACGGACGATTCGGTAAGGTCCGCCGTGAACATCGGCTTCGAGTCCCGTGATCTTATAATTCTGGAAAAGGTTGCGCACATGCAGACGGTCGGTCGCCTTGATCCGGCCGATCCGCACGCCGTCGGCGTACACCCAGATTCCATCCGGGGAATCCGCCGGCTGCTTCTCCTGTTCCTTCACATTCTTTGCGTTCTCTTTTGCATTCTTTGCATTCTCTTTTGCGGGGCTTTTCGAAGAAGAGGCTTGTTCCCCTTCGTTCGATGCAGCCTCCGGACTGCCGCCCTCCTGCGCCGTTTCCACGTGCTCATCCGGCTGCGCGGCTGCGTCCGGATCACCTGTCTCGCCCGAATCACCCGGTTCCTCCGTTTCGGAGCTGTTCTCCGGTGCTGCTTCCCCCACCCCGTTTTTCCGGGAAAAGCCCTCCGGGATCCCATCCCCCGAGAGGCTTATTTCATCGATCGGAACCACCAGCTGGTAGATCCGTTCTCCCTCATGATCCGTATCGATCAGCTGCTCCGCCGAAAGTGTATAATCCTCATTTTCCTGAAGAATACCCTGAAGCTGCTGCGGATCCTGCGGGACTCTCTCCAGATGAAACCGCTCATTGACGGTCGTTCGTTTTCCTGCCATGTACCTGTGCTCCTTTATGTTATTCTCAGCTTATTTCGAAGCGGTCTCCCGGTCCTCCCCGGGCACCTCGAACTTATAGCCCATGCCCCAGATGGTCTTAATGTAATCCCCATGACCGCGCATTTTGCTGCGCAGCTTTTTCACATGGGTGTCGATGGTCCGGGCATCCCCGAAATAATCGTAGTTCCACACGCTGTTGAGAATCTTCTCGCGGGAAAGGGCGATTCCCTGATTTTCCGCAAAATAGGTCAGCAGCTCGAACTCCTTGTAGCTTAAGTCCACCGCCACCCCGTCGATCCGGATCTCATGTGCCGATTTATCGATCTCGATCACGCCTGCGCGCAGTATTTCATCACTTCCGAGTGCACTCGTACGGCGGAGGATCGCCTCCACCCGTGCCACCAGGATCTTCGGGCTGAAGGGCTTGGAGATATATTCATCCACACCCAGCTCAAATCCGAGCAGCTCATCCCGCTCGTCCGACCGTGCAGTCAGCATAATAATGGGAACCTTTGATTCCCTGCGGACCTCGCGGCACACCTCCCAGCCATCCATTTTGGGCATCATGACATCCAGAATGATCAGGGCGATCTCCTTATCCTCGTAGAATTTCTCGAGCGCCTCCTCGCCGTCTCCGGCTTCAAGCACTTCATACCCCTTCCTGACCAGGAAATCGCGGACCAGCTTGCGCATTCTGCTTTCGTCATCCACCACCAGAATCTTCAAAGCATCCATCTTTTCTCCTCGTATTTGCCATCCGGCATGTGCTTATCGC
>CAMOSN010000108.1 GCA_946624935.1 uncultured Lachnospiraceae bacterium | reverse complement strand
ATCTACGACGCCCAGGTGCTGCGCATGAAGGGCATGCTGCAGGAGGCCGGCAATGCCGGGGAGGATAAGATCCGGATCTTCGCGGAGCTCACCAGGATCCGCCAGATCTGCTGCGATCCCTCGCTGCTGCTGGAAAAGTATGCCGGAGAAAGTGCCAAACGGGAGGCCTGTCTGGAGCTGATTCGCTCCGCCATGGACGGCGGCCACCGTATGCTGGTCTTCTCCCAGTTTACCTCCATGCTTGCACTGCTGGAGCAGGATCTGAAGGATGCACAGATTCCATATTATCAGATCACAGGGGCAACGCCCAAGGAGAAACGGCTTTCTCTGGTGCATGCTTTCAACGAAGGGGATGTGCCCGTATTTCTGATCTCTCTGAAGGCAGGCGGAACCGGACTGAACCTCACCGGCGCGGATGTAGTGATTCACTATGACCCGTGGTGGAACCTGGCTGCGCAGAACCAGGCCACCGACCGCGCACACCGCATCGGTCAGACAAAGCAGGTCACTGTGTACCGCCTGATCCTGAAGGATACCATCGAGGAACGGATCCTGAAGCTGCAGGAAGCAAAAAAAGATCTGGCGGATGCCATCCTGGCCGGCAGTGCCGAGTCGATCATGAGTATGAGCAACGAGGAGCTGCTGGCGCTGCTGGGGTGAAAGCAACTGGTAAAAGTAAGGAAAGCAGAAGAAGAGACTGTGGTGGAATGCAGGATTGAGCTGGAAAGCAAGTCTTGGCGGAAAGCGAGAATGCAGTACAGGAGCAGGATGCTGGAACTGTCAGCTATAGAATAATGAATACAACAAAGAGAAAGGATCAGGAGATACGGCAGGCCTGTGAAGTGCTCGGGCTTGCGGAAAACGCGCATGCGGAGGAGATCAGGCGCCGTTACCGGCTGTTGATGCACAGCTTCCATCCAGACACGGCAGTGAATACGGAAAATGCGCAGGCTCTTGCAGAGCGTGCCCGACAGATCAATGATGCCTATCAAACGTTGAAAAGCCATGGGCGGCTGCTGAAGCGGCAAAGCGGAGGCAGGGATCCCCACATTCGGTGCAATGAGGCTGCTTTCTGCTCGCGAAGGCTTTACATGGAAGAGGAACTGTACGGGGAGGCTATGTATATCGATACAGGATTATACGGGAGATATACCTGGGATCCTGAAATGGAATCCTTTCCGATGCTGCTGAAATCAGTTCATGAAGCCGCCAGGAAGGTGCTGGAGGAGCTAAACGAGCCGCTTTATGCACAGGAACACAGGCAAAAGCTGCAGACAAAGCTTTTGCATCTACTGCTTCAGGAATTCGTGGAACCGGAACTCTGTCTGGAGATGTTGGCGTTTTGCAGGGAAGTAACAGAGGAAATGCCATTACAGGAGAAAGAATCGAACCATTTCCGAAGCTGGCAGATCCGCTGCCATGTTCGGATGGAGGCTTCCTGTGCAGCAAATATTTTTTCAGTCAGTGTCTTTGACAATAAGCTGTTCGCAGTGGATGAAGCCGGAAGGAAGGCCGGACAGATTACGTTTTATGAGAATGAACTGTATTATATTGTCACTCCGCTGATAATGCAGAACGCAGCAAAGGCAGCATTTGAACTGCCAGAGGGGGCCGGAAATCGGCGCAGCGGTATTCTTGTGCTGAAGGTAATCCCGGGAATGTGGAAGGATCCGACGCCAGCGATCAACCGTGAGATTGCCGCGATGCTGCAAAGATATTAAATATGGGACAGGGGACGGTTCTATGTCCCATTTTCGATAAGGATGGAAGTCGGTGTAGTGTCCTATGTCAAAGTATGGAGCTGCAGGAAAGGTCGATTTACGGGAAAGGAGGATTCAGGGGGAAGGATGCTGACGTATGAACTGCTTCATAAGGACCGTATCGTTGCCCGGATCGACACCTCCGGCCGCTGCGAGGTGCTCGAAGAACCTTTTATGCCCTATGGGCTGGTTCTTGAGGATACCAATCATGATCTGGACCTCATGGTGAACAACCTGGTAAATTTCCATGCCTGGTGCGCCTCCAGGGTGCTGACGCTTGAACGCAGATATGCAAAAGAACTCCTGAACAGTATAGGAATGTTGCAGGCGGTAACGGACAGGGAGCGTGCGCAGATCGCCCTGAGCTACCGGTGCCTGTCTCTGACCGATGTATTTTGGGTGCGGGAGCAGGGTGAGGAGCTATCCTTTGGAGATGTGAATCTCTATGAGAATCATCTGAGCAATGCATTTGTCGAAGTGTCGCTTCGCGGAAAGCAGATGAGTGCCTCCAACATGGAGCTTGCCAGGGATCTTTCCACCAGTGGCTGTTTCCCCAAGGCCTGGGTGAGAGAGAATGAAGGGTTCTCGCTTTACAAGGATGGCGACGTGCAGGCGGTGGAGAATGAACTGCTTGCAAGTCGAATCCTGCGTTGCTTTGAGCTTCGGCAGGTGCTATACGAACGTGGCTGCTTTGACGGGCAGAGCGTTTCGGTCAGCCGGATTTTTACGGGGCCGGATTATGGCATCTGCACATGGGAGCAGTTTCAGATTTATGCCGTCAACCATGACATCGACCCCTGGGTCTTCTGCCTGGCACTGGACCCGGTGAATTACTACCGGATGAATGTGGTGGATTATCTGATCGGGAATACGGACCGGCACTGGGGAAACTGGGGTTTTTTGATCGACAATACGACAAACTGGCCGGTCAGTCTTCATCCGTTGATGGATTTCAATCAGTCGTTTCACCGGTATGACAGTCTGGACGGTTCGAACGCTCTGACGGTCCCAAAGCGCGGGATGTCCCAGCGGGAGGCAGCGGTGGAGGGAGCCCGGGAGGCTGGGCCCGGACGAAATGTACAAGTGCCGGAGAAGCTGTTTGATGGTAGAACGCAGCAGTATGAGATGTTTTGCAGGCGTCTGGAAATTGTCGAAAATGCTGTCGTGTAATTCGTTTGATGATATTTGTGCTGCAGGGGAGTGTGGCGAAAAGATTGCACCCGGAAAGCAGAGAAAGAAAGGCGGAAACAGATGAGCGGTTCTGAGAAAAAAGGCGGTAAGAAAAAACCGGTTCTTCGTGTGCTGAAGGGGCTCGCCGTTTTGATCGGTGCTGTGATCGTGTGTGCAGCGGGTCTGATCGGATACCTCAGCGCGACAGAGTATTATCCGGAGGTAGGGGAGCATGAGGCTCTTGAAGTCGCTGCTCCGGCAGCAGGCAGCGTCGAGGAAACCTCATCAGTGGCAGCGAAGGAGGATATAAAAGAGCCACTTCGCATCGTCTCCTGGAACATCGGATACGGTGCACTGGGAGATAATGCCGACTTCTTCATGGACGGAGGCAAAGGGGTAAAAACCGCCGACAGGGCGCGTGTGCAGGAGAATATGAACGGCATCATCGGGGAGCTGCAGGCACTGGAGCCGGATGCGATCCTTCTGCAGGAGCTCGACCGGGACAGCATGCGCTCCTCTCATATCGATGAGACAGCGCTGCTGCAGGAAGCCTTCCCGCAGATGGTCAGCTCTTTTGCGAATAACTTCCGGGTTGCTTTCATTCCGTATCCCATTCCCCCGATCGGGAAGGTGGATTCGGGACTGCTCACCCTCAGTGCACTGCCGGTCACGCAGGCGGAGCGCATCCAGCTGCCGTGTCCGTTTTCCTGGCCGATCCGGATCGCCAATTTAAAACGCTGCGTGATGATCGACCGCATTGGGCTGGAGGATGGCCGGGAGCTGGTGCTGATCAATCTGCATCTGGAGGCCTACGACAGCGGTGAGGGGAAGGAAAAGCAGACGCAGATGCTGGCACAGATCCTCAATGAAGAAGCGCAGAAGGGGAATCCGGTCATTGCAGGAGGAGACTTCAATCAGATTTTTTCTTCGGCGGATCATGGACAGTTCCCGGCCCAGGAGGGCAAATGGCAGGCCGGGCAGATCGATGTGGCGACGATCGAAGGAGAATGGCAGTTTGCAATGGATGAGGACACGCCCAGCTGCCGGTCACTGGACCAGCCGCTCAAGGGTGCCGATGAAAAGACGTTTCAGTACTATCTGATCGACGGATTCATCGTATCCGGGGATATTGAGATAGTCTCCTGTGAAACGCATTCACTCGGGTTTGTCTGCTCGGACCACAATCCCGTGGTGCTGGATGTGATCATCTGATACATGCTGCCAAGATGTGATAGGACAGGGAGAAACTATGCGATTTTACTTTGCCGGCGGTGCGATGGAGGTGGGCGGAAGCTGCATTTATCTGCGCTGTCAGAACTATGGGATATTGCTGGATGCGGGCATCCGGCAGGGTGCAGGAACGAAGGATCCGCTGCCCGATTTTCGAGGGATCCAGCTGAGGGGCGGTGTGGATGCGATCGTGGTGAGCCATGCCCACATGGATCATACCGGCTCACTGCCGGTGATCAGCAAGGCATATCCGGCGGCGAAAATCTACATGACCCGGATGACCATGGATCTGACAAGAGTGCTTTTAGCGGACAGCCTCAAGCTGATGGAACGGCGGGAGGAGGAGATCCCGCAGTATTCGCCGTCGGATGTTTCCGGAATGATCGGACGCATCTATCCGATGGGTTATCAGATGGAAAATGAGATCCTTCCCGGCGTGCGGCTGACCTTCTATCCGGCCGGGCACATTGCAGGAGCGGCCTGTGTGTATCTGAAAACGCCGGAGGGAGCTGTGCTCTATTCAGGGGATGTGAGTGGTTTTGCGCAGCAGACGATCGAAGGCATCGCCCTGCCCAGGCTGCGCCCGGATGTGCTGCTGCTTGAGTCGACCTATGGAGATCGTCTGCATGCCTCCAGAACGATTGAAGAGGAGCGATTTGTCCACATTGTGTCGGAATGCGTACAGGAGGGAAAGAAAATCCTGGTGCCGGCGTTTGCACTCGGCCGGGCACAGGAGGTGCTGCTTTTACTGCGCAAAGCCTTTCAGGATCAGAAAATTCCGCCTGTGCCGGTATATGTAGACGGGATGATCCGCGATATGAACCGGATGTATGCCGCAAATCCGACCTATTTACGGGGAAAGCTTGCAAAGCGGATCATGAAAGGGGAAGAGCCGTTTTATACGGATGAGATCCGTGCGGTGGGAAGAACGGAGGACCGGCATGCACTCACAGTACAGAAGGATCCGGCGATTTTTGTTGCGAGCTCCGGTATGCTGATGGGCGGGCCGAGCATGCTCTATGCAAAGGAATTGCTGGGGCGGGAGGATTCATGTGTTCTTCTGACCGGGTATCAGGATGAGGAGGCACCGGGAAGACTTCTGCTGAACCTGCTGGAAGCGAAGGAGGAAAGTGAGAAGAGGATAACCCTGGATGGACAGACGATCCAGGTGAGATGCCGGGTGGAGATGGTCGGCCTGTCGGCCCATGCCGACAGCACACAGCTGCAGGGAATCGTGGAGCATCTGGGATGCCGCAGGATCATTCTGGAGCATGGCAGCTCCGATGCGATCGGAGCACTTGGGCAGGTGCTCTCGGAGGACTGGCACCGGCAGGTGTATCAGCCTTCCTGTGGAGAGGAGATCGAGATCATCCCCGTAAAGCAGCGGGAGCAGCCGTACCGGCAGCAGGAGCTGCCCTATGTCATGCGGCACAGTTCCTTTGACTGTGAACAGGATCCGGTGTGGCTGTGGGATTATTGCATGCAGCACTATCCGGATAAAGCGTTCACGGCGAATAAGCTGTTCTATATCTGGTATGGAACAGAAGCAGGGTCGGAAACGGAAACGGAGCGTATGGCGGAGGCTCTGCTTGCATCCGGCTGGTTTTCCAGGCATCCGAAGCGGCTGTTTCTGCTCAGGCCCAACACAGAGGAAGAGCGCAGGGAGCTGCTGAAAAAGAAGGAACCT
The DNA here is from genome assembly GCA_946624935.1 of uncultured Lachnospiraceae bacterium. Taxonomy (GTDB): domain Bacteria; phylum Bacillota; class Clostridia; order Lachnospirales; family Lachnospiraceae; genus Merdiplasma. Next base: position 2,217 of record CAMOSN010000108.1, on the reverse strand, counting down.
TCTCAGCAGGATGTGGCAGACTTTCTGCAGAAGCTCGCCGGAGCCGATGCAGTGCGCAAATTCGGTTATTATCCCGATCGAAAAGTGGCAACGGTCAGCTTTGATTTCCCGGATGCCGTGGAAGAAAGTCTGATCAATGAATGGGCAGTGCAGCTTGCAGAGGAAACCGGGTGGAAGCTTGAACAGAAGGGAGGCATGAACCATCAGGCCGCGGCAGCGTTGCTCAGCAGTCTTTTCGGAGAGCGCATTCTGAAAACATCTTATTTTCAGGAGAGGCGGATTTACCGGATCACGCTTTCCGGATCGTATCCTGAGGATAAGGGCAGGGCGGAGCAGTTCCGGATCACAACCGGATGGAGCCTGGAGGATGTATCGGGAGTGCCGCTGGAGCAGACTTGCGATATTGGGAGAGTGACTGGCGGAAGCGGCCATTCTTCTGCTGAGGATGGGCTACATATTGAACCGGAAGCCGGGCGTGACTGGTTCTGGCCGCCGGAGGGTGGATCGAGGACAGAGCAGAACCTGGCATTTTCGCTGATTGATCAGTCCTTTGCCGGCAGCAGTATCAAACCGCTCAGGAGGGGAAGAAAAAATGATGGCAGCGGGATGTACCTGGAGCTGTCTTTCCTTTCGCCGGCTTTGGGCAGGCGCTGCAGCGGAATATTGGAGGAAATCTCCCGTCAGACCGGGTGGCGTATCCATATAGCGGACAGTGTGAACCAGAACGCGGTGCTTCTCATTGCGAGGAGGCTTTGTGAACAGTATGACATTCCGCTGCGCAAAAATCCATCGTATCTGCCAATGAAAAAATGTGTCAGGATCGTTAGTGTATCCACGCTGCAGGTGCCCGTGGAGATGACACAGCGGTTCTGCGAAGAGACAGGGATAGAGCTGGTAATAGAGGTTTAAAATCCGGCAGCTTTGCTGTGTAATGGCATACAGGAGCGATGAATGCGTATGAAAAAGCAGCAGTCTGAAATAAGACACCGCCGGCTGCGCAGCATGCGGATCCGGCGAAGGGTGAGGGGGATCCTTGCAGGGCTTTTCCTGCTGCTGCTCATCGCGGCAGGAGCTGACCTGCTGCTTTGGAACCGGCTTCCCATCTCCTGGAGAGAACAGATTACCGGGGCACTGCCCGGAATCGCCAGCGTGCAGCAGCTTCTGCTTCCGCAGGGAGCGCGGAGCAAAAGCTTCCGGGAGGATGAGCATTCCATACCGCTGTGTATTGCGGACCCGGGAGCCATTCCGGAGTATTCGGGAGAAGCATATCCACGAGAACCATACGCGGGAGAACCATACTCAGGACAAGCAGATTCCGGGAAATTATATGAGGTGCTGCACGACAATGCACCGGATTTTACGCAGTATGATCTGACACATGTTCAGGGAGAAAACTACGCTCTGCTGGACGCGTTGGGCAGGTGCGGACCGGCGATGGCGCTTCTGGACCGCTCCATGATGCCCGAGGCGCAGCGCGGCGAGATCGGAGATGTACGGCCCTCGGGCTGGCATACAGCAAAATATCCGGAGCTGATCGAAGACAATTTTCTATATAACCGCTGTCACCTGATCGCTTATGCGATGACGGGACAGAACGCCAACCCGCAGAACCTGATCACGGGAACAAGGGCGATGAATGTCGACGGGATGCTGCCCTTCGAGGTGCAGGTCCTGGAATACCTGGATGCGCATGACGGGCATGTGCTTTACCGGGTGACACCCTTCTTCAAAGGCGATGAGCTGGTCGCGCGGGGCGTGGAAATGGAAGCCTGGTCAGTCGAGGATGAAGGGAGTGGCGTGTGCTTCCACGTATTTGTATATAATGTCCAGCCGGGAATCGAAATTGATTACCGGACCGGCGATTCGTGGCAGCGGGGGTGAGCCAAGGGGACAGGTCCGCTGGCTCCTGCCGTGAGCGAAAAGCCAAGGGGACAGGTCCAGTGGCTCTGGGTGGAGCCGCCGGACCTGTCCCCATGTTATTTTTCCTATGTCATTTCACATGTCTTGATTCCCGTGTTTTCCACCGGAATGTTATTTCTTATGGGCCTGTGCTTCGAGCTGCTCATCCGCCTTGATCACATGACCGCAGGCGCAGGTGGTATCTTCGATGATGCGTCCCTTGCGGGTGAACACTTCGACCGTTGCACCGCACTTGGGGCAGGTACGCTCTTCCGGAACCGGAGTTGCAAACTGAGCTTCACAATTATCGATCACTGA
>CAMOSN010000107.1 GCA_946624935.1 uncultured Lachnospiraceae bacterium | reverse complement strand
GAATATAAGCGAAAGTTTTGTAAATATCTACGAGTGATTTCTCAGGCGTAGAGAGAATGCGTATAAATTGGTATCCTCCGGCATTTCGTCCGCTTAAGCAACAAAAAACTTCAGACAGAAAAACGTCCCTCTGTTTGGCACCAAACAGAGAACCGTCCCCTGTTTGGCCCGTCATCGGCATTGTCCCTCTGGCTCATGGGGAAAATGAGTCACCAGCAACGCCTCTCTGACACACCTGGCACCCTGGCTCACCTGCCTCACTCTCACCGTGTACGCAGGAAGGTCAGTTCCTTCCTCCCGTTTTCGTCTCCGGGATACAGCTCGCAGTAAGCCTCGGCCTTCACCAGTGCGGAGGCGAAATCCAGCTTCCGCTCGTAGGCAACGATTTCATTGAACCGAAGCTGCTGCTTGTCCAGCTCCTCCGGCAGCGCCAGACCGCGCTCGATCCAGTCGATGGCCTCGTCGTTGCTGCCCTCCGCCAGTGCACACAGCGCCAGACCGTTGTAGGCGGCCGGGTTTTCCCCATCCTGGTCCATCACTGCCTGATACATGGCGCGTGCATGGGCATAGTCCTCCAGCCGCAGGTACACTTCGCCCAGCAGCCGCATGGCCGGCAGATACCCCTCCTCCGCTGCGGAAAGCAGGGCGTCCCGGGCCTGATCGTACTGCTCGAGATAGAAATAGATCCGGCCGGCCTCGTAGCGGTCCTCGTTGGTTTTCGCCACAAAGCCCAGCGCCGTCTGCAGATATTCATCACCGATCCCGGTCAGATTGTGTGCCTCATAGCACTCATAGATCCGCAGATACATGGCGTAATCCCCGCTGGAAAGTGCAGCAGCCTGATCGAAATTCTCCCGCGCGCTGTCCCGGTCGCCCTGCGCCAGGAAGGATGCCCCGAGAAGAAAATACAGCTCCGGTGCCTCCTTCTGTGCCAGCAGCTCCCGGCAGGCATTGACCACCTCATCATACTCCTCCATGCGGTAGTACGCGGTCGTGCGATAAAGGAGAATGTCCCGCACGGTTTCAGGCATCTTTTCATCAGCAGCCGCCAGCGCACTGTCAAAGGCCGCTACAGCCTCCTGGTAGCGGGCCTGCCCCATCAGTGCGATGCCCAGCCCGCGATTTAACACGACCGGATCCTCCAGCAGAGACGCAGCCTCCTCGAAGAATGCGATGGCCGCGGTGGTGTCGCCGCTTTCGAGCGCTTCCATCCCAAGCCTGGTCTTCGCGCCGCCTTCACTTTTCCGGGCGCAGCCCGTCAGTAAAAGGCTGAACGCCAGCGCGCCCAGCCATAGGAATCGTTTCCATGTGTAACCTGATCCACTATTCATATGTTACTCCTGTGCTGCCTTCAGTTCCTGTGTGGCCTCGATCTCCATGATCATGTCGACCCTGGTCTGATGGCGTCCGCCCAGGAACTGCGCACTCAGCCATTCATCCACGATCATCTTGGCCAGATCCGGCCCGACCACTCTGGCGCCGAAGGCCAGCACATTGGCATTGTTATGCTCTCTGGACATTCTGGCCGTATACGGCTCCGAGCACACGCAGCACCGGATGCCCTTCACCTTATTGGCCGCCAGCGAGATACCCACACCGGTCCCGCAGATCAGGATGCCCAGATCCGCTTCGCCGCCGGCGACCATCTTTGCCACCCGGTAGCCGCTCACCGGATAATGGAAGCTGGTTTCCTGGTCGGTTCCGACATTGATTACTTCGTATCCCTTTTCCTGCAGATGCGCCATAATTTCTTTCTTTAACGCCACTGCCGCATGATCATTTCCGATTGCAATTTTCATCTTACTTAATCCCCATCTCTCACATCGAACCAGCCTCTGCCCCATTTCCCGGCCATTTGACTGTGCGTTTCATTATGCCTGTGATTGTGCTTGTATTTGTGACCCCGCTGCTTGTCCCGATATTTATCCCTGCTCCTGCGCCCCGAACCGGATATTAATATAGCTGCGGATCGCATCCACGCAGCCCTGGAAGCCCAGCTTCTCGCTGTTCAGGCACAGATCGTAGTTGCGCGCATCGGACCACTCATGTCCGGTGTAATAGCGGTAGTAATCCCCGCGGTACCGGTCGGTCCTGGCAATGAACTTGTCCACGTCCTTCGGGCTTTGCGAGCCGCGCTCGATGGCCTGGATCCTGCAGTACTCCGGTGAAGCATGGATGAACACACTGACAACATTATCAAAATCCTTCAGGATGTAATCCGCGCATCTGCCGATGATCACGCAGGACTCGGTCTGGGCCAGGCCCTTGATGACCTTTGCCTGATAGTTGAACAGGTTCTGATTGGAGAGAAAGTCCTCGCTCTCCGGCGGGATCAGCTCGCCCTTGTACTCCCGGCGCATGATCCCGAACAGGGTCGTTTTCTTCAGGCGTTCGTCCACCTGATTGAACAGCGTCTCGTTGATGCCACTGTCCTCGGAAGCAAGCTTCAGAATCTCACGGTTATACACGTTGACACCCATCTCTTTTGCAAGCATGCCACCGATCGTTTTTCCGCCACTCCCATACTGCCTTGCAATCGTGACTACAATATTGTTCATCCTGCATCCCCCCTTCTTTCTAAAGTCCCTCTTTTGTCATCTATTTACTCGCCCAGATACGCCTTCCGGATCGAGTCGTCGTTCATGAGCTCCTTCGCATCCCCCGACGAAGCGATATGTCCGGTTTCCAGTACATAGGCCCGGTCGGCGATCATCAGCGCCTTTTTGGCGTTCTGCTCCACGAGGAGCACCGTTGTCCCGCTCTCGTTCACGCTCCGGATGATGTCGAAGATCTCGTTCACCAGGATCGGCGACAGTCCCATGGACGGCTCGTCCATCAGAATGATTTTCGGATGAGACATCAGAGCTCTTCCCATGGCAAGCATCTGCTGCTCACCGCCGGAAAGCGTTCCGGCCGGCTGATTTTTACGCTCCTCAAGCCTCGGGAAGCGCTTGTACACCATCTCCAGCGTTGCCTCGATCTCACTCTTGTCGTCCCGCGTGTATGCACCCATCTTCAGGTTCTGGAGCACGCTCATCTGGGAGAACACCCGGCGTCCCTCCGGCACCTGGGCCATGCCAAGGCTCACCACCTTGTGGGCAGGAATCTTTGTAAGATCCTTATTTTCAAAAAGGATATGCCCGGTCTTCGGTGCGATCAGGCCGCTGATCGTGTGCAGGATCGTGGTCTTCCCGGCCCCGTTCGCGCCGATCAGCGCGATGATCTCTCCCTCGTTTACCTCAAAGGAGACATCCTTGATGGCATGAATCATACCATAATATACATTCAGATCTTTCACTTCCAGCATTGCCATCGCATTATTCCCCCAGATAAGCAGTGATCACCTGCGGCTCGGAAAGCACCCTGGCCGTCTCTCCCTGGGCCAGCACCTCACCGAAATTGAGCACGGTCAGTTCCTCGCAGATCCCGGACACCAGCTTCATGTCATGCTCGATCAGAAGAATGGTCATGTCGAACCGGTCGCGCACCAGGCGGATCATATCCATCAGCGCCTGGGTCTCCTGCGGGTTCATGCCGGCCGCGGGCTCGTCGAGCAGCAGAAGCTTCGGATCCGTGGCCAGCGCCCTGGCGATCTCCAGCTTGCGCTGTTTTCCGTACGGCAGGTTGGAGGCCAGATAATCGGCTTCCGAATCCAGCTCGAACACCTTTAAAAGCTCCATCGCCTTTTCGTCCATCTCCGCTTCCGCCCTGCGCCAGGATCCTGTGTGCAGAATGCCTGCAATGGAGGAATAGGTGTGATGATTGTGCATCCCGGCCTTTACATTGTCGAGCACGGAGAGCTTGCCGAACAGCCGGATGTTCTGGAAGGTCCGCGCGATGCCGGCCTTGCTGATGTCGATCGTGCGTTTGCCCGTGATATCCTCACCGTCCAGGCGGATCACGCCGCTGTCGGGCCTGTACACGCCGGTGAGCAGATTGAAAACGGTTGTTTTGCCGGCTCCGTTGGGCCCGATCAGCCCGTAGAGCTCGCCCTTTTGAATGGTAAGACCAAACTCATTGACTGCCCGCAGTCCCCCGAAGGAGATGCCGAGGTTTTTTACTTCCAGCATTGCCATCTCTTAATCCTCCTTCGAAGCGTTTCGTCTGCCAAACAGAGCGCTGCGTTTCTCCACCATCTTCGGGCTCCAGGTCATGATCATGATCACGATCAGGACGATGGCGTAGATGAGCATCCGGTTGTCGCTGAGGAACTGCAGCACGGGGCTGTCGCCCATCAGCTGGAACTTGCGCAGGAAATAGTCGAGCACCAGATTGAGCACCACCGGTGCGATCACGCTGCCGCGGATGTTCCCGATGCCGCCCATCACGACATACACCAGGATCATGATCGACATGTTGTAGCCGAAGTTCTTGGAGGTCGCCGTGAGCGTGGCCAGGTTGTGCGCATACAGCACGCCGCCCGCCCCTGCAAGGGCCGCGGATACCGTAAAGGCCATCAGCTTGTATTTCGTAATGTTGATGCCGATGGACTCGGCTGCGATGCGGTTGTCACGGATGGCCATGATCGCCCGTCCGTCCCGGGACTGGATCAGCCGCAGGACGATAAACAGCGTGAGCAGCACCAGCAGCGTGCCCAGCACAAAGGTCGAATCCCGGGAGATCCCGGAGATGCCCTGCGGGCCGTTCACCAGCACCTCGCCGCCCTCTCCCAGATGCAGCGAGAGCGAATCCTTCATGGAGAAATGCAGTCCTTCGCTGTCCCTTCCGATAAAGAGAACATTCACCAGATTCTTGATGATCTCACCGAAAGCCAGCGTCACGATCGCCAGATAGTCGCCGCGCAGCCGCAGCACCGGAATGCCGATGAGAATCCCGAACACGGCGGCAACCGCCGCTCCGATCAGAAGCGCCAGAAGAAAGCGGACCAGCGAATTGGTGATGGTCCCCTGTACACATTTCGAAAAGAACGCACTGGAAAAGGCGCCGACACACATGAAGCCCGCGTGTCCGAGACTGAGCTCTCCCAGAATTCCTACCGTAAGATTGAGGGAAACCGCCAGCACCACATAATAACAGAACGGAATCAGAAGACCCGTCAGGGAGCTGGACAGCTTTCCGGCCATCGCAAGAGGCTGCATCACTGCAAAAAACACCAGCACGATTCCGTAGGTAATGGCATTCTGCCGCGCCGTGCGGCTGATCGTCTTTTTCATCCCATGCACCTCCTCACACCTTCTCCCGGATGGGCTTGCCGAGGATGCCGGTGGGCTTCACCAGCAGCACCACGATCAGGACCGCAAATACGATTGCGTCCGCCATCTGGGAAGAAATATAGGCCTTACCGAAGATCTCGATGATCCCGAGAAGAATCCCGCCGATCATGGCGCCGGGGATCGACCCGATCCCGCCGAATACAGCCGCCACAAAGGCCTTGATGCCGGGCATGGAGCCGGTGTAGGGCGTAAGGGACGGATAAGCGGAGCACAGCAGTACGCCGGCGATCGCCGCCAGAGAGGAACCGATTGCAAAGGTAAGCGCGATGGTGCCGTTCACATTGATCCCCATCAGCTTCGCAGCACCCTGATCCTCCGACACAGCCAGCATGGCCTGCCCGGGCCTGGTACGATTGATGAACAGACTCAGTCCCACCACGATCACGATAGAGGCCAGGATCGTCACGATGGTCTCACCGCTGATGGTGATGCGTCCGTCCGCCAGCTTCAGCGGAGAAAGCGGCACCACCGTGGAAAAGGATTTCGTGTTCGAGCCGAAGATCAGCAGTGCAAGGTTCTGCAGCAGATAGCTCACACCGATGGCCGTGATCAAAACAGCCAGAGGCGAGCCCGCGCCGCGCAGCGGCCGGTAAGCGACCCGCTCGATCACAACACCGAGCACCGTACACACCACCATGGAAAGCAGGATCGCCGGCAGCGCCGGGAGTCCGGACGAGGACATCGCCACGAACACCGTGTAGGCCCCCACCATGATCACATCCCCATGGGCGAAATTCAGCATCTTCGCAATGCCGTAAACCATGGTATAGCCCAGCGCAATGATCGCATAAACGCTGCCCAGACTGATACCGCTGATCAGGTAATTCAGAAATGTCATATTGCACCTCGCAGAAAATTCCGGTTTCTGTCTTATTGTGTAACTGCCGGTCGCCGCCCGTTCCTGCCCTTCGCCGGCGCCAGACGCCTCCTGCCGACTCTCACGGCACTGCCTCCCGCCGGCTCCTGCCGACTCTCACGGCACTTGCCTCCCGCCGGCTCCTGCCGACTCTCACGGCACTTGCCTCCCGCCGGCTCCTGCCGACTCTCACGGCCATAGTCCCCGCAAGAAGACTTCCTCGCGGGAAAGAACAGGGCATCTGCAGCTGTTATGTTTCAGTATAGCACGAAACGCTGTTACCGTATAGGATAAGCAAGCAGAAAATTGCCTGCCATACCGCCAGGCATCTCATGCGCAATTACCTGCCATGCCGCCAGGCATTCCTTGCACAATTACCTGCCATACCGCCAGGCATTCCTTGTACAATTGCCTTCCGTGCCGATAAGCGTCCCCGCACCGAAAAACGGGGCTGCCGGTCAGTGGCAGCCCCGAAGGATTTTGAACTCTAAATTACTCCATGGGAGCGTACACGCCGTTCTCGATCACCATGGCCTTGGGATCCTTGGTCGGCTCGCCGTTCTCATCCCAGGTGCAGCCTGCGCCGGTAAGTCCGTCGAAGGTGATGCCGGTCATGCCGGTCTTGAGGCCTTCGCAGATATCGGATACGGACATATCCGGATTCAGGTCAGCTGCCTCAGCTGCAGCCTTGATGGCATACAGGCCGTCATAGGCATCTGCTGCGAACTGGTTCGGGATACCACCGAACAGCTCCTGATATTTGCCGACGAAATTCTGGGTCAGCTCGTCCTCTGCGGAAGCAACGAACGGTGTCAGAAGCATCACGCCCTCAGCCAGAGTGGTGTCAAAGCCTTCCACATCCAGGATGCCGTCCATGCCGTCCACGCCGAAGAACTTCGGAGCGTATTCCATCGCAGCGGCCTGGGTAAGGATCAGAGAAGCCTCGGTGTAATAGATCGGAAGGAATACCAGGTCAGCGCCTGCTTCCTTAGCCTTCTGCAGCTGTACGGAGAAATCCGTCTTGGAGTCCTCGGTGAAGGCTTCTACGGAAACAACCTCAAACGGCTGAGTTTCTGCCTCAGTTACGAAGGTCTCGTAGATACCGGTGGAGTATACATCGGAGCTGTTGTAGATGATCGCAACCTTCTCGGCAAGACCATGCTCACCGATGTACAGTGCGCTCATGGTACCCTGTGCCGGATCGGTGAAGCATACGCGGAAAGCGTTGGCGCCTGCTGCGCACTCCTGTGCGGAACCGGACGGGGTGATCTGGAACATATTGTCATTGAGCGTCTCTGCTGCAACTGCGATGCAGGGTGTGGAGGTAACGGTACCTTCCAGAATCTGCATGCCCCAGTCCTTCAGGGTGTTGTAAGCGTTGACAGCCTTCTCAGCGTCATGCTCATCGTCCTGGAAATTGATCTCAACCTGGAAGCCGTTGATGCCGCCTGCCTCGTTGATCTCATCGGCAGCGATCTGCATGGCGTTGGATACAGCCTGGCCGTAAACTGCAGCACCGCCGGTGGTCGGTCCAATGCCTCCGATTTTCCAGGTATCAGCCGCGAAAGCGGATGTGGAAAGAACCATGGAAGCTGCAAGTACGCTGCTGGCGATCTTCGCAAATTTTTTCATAATATTCCTCCTGTTCTGCAGGACCGTCCGTTTACCCGAATCCCGAAAATATTTCGAGAGGATTTCCGGATCATGTGAAGAATCATGTAAAATACTCTCCATCGTCCGGAAGTTTTTCGGGGTGTGACCGTCCAACCAAAAATGATGACACCATGATACGCTTGATTTCCCGTGAAGTCAATGCGTTTTGCCCGGGTTTAGCCGTAAATTTTGCGGAATTATGCACCATTTGCGCATAATCATGATGCTTTACCGCCCGGAGCCGACTGCCCCGGCTCTCTCTGATTGCTGCGCCGTGCAAATGCTGTTTTTTCTAAATGTCGTATCATACAATTGCCGGCAGGAAATATGG
>CAMOSN010000106.1 GCA_946624935.1 uncultured Lachnospiraceae bacterium | reverse complement strand
CTGGGCGACTGGATGATGAATTATGTATTCTATCCGGTATCTCTTTCTAAATGGATGATGGCCTTCTCCAAATGGTCCCGGAAGGTATTCGGCAAGCAGACCGGGCGTACAATGCCCATAGCACTGGCGGATCTGATTGTTTTCTTTCTGGTCGGGATCTGGCATGGCGCGAGCTGGAAGTATGTGATGTACGGACTGCTTAACGGCGGGATCATTGCTTTCAGCGATCTGATGAAATACCGGTACCGCAGCTGGCGGCAGGCACTGCACATCCGCGGAAATGAGACCTGGTTTCATGTGTTTCAGATCGTCCGTACATTTCTTCTGGTCAATCTGCGATGGTTTTTTGACCGGTCGGAGGACCTGCATCAGGCAGGGTTGATGATCAGACAGGCATTTACGCATTTCAATCCGGCGCAGATCCTGCTGATACCGGCAGGCCGGGAGGGGACTTCGTTTGTACCCTGTGCGCTCCTGATCATTGTCCTTGGTTCGCTGGTGATGGTGAGCGTCGGAATCCTGGAGGAACGGGGTGTGGATGTAAGAGGAAAGATAAATGCCCTTCCCTATCCGCTGACACTTGCGATCTGTGCGGGAATGCTTCTGCTGATCGGGATGTTCGGATGCACCGGTTCGCCACGGGGGTTTATATATGCACAATTTTAAGATGATCCGCCGGGTGATTGTGACAGTACTGGTGCTGGCGGCAGTGCTGGCGGGCTGCGATTATGCGCTGTACCCCTGTACATTTATCCGCTGCGACATTCATGAAGTGATCACCAATACCTATGATGATGTGTTTCTGGGAACGTCCCACGGGAAGATAAATGTTGATCCTGAAACGGTGACGGCCGTGACCGGCAGGAGCGGTCACAATCTGTGCGTCGGGGGAGAGTACCCGTCGGACACCTATTATCTGACAAAGCTGATGATTGAAAAGGGGCATACGCCCTCCCGGATCATTTATGAAGTATCGCCGGGTTATTTTGTCAGTGAAAAAGAAGAGGGCAACAATTATCTGCTGTTTTATCACGAGTTTCCCCTTTCAAGGGCAAAGGCGGCTTATTTTGCCGACTGTATCGCAGATTGTAATCTGCGGACAATGCTGTTTCCGTGGTATGAATATTCCCTTTCGACAGAACTTAGGGCGGTGGGGGATACGGTGAAGCGCAAATGGCGTCGGGACTACAGCGCCGATTCCTTCGAGACGGACACCCAGAGGTATCATGCGAGCGGTTTTGTGGAGCGATATCCGACGGATCCGGCGACCTTCTCCTTTGAAGGAATGAGCGAGTACAGGATTGAGGATCTTGTGGATGAGAACCTGGAGGATCTTGACCGCCTGGTAAAGCTGTGTAAGGATCACGGCATTACCCTTGTCGCATTTTACAGCCCGCTTCCCGCAGTCACACTGCGGCAGTTCTCGGCCGGTTATGAGGCAATGTGGGCTTATTTTGATCAGTGGTTTACGAGCCGCGGCGTGCCGTTCCTGAATTTTAACGGGATGGAGCTTTATGGTCTCACAGATCACAGTGTCGAGCGATTCACGGACCTGGATGGACATATGAATGGGGATGCAGCCAGAGCCTTCTCGACTGTGCTGGGGCAGCAGCTGAACGGTCTGCTGTAGAGGCGGGGCTGCCATGCAGCGCCGAAAGACACTGCTCTGTGGGATATCAAAAGGATACGAAAACGGAAAGAAGGCAGCAGCTGCTGAATACAGGGCTGCAATACTGTTTCAGGAGGGAGCTGCCGGAGAACACAGAAGAATGGACAACATACTGGAATATCTGGAGGGAAGTGCACGTGCCTTCCCGGATCATAAGGCATTTGAAGATGAAAACTGCAGCTGCAGCTTCAGAGAGCTGGAGGCGGCGGCAAAAAAGGTGGGAACGGCACTTGCCCGTTATGACTGCAGAGACCGGCCGGTTCCTGTGCTGATGGAAAAGAGCGTTTCGGCGATTCAGGTGATGATGGGCGTCGTATATGCCGGTGGTTTTTATGTGGTGCTGGATGCCGCTCAGCCGGCGGCGCGTCTGTCGACCATTCTCGCGGCGCTGGATGCAAAGATCATGGTCGTTTCAAGGGAAAATATCAGTCGTGCTAAGGAACTGGAGTTTTCCGGGAAGCTTGTAGCGGAGGATCAGCTGTTTGCCGGAGAAGCGGATGAATCCCTGCTGCATCAGATTCGGCTTGCGCACATCGATACTGCGCCGCTGTATATTCTGTTTACTTCCGGATCGACCGGTGTCCCGAAGGGTGTGGTGATCTCCCACCGCAGTGTGATTGATTTTATCGACCGGTTCGTTCCGACGTTCGGTTTTACAAACGAGGATGTAATCGGCAATCAGGCCCCCTGGGATTTCGATGTATCCGTCAAGGATATCTACAGCGGGATGAAAACCGGTGCGACGGTGGTCCTGATCCCCAGGAAGCTGTTTTCGTTCCCGATGCTGCTGCTGGATTATCTGGAGGAACGCAGGATTACGAGCCTTACCTGGGCAGTTTCCGCACTGACGATTGTTTCGACCCTCAACGGGCTCTCTTACAAGGTGCCGGGGGCTATTCGCCGAATTATGTTTTCCGGGGAGACCATGCCGGTACGGCATCTGAATTACTGGAGAAGCTATTATCCGGATGCGATGTTTGTAAATCTCTATGGTCCGACGGAAATCACCTGCAATTGTACATACTATATTCTCGACCGGGAGTTTTCCATAGGAGAGGACATTCCAATCGGGAAAGCCTTTGTCAATGAAAAGGTATTTCTGTTGGATGAGGAGGATCATCCGGTGACGAAGCCCGGAATGCGGGGGGAAATCTGTGTAAGCGGAACAGCGGTCGGATTGGGGTATTACCGCAATCCGGAACAGACACGCCGGGCGTTTGTTCAGAATCCTCTGAATGACCGGTATCTGGAGACGATCTACCGGAGCGGGGACCTTGGGTTTTATAATGAACGCGGAGAGCTTTGCTTTGCATCCCGCAAGGATTTTCAGATTAAACACATGGGGCACCGCATCGAACTGGGAGAGATCGACGCAGCCCTGGAGAAGGTGAAGGAGGTTCTGCGCAGCTGCTGTATTTTTGATGAGGAGCGCAGGCAGATTCTGTGCTTCTATCAGGGGGAAATTGACAAAAAGACGCTGAGCCGCATGCTCGGAACCATTCTGCCTGATTACATGATTCCGAACCGGTTCATCCAGGTGGAAGAGATGCCACTGAATAAAAACGGCAAAACGGACCGGAAAAAGCTGATGGACAGTATTACGAAAAGGAGAAAATGAGAGATGGAAGAGTTGATGGAAATTCTGGAGGATATCTGCCCGGATGTGGATTTTGAACAGGAGGAGGCGCTGGTAGACGACCGGATTATCTCCTCTTTTGAGATCCTGTCAATCATCTCAGAGCTGAATGCACATTTCGGCATCACGCTGACGCCTGCTGAAATTATTCCGGACAATTTCAACAGTGCAAAGGCACTTTGGGCAATGGTGTGCAGGTTGAAGGCATAAATATTTCGAAAACGCATCTGTGATGCCCGGGAACGGCAGCAAAGAAGCATTGGTCTGTGAAAGGTTTCGGTAATTGAAGGATTTCTAGAAAGATAAGATTCAGGAAGGAAAGTTTAAGATGAATCGTGTATTTCAAAAAAGATGGATGCTTTTGACCGCATGCCTGGTGGTGTTTCTGACGGTTTTACTTGCAGCACCCGAAGCCGTACAGGCAGCGACGAAAAACGGTCTGGTGGTCAGGAAGACGACCGGGAAGGTGTACTATTACAAGAATGGAAAGCTTCTGAAAAATACCTGGAAGAATGTCACTATAAAAAAGAAAACCTACAGATATTATTTCGGAAAGAACGGGGCTGCTTACAAGGCACCGGAGAATCTGTTTGGCTTTTATGATGTCAAAATCTTTACTGTCGGGAAGAAGAAATATGGCTTCGATACAGAAGGGCACCTCGTAAAAGGCGGGATTTATGTTGACAGTAATTCGAGAATCCGGGTGTTCACTTCTTCCGGGAAATACAACGAAAAGAAAACTAAGAGCCTGAGCAAGGCATTTAAGACCTTTGATGTCACACACGAGGTGAGCAGAAATCTCCTGAAAAAGGTCAAAAAATCTTTTGGCAAACCGAAAAAAACGGAAGTTTCCAACAGCTGTAAGCCGTGGAATACATCGGATGTTTTTGAGGATATCAAGCTGATCTATGCGCATTACGAGGTTCAGCTGGTACATAATAAAACGACGGGAGAGTATGCACTGAACGGATTCTTCGGCTGTTGAACAAGGCAGATAGAACAGTCGCATTTTTCGCTGGACAGCAGAGCCGGATGGAAAACATATTTTCCGGGAAGAAGAGGGAGGAAGATCATGAATACAGGAGAGAGAAAAATCGGGACGGGGATTCGCTTCGTCGGGAAAATGCTGGTTGTGCTTATGCTGGTTTTGAGTATGACGGCAGGTATTGGTGTGTTTCATCCGTTACAGACACAGGCAAAGATCGCAGCAGGCGCAAAGACTGGAAAGGCAGCGAAAAAGAAGGGAAAATGGAAGACGAAGAACTTGTTCTGGTTTTATGTGAAGAACGGAAAACGGGTCAAAGGGCTGCAGAAGATCAGTGGTAAGACCTACTATTTCGACACGAAGGGTATCCAGAGAACGGGATGGCGTCTGCTCGATGGCAAGTACCGGTATTTTCGGATCCGGAACGGCAAAGCAGGGTATATGCTGAAAAATAAGACGGTAAATGGGATATCGCTTAACAAAAAGGGCATCGCGATTGTCAGCACGGAAACTGAAAAAAAGTTGGAGTTGCTTGTACGTTTCCAGAAGCTGGCCGATACAATTGTACGGCCCGGGGTCGCGAAGCATGAAAGGCTTGTGAAAGTGTTTAAGTATGCCAGAGACAAAGACTACCGCTCAATCGGAAGCCCGGCTCCCGAAGGCCATTGGGATGAGCGTCTGGCAGAGGCATTCCTGAATGCCAACTGGGCAGACTGCACTATGGCGGCGACCGGATTTGCCTATCTGGCGAATGCAGTCGGGTATACAAAGGTCAGTGTACGATTGTACGGACACGGACATTGTGAAATCAATCGTCTGATCTATGATCCGGGATTTGCAAAAACGGTAGGCGATGATGAGTATACCAGATACTTTGCAAAAACCTACCAGGAGCTGGAAGCCTGGTATACAAGTGACGACACACCTACACGATTTATTTAAGCTTCAGGGCTGCCATATGAGGAGTATGGCAGCCTGTTTTTGCGATCACAGTGAGAATATCAGATGCTTCTGACTGGATATGATATGCGGAATGGATTTCCAGTCGCTTTTTAGTCTTGTAGAAACGAAAGGAATCGCCTATAATAGCTTGGGGTGATATCATGAACCATGCTGAAAAGAGGATCCTCCTTTCGAGTGCTTTGGCTCTGGCGCTGTTCCTGTCCGGATGTGCCGGAAAAAAGGAGCAGCCATCTCCGGCTGCGCAGGCAACGGCGGAGGAGGAAATGGTGGAAACGGAAACAGAATATGTTCCGGAAAGACCGATCTGGCAGGTGATGGGCAGCGATGTACAGGTCTGGGCGGAGCAGTTTGATCCTGAGAAGGTTGACGTGCTTACTTACAGTATCCTGGGAGAGAGCCGGGAAGAATTCACGATTCTGGATTCGGAACGGATCCTTTCTTTTTTTGATGCGATCAATCAGATCACGGTAGCGGAGAGGGCGGAGGGCTATGCCGCGGATGCGGGAGATGTTTTCTGCTTTACGATGAAGGATGGAGAGGAAGTCACCATTGAGTTCTGTCTGTCCTGTGTTGTGACGGACCGTGTGCTGTACGAGACGCAGAATGCGGAAGCACTGTGGGATCTGACAGGGAAACTGATCGAGGAGCCGGAGCAGGCCGGGGGAGAAATTCCGGCACACCAGGAAACCGGTCAGAATTGATAAGGGATGATTAAAAGGAGGAAATAAATCGATGGATTGCAGGAAATTCGTTCTGCGCCTGAGCGCGGCAGCGGCGCTGACAATGCTTGCGGCATCGGCAGCAGGAGCGGAGGAAATCCAGGCAGGAAGCAGTACATTTCAGGATCTGGTGATCGTTGATAATGATGATTTTACCATGGAAGTATCCTGTGACGACGAGGATACCACCGACGGATATACCTGGACGGTGCATTTCGAAAACAAGAGCAAAAACACGGATTTTGCAGTGTCATTGCAAAGCACGGCGCTGGGTGATGTGATGTGCGAGACGGACGAGTGGGAGCTTTCCGGATGGACGATCAAAGCCGGCGGAAAGAAAGATGCGTTTGTGACCTGGCCGGAGGAAAGTCTGCAAAATGCGCAGATCGGGAAGATTACTTCTGCTGCCTTTGAACTGAAGGTATACCGGAACAATCATTTCCAGGAAGCGGACGCGATGTGCGTGGACGACCTGTTCCGGATCGTGATGAGCGAAGAGGATGAGAAGAAGGAAGAAGCCGCCCCCGAAGAAACCGAAACGGAAGTGAGCGAATCGACCGTTTCCACGGGAGCGGAAAAGGATCCGGTCACCGGACAGAGAGTGCTGCTGGACAATCTCTCCTATAAAGCAGTGCTTGCCTCGGAAGGGGAAGACAATGAAGGCCTTCCGGTGTGGCATATGATTCTGGAAAACCGGACCGGGGGCACGGTCATGTTTGAACTGGATAATTCCGTGATCAACGGCTGGGTGATCACACCTTACTGGACACAGGTGGTGCTCCCCGGGACGACGGCGTATTCCGACATCTCCTGGTGGAACATGGATGTGGATCCGGAGCTGGTGATGAACGCGCAGAGCGCTTCCTTCGATATCCTGGTGTGGGATAAGCAGAAGGGGTGGAACGACACCTATACCGGTGTGAGGGAATATCCGGTATCGTTCGGAACCGATGCAAAAGCTGCGACGCAGGCAGCACAGGAGGAAGAGACGACCGAAGAGGCTGATGTGCAGGAAGCGGCAGAGCAGACTTCTGATACGCAGGAGAGTACGGAAGAGGAAGGTATCGTCTTCTACTCCGGGGAAGAAGGAGAGATCGCACTGCGCAGCATCACCCCGGATTATAAGAGTGGTTATGCAATGCTGGGGATCTACCTCGAAAATGCAGGCGCAAGGGCGCTGACCTTTGCGATCTCTGAGGCTGAGGTGGACGGGCAGGATGTGGATCTTACCTGGAGCCAGAAAATGCCGGCCTCCTCCAAAAAGAACAGCACCGTTTATGTGGATATGAGCAGGCTGAAGGATGATCCTTCCCCCAAAGCGCTGGAGCTGACCATATCAGCTGGCGCCGGCTCGGACACGCTTTTCGAAGAAACCTTTGAGGTTGATTTAAATACAATGAAGCTGCTGAGCGGGCAGACCGTGCAGGGCGGCTCCGATCAGGAGCAGCAGGCGGCACCGGAAACGGATCAGTACACCGATGCGGACACGATCCGCAATCTGCAGGCAGCACTGAAAAATGCCGGTTATGATGTCGGCGAGGCGGACGGCAATATCGGAGATGCGACGCGCGCTGCGATTCGCAGTTACCGCGAAGCAAGAGGGCTGCCGGAAGGAGATACGGTCGATGACAGTGTTCTTTATGCGCTGGGGGTGGCGGACTCCGCAACCTATAAGCTGGTGCAGGAGGCGCTTGTAAAAGAAGGCTATGATGTCGGCGAGCCGGATGGTCTGACAGGCAGCAGGAGCCGGGATGCAATCGCTGCATATCGCCAGAAATACGGCATCGGCGGCGAGGGCGTCGACGAACAGCTGCTCTTTGCCATGGGCATTGTGAAGGAAAGCTCCGAGACAGCGGAAGAAAAAACCGATGCTGCCGCTCAGCCGCCAGAGAGCGGGGACCAGACCGCGCAAGGAGCCGGGAATGCCGAAGCGGATGCATCTGCGGATGGCACACCGCAGGAGGTGCCGACCGAGGCTGACCAGGCGCCGACCACACAGACGGAAGTCGAACAGATCGACAGGGTCCTCGCATATGTACCGAGGGAAGCCGCGCCGGAAGCGACAGAAGCGCAGGAACAGGCCGATCTGACTGAGGCTGCGACAGA
>CAMOSN010000105.1 GCA_946624935.1 uncultured Lachnospiraceae bacterium | reverse complement strand
CCGTACATACATCCGTACATACAACCAGCGCCGGTGCGAACGGAAAAATCGTACTTGCCGTGGATTTTCTGCCGGAGTACAGCGAAGAACAGGTACGGGAGTTTGTGCGCAGGCAGCTGACGCGCTGCAGCGAAGGGACGGAGCTTTCCGCAATCGTCAGCGGATTTGTACATGAAAAGGTCGCAGAGCTCCTGGTGAAAAAATCCGGTCTGCCGCGGCGGCTGAAAAAGGGTTCCGACCGGAAAAAAGGTGCAGCGCCGGTTCAGGAAGAGAGCAGGAACACCGCAGCTTCTGATGCGCAGGCGGAGCAGATTGCTGCTGCCCTTGCATCGCAGCTCAAATGCCTACAGCTCGACATCAGCGGCACCCGCGGCTTCGATCAGGCCCAGGTGTGCGCCGGCGGTGTCGCCCTGGACGAAGTCGACCCGCACACCATGCAGTCCAGGCTTCACAAAGACCTGTACTTTGCAGGGGAAATCCTCGATATCGACGGACCCTGCGGGGGCTACAACCTCCAGTGGGCCTGGAGCAGCGGCGCAGTGGCCGGAATTTCTGCCAGGTGAGCCAGGGGGATGAGCCAGGGGGACGGTTCTCTGGCTCTTCTGACTGACAACTCCTAAAATCGCCAAAAAATAGAGCCAGGGAACCGTCCCCCTGGCTCTTTGCTTCATCTGATCAGAAGCTCTTGGCGACTTTCACGATGTTCTCAGCGGAAAGACCGAACTCGGCGAGGACTTCGTCGGCATCGCCGGAGTGACCAAAGGCATCCGGAACGCCGATGCGCTTGACCGGTACCGGGCAGAACTCGGAGGTAACGCCGCAGACAGCCTCACCAAGGCCGCCGATGATGTTGTGCTCTTCGACGGTGATGATCTTGCCGCATTCCTTGGCAGCCTTCAGAACGGCTTCGTTGTCGAGCGGCTTGATGGTGGCCATGTTGATGACTCTGGCGTTGATACCTTCGGCGGCCAGCGTTTCGGCAGCTTCGAGGGCAACGGGAACCATGATGCCGTTTGCGATGATGGCAACGTCGGTGCCTTCGCGCAGGGTCTCGGCCTTGCCGATCTCGAACTTGAAGTCTTCGTCATGGTATACCGGAACTGCGGAACGACCGAAGCGGATGTACACGGGGCCATCCATTTCAGCTGCTGCATGAACCATCTTGCGGGCTTCCACGTCATCGGACGGGCACATCACGGTCATGCCGGGGATGGTGCGCATCAGACCGAAGTCCTCGTTGCACTGATGGGAAGCACCGTCGGGACCTACGGACAGGCCGCCGTGGGTAGCGCACACCTTAACGTTCAGATGCGGATAGCCGATGGTGTTGCGAACCATTTCATAGGCTCTGCCTGCTGCGAACATGGCAAAGGTGGAGGTGAAGGGGATCAGACCCATGGTTGCCATACCGGCGGCCACGTCGGTCATGTTGGCTTCGGCGATACCGCAGTTGAAGTGGCGGTCCGGATAAGCCTTCTTAAACGTTCCGGATTTGGTAGCGCCGGCAAGATCGGCGTCCAGCACAACTACTTTATCGTTGACGGCACCAAGCTCAACGAGCGCGTTGCCGTAACTTTCTCTGGTAGCAATTTTCTTTACATCTGCCATGATCTTACGCCTCCTTAATTTCTTTCTCGGCTGCGTCAAGCTCTGACATAGCCTGTTCGAATTCCTTGTCGTTGGGTGCCTTGCCATGCCATCCGGCCTGGTTTTCCATGAAGGAGACGCCCTTGCCCTTGACGGTCTTCATCAGGATCACAGTGGGAACACCGGTTCCGATGTTGGCGTGGAAATGCTCGAAGGCCTTTTCAATCTGGTCAAAGTCATGACCGTCGATCTTGATCACATCGCAGCCAAAGGCTTTGCACTTTTCATCGATCGGCTCCATGTTCATAACGTCCTTCGTGGCGCCATCGATCTGCAGACCGTTGATGTCCATCGCAACGCAGAGGTTGTCCAGCTTATAGTGTGCAGCAAACTCCAGAGCTTCCCAGATCTGTCCTTCTGCGATCTCACCGTCACCGGTCAGTACATAAGCACGGATATCCTGGCCCAGGAACTTGGCGGCCTTTGCCATACCTGCAGCAGCGGATACACCCTGTCCCAGAGAACCGGTGGAAAGGTCCACACCGGGAGTCAGGTTCATGTTCGGATGACCCTGCAGATGAGAGCCGGGCTTACGAAGCGTGAGCAGATCAGACTCGGGGAAGAAGCCGCACTGTGCAAGAACAGCGTAAAGGCCCGGGCAGACGTGTCCCTTGGAGAGGACGAAACGGTCGCGGTCGGCCTTTTTCGGATTCTTCGGATCCAGATTGCGCATCTCTACGTTATAAAGATAGGTGAGATAATCAATCGAGGAAAGGCTTCCGCCCGGATGGCCCGAACCGGCAGCATGCACGGAAGTGATCACGTTTTTCCTGGCTCTGACAGCAAAAAGCTGCAGCTCCTTCTTTTTCTCAGGTGTCATAATGTTCCTCCTTAAATAAATGGTTGCTTGGCAACAAGTCTTACCTAATGGAAGTGCTGCTCAAATCAGCGCTTTTTTTAGTATACCATGAATTCCGTAAATGTGATAACGATTTTCAGGGATTTTCGCGGATGAATCTTGTTTAGTTTGCAGCAGAAGCAGAATGAATCCCATTTATTACCATACCTCTTTTCATGTCTTCCGGTTTCATGCATTCCGGCGCTCTGCCCTGGCAGATTTTGGAAGGAACCATGCAGAAGGGTTGCGAAGAGGGTTTTGATTTGGTATGATGGATAGTCGGAAGCTTTTGAAAAAGCTTTGAGAAAGCTTTGAAAAAGCTTAAGAACCGGAGAGACGTTTATCCCTTACAATAAACCTTAGAGTGCCCGGAAAGGCAAAAGCAGACCCGGAAAGCCAAAGCAGACCCGGAAAGCCAAAAGGTATCCCGTAAGGGTAGAATAAGCTTGGAAAGCTGAAAGGATGATGTAGTATGACGATTAGAAACAGACGGTCGACAGCTCTGCTCGCAGCAGTGATGATGCTTGCCGGCAGTATGGCAGGAGCAGGAACGATCCGCGCTGAGGAAACGATCGAAACCGAAGTTCAGGCAGCAGGAACAGAAACAGCACAGGCAGCAGGAGAGCAGACAGCAGAGGAAACAGGCTGCTTTACAGTTGCATGTGAAAATCTCACCGGAGAATTCTCTCCTTTCTTCGCCCGTCGCAGCGCCGACCGCAAGGCAGCAGCGCTGACCCAGGAAAACCTGCTTCCCCTCGACCGCAGCGGCGGCGTGATCCTGGACGGGATCGAGGGAGAGACGGCGGTCTTCGACGGCACCGAGTACACCTATTACGGGCCGGCGGACTGCAGCGTGACAGAGAATGCCGACGGAACCATTTCCTAT
The DNA here is from genome assembly GCA_946624935.1 of uncultured Lachnospiraceae bacterium. Lineage (GTDB taxonomy): Bacteria > Bacillota > Clostridia > Lachnospirales > Lachnospiraceae > Merdiplasma. Next base: position 4,815 of record CAMOSN010000105.1, on the reverse strand, counting down.
GAGATCCGCCTTCGGAACGACCTGTCCTTCTCGGACGGCGAACCGGTGACGATCGATGACGTGATCTTTGATCTGTACGTGCGCTGCGACCCCACCTACGATGGTCCTTCCGGTCTGGGCAGCATGCCCATCCAGGGCCTTGCAGAGTATCGAAGCGGCATGAGAGCGCTGATGAGCCTCCTGATCGCGGCCGGCAGAGACAATACCGACTTTACCTACTGGACGCAGGAGCAGCAGGCGGCTTTCTTCGACGCTTATGATCAGGCCGTTACCGCTTTCACGCAGGAGATCGTAGATTACTGCAAGGCTTCCGGCAGCAATGGACCGGATGATTCCGTGGCGCAGTGCGCTGCCTCCTGGGGCTATCAGCTGAAGGATGATGCGACGCTGACCGATTTCTGGAACACCATGGTCAGCGCCTACAGCGGCGATCTCGCGGCCCTTTCCGCGGCAGAGTCGGCAGGATCCTCCTTCCAGAGCCTGATGACGGACTACAGCACCTGGCTGCAGGGCGTGAAGACAGGCGTCTCGGCGGACAGCATCTCCGGGATCGAGCGCGTGGACGACTACACCCTGCGCATCACGGCGACCAAAATGGACGCGACCATGCTGGTGCATCTGGCAGATGCGATTGCACCCCTGCACGTCTACGGCGATCCGGCGCTCTATGACTATGAAGGCAATTCCTTCGGCTTCACCAAGGGTGACCTTTCCGGCGTGCGCAGCGCCGGCACTGCCCCGGTCGGCATGGGACCCTATCGGTATGCTTCCTATGAAAACGGTGTTGTATCTTACGAAGCAAATGACACTTACTATCAGGGAACACCTGCGACAGCGCAGCTGAAACTGGTAGAAGAAGATACAGCCCAGGCAGCGGACGCGGCAGCCGGAGAAGGAACAGAAGAAAGCACGCAGAGCAGTCTTGCGCAGCTGGTGGCTGACGGTGCGATCGACGCAGCCGTAATCGACTTTGACGAAGCTGCCTCGGAAGAGATCCGCAGCATCAATGCCGAAGGAGGCGCCGGCGGAGAACTCGACGGCAGCGTACTTCGAACCGTCCTGTACGACCATCCCGGCTTCGGCTACATCGGAATCAACGCCGAAAATGTGCGTGTGGGAGAGGATTCCGCATCTGACGCATCCAAGAACCTGCGCCGCGGCTTTGCGACATTGTTCGCCGCCTACCGCGCCGAGGCCGTGGAAGCCTACTACGGTGAGAGCGCACAGGTGATCGAGTACCCGATTTCCGCCGCTTCCTGGGCTGCACCCCGGCCGGAGGAAGAGGACTATGAAAAAGCCTTCTGCGTAAGCGTGGACGGTACCGCACTTTACACTGACGAGCAGTCCGCCGAGGAGCGTCATGAAGCCGCGGCACAGGCTGCACTGGGCTTCTTCGAGGCAGCCGGTGCCACCGTGGAGAACGGAACGGTGACCGCGATGCCCGAAGGCGCAAAAACCACCTATGTGGTACAGATCCCCGCAGAGGGCGTTGGCGATCATCCCGCCTACGCGATCCTGACCGGCGTGCAGGAAGCGCTCGCACAGATGGGGATCACGCTCGAGATCCGTGACATTAAGAATGTATCCGACCTGTGGGGCGGACTGCGCAGCGGCGATGTCGACATGTGGTGCGCCGCCTGGAGCGCCGAGGCCGATCCCGACCTGTATGCGGTATACTATGCCGCCTCCGCCAAAAACGGTGAGAATGCCGGCATCTCCAGCTACATGTACGGCATCCGCGACCTCGTGCTGGACGAGATGATCCTCATGGCAAGAGAGGGCGACAACCGCATCTACCGCAAGGCGTTGTACAAGGCCTGCCTCGACACCATCATGGAATGGGCCTGTGTCGTACCCACCTATCAGAGAAAGGACGCCGTCCTTTTCAATGCTGATCGTGTGAACATGGACACCGTCCCCGAACAGATGACCGCATTCTACGACTGGGATGCACAGATTCAGGAGCTGGCGCTGCAGTAAAGCAGCGAAAAAACAAATACTGGAAAAGATGAAAAAACTGCTTGACTTTTCCTCTGCATTTTAATATAATGGCGAAGCGGGTTGCGAAAGCGGCCCGTTAAGGCGGAATAGCTCAGCTGGCTAGAGCACACGGTTCATACCCGTGGTGTCGAGAGTTCAAGTCTCCCTTCCGCTACTTGAATAAAGCCGAAATTCCTTGTATTTATCAGGAATTTCGGCTTTTTCTTTTACACCTGAAATGTGAAAGTCATCAGTGAAGTCATCAGAAAGGTCACCGGAACTGGGTGACGCAGTTGAAAAGAAAGGAGAATGGCGGCCCTTTTTATCAAGATAGCGTTTGGTTTTTCAGCATGCACTGAATAACTTCTGGACCGTACGATCTTTTGCAGTTGACGCATGACGGGATTCGTGTTATGTTCATGGAAAAATACGGAGAGGCACACGTTGGTGTGTACGGTGATGGAATGACGGACAGATAATCAGATTTGGTGAATGCAGACAGAATAAGGGAAAGCCCGGAGAGGGCTTGTTTGTGTATGCCGAATCAGATTATCGCATTTTTCCGGATCTGCGTCTCCAGGTAATGCTGTGCCCGGTACCCGTCTCCTGACGGGGAAATTGCGCAGCAATTCGCGCATACTGACATCTGCTCTCCGGCTGTGCGATCGATCTGCTTCGGTATGAGGCAGTTTTTTTATGCCCGGAAAGACCGGAGGTGATGTGATCATGGCACAGATCGCGGTGAATGATCTGACATTTTTCTATGAGGGCGGCGCCGACAGCGTCTTTGAGAACGCAACATTTCATATTGATACGGACTGGAAGCTTGGTCTGATCGGAAGAAACGGGAAAGGGAAGACAACTCTCCTGAACCTTATGATGAACAGATACGAATACAGAGGGACCATATCGGCCAGTACGAGGTTTGATTATTTTCCGTATACAGTCCGGGAAAATGATCTTCTAAAATGCGCGGAGGAACTGGTCGGGGTATGGAAACCGGAGGTGGAAATCTGGCAGGTACTGGTCCAGATAAATCAGATGCGGATGGATCCGGAGTGTCTCTACCGTCCGTTTGGCACACTCAGCTACGGAGAGCGCACCCGCGTTATGCTAGCGGCCTTGTTTTCGGCGGAGAATGAGTTTCTGCTGATAGATGAACCTACAAATCATCTGGACACACAGGCCCGGGAGGCTGTAAAGCGGTATCTTTCCGCGAAGAAGGGCTTCCTGCTCGTCTCCCACGACAGGGACCTGCTTGATGCGGTATGCGACCATATACTTGTTCTGAACCGGAAAACGATAGAGGTCCAGGCGGGTAATTTTTCGACCTGGTGGGAGAATAAAGAGCGCAGCGACGCTTTTGCCAGGTCTGAGAATGAACGTCACATAAAGGAGATTGGTAAGCTGAAAGCAGCGGCGGACAGGAGCGGCCGCTGGGCGGCAAAAAGTGAGAACCGCAAGATCGGTTTTGATCCGGTGAAGGAAAACGACAGGAGTATCTCGAGCAGGTCCTATATCGGAGCAAAGACAAAAAAGATGCAGGCCAGGGTAAAATCCTATGAAAAAAGAATCGACCGGGAGATCGAGGAGAAGGAAGGGCTGCTGCAGGACATAGAAAGAAACGCCGATCTGAAGCTGAACCCGCTCAGGTTTCACAAAGAGATCCTGGTCGATGTAAGAGATCTGTCGCTTCGTTATGAAGGAGCGCCGGCGCCCATGTTTGAGGATCTGCGCTTCCAGATCAGAAGAGGGGAGCGGGTGGCTCTGTCCGGTGAGAACGGAAGCGGGAAATCCAGCCTGATCAAGGCGATCCTGCGGGCAGCATCCGGAAAAGATGCGGAAATTACCGCCCCGGGACTGATCGCGGAAGGAATGCTGGACGTTGCGTCTGGCCTTACCATTTCCTATATTAACCAGGACACTTCATTCCTCTCGGGATATCTGGAAGACTACTGTGAGAACCAGGGGCTGGACAAGAGCATCTTTCTGGCGATCCTGCGTCAGCTCGATCTTGGAAAGGACCAGTTCGCAAAACGGATGGAGGATTTTTCCGAAGGACAGAAGAAGAAGGTTCTGATCGCCGCAAGCCTGCTTACGCCGGCGCATCTTTATATTTGGGATGAACCGCTTAATTACATAGACGTGTTTTCCAGGATGCAGATCGAGAAGCTGATACTGGATCATAAGCCGACCATGCTTCTGGTAGAGCATGACGTGCGTTTCCGGGAGAGGACGGCGACACAGACCGTCAAGATAGGATTGTAGTCCGTTCGGAGGACGGGTGAGTCAGGGGGTGAGCCCGTCCCCTCCTGATGTCTCCCTGATTAACAGATTGACTGGATGAGAGCGGCATATAAAATGAAATATAGGTAACTACCCACGCCTGCTTGTGAGGAGGGACCGTGATAAAGTAACGGTAAAATTGAGATCAGATGGACGTTGACGCGCATTTTCGTTCCATGATATAATCTAATTACATTCCCCAAAAGGGAAAAGCGTTTTATTATTTCCGAATATCTTTAGCAGTGGAGCTGCACTAATTGATCATGTTTGTGACCGAGGAGTGTCGGAGTTCCACTTTTTTTGACCTCCCCGGGAACTTACTGGAGAGGTTTTCTTTTTGAAATCCCACTGAACCCACTGAATCGCACTTTGACAACTGAACAGCGATGGACTTGAGGAAGAGATGCCCGGTCAAGTTATTTAACATTAAAAAGCAAGAATTCCCCCATCCTCTACAGGTGGCGGGATGAATTGCAAAAATGATCAAAAACCCTAAAAAGAACACTTGTTCGATTCTGCTAAATGTGCTATACTATACTCAGTCGAAAC
>CAMOSN010000104.1 GCA_946624935.1 uncultured Lachnospiraceae bacterium | reverse complement strand
TTTCCAAAGTGGACAAAAGCCCTGTGTGTCTCTTTCCCGCAGTATTCCAGGCGCCCTGGCCTCTCTTTCTTCGTTGTAGCACAGGCAGCCTTCGCCCCCTTTTCCTGTTGTAGCACAGGCAATCCGCCCTTCTTTTCCTGTTGTAGCACAGGCAATCCGCCCTTCCTTTCCTGTTGTAGCACAGGCAGCCTGCCCTTCCTTTTCCTCTTGCAGAACAAGTGCCAGATTTACCGGCACAGGGCATGGATATTCCTTTCACATTCCATTTTTCCTGTAAGGTCACTGACCGAAAGTCATCCACGCCATTTCACCCATCCACGCCACTTCGTCCCACCCGCGCCTTCTGCACCACGCCCAAGGTTCGCTTGACGATAAAAAACCGTGGTGGTACACTTGCATTGTTGGTTTTTGGACGGCAGGTGCGCACAGATGCGCGGCCGGGCCGTTACGTTTTTCATCATTTCGGGAACTGTGGCAAAACAGGCAGGATACGCATCATTTCGCTGCAGGTTCTTCGGCAGTAAAGGAGTCAGTCATGGAGAAAAAGAATATTGACTGGTCTGCCCTTGGATTTGGCTACATCCAGACAGACAAGCGTTTTGTTTCCAATTATAAGAACGGAGCATGGGATGAAGGTGTTATCACCGACGATGCCACCGTCGTGATCAGCGAATGCGCAGGCGTTCTTCAGTATTCCCAGTCCTGCTTTGAAGGACTGAAGGCCTACACCACAAAGGACGGACACATCGTATGCTTCCGTCCGGACCTGAACGCATCCCGCATGAAAGACAGCTGCGAGCGTCTGGAAATGCCGGTGTTCCCGGAAGATCGCTGGGTACAGGCAGTCGTGGATGTGGTAAAGGCCAATGCCGCCTATGTTCCGCCTTACGGCAGCGGCGCAACCCTTTACCTGCGTCCCTACATGTTCGGCAGCAGCCCCGTCATCGGTGTAAAGCCGGCTGAGGAATATCAGTTCCGCATCTTCGCGACCCCGGTAGGCCCGTACTTCAAGGGCGGCGCAAAGCCGATCACGATCCGCGTATCGGATGTGGACCGTGCAGCACCGCGCGGAACCGGCCACATCAAAGCCGGCCTGAACTACGCCATGAGCCTTTACAACATCGTAGATGCACACAACAAAGGATTTGACGAGAACATGTATCTCGATCCGGCTACCCGCACCAAAGTCGAGGAGACCGGCGGCGCCAACTTCCTGTTTGTGACAAAGGACGGCACGGTCGTAACACCGAAGTCCTCCAGCATCCTTCCCTCCATCACCAGAAGATCCCTGCTGTATGTGGCAAAGGAATATCTCGGCCTGAAGACTGAGGAACGCGAAGTGTACCTCGACGAGGTGAAGGACTTCGCAGAATGCGGTCTGTGCGGCACCGCAGCAGTCATCTCCCCGGTTGGGAAGATCGTCGACCACGGCAAAGAAATCTGCATGCCCAGCGGCATGGAGCACATGGGCCCGGTCACCCAGAAACTGTACGACACCCTCACCGGCATCCAGATGGGTTCAATCGAAGCCCCCGAAGGCTGGATCAAAGTCATCGAATAAAAAAAAGAAACAGAGGACGGTTCTCTGTCAAGTGGGACAGGGGACGGTTCTCTGTCCCAGTCAAAAAGGCTTGTCACAAAACTCAAGTGTGAAAGTGGGACAGAGAACCGTCCCCTGTCCCACTTAGCCCACCCCGTAGCTTCTGGGCGGCTGTACCTGATCCTTCAGGATGTCCTGCGCATGCTGCAGGTCGTGTTTGTCCACTTCGATTTTGAAAATTTCCTTCGGCACAGGCTTTCCTTTTCCGAAGGAACGAATATCGATCTTGGATCCGCAGCCTCCCACGGGAGGCTCCTCGCTGATCCAGTCATGGAAGGCAAGGCGCTCCTTTTGCAGGATGCTCTTTGCCTTTTCCCAGTCCTCCCGGTCTTTTGAACTATAAACCAGTCGTTTGCCCAACATCTTTTCGGTCCCCTCCCCCTGTCTTCCTTATCCTCCCGGCGTTTACCTGCTCTTTCTCACCCTCTCGTCCTTGCGCCGAGGCTCTTCAGGTACTTCTTGTTTTCGTACATCCGCGCATCGGCCCGTTCGAACACGACATGCACATTCTCATCCTCCGCGCTGTGGTAGTCGGCCATCCCGGCGGACACCACCACCTCTTTGCTGCAGATATGCTCCATGGATTTTTGCTGCAGAGCCTCCATCAAAGCGCTGCGGTTTTCCCGGTCCCGACCGGTGAGCACTGCGACAAACTCGTCGCCGCCCGTGCGGAACACCGGACTGTGCTGATAAATTTCACAGATCATGCGGGCAGCGCTGCGGATGTACTCATCCCCGGCCACATGTCCGAGGGTATCGTTCACGTATTTCAGCCCATTCACATCACATACAACAATCGAGAACTCCCCGACGGTGCCATTGCGCAACGCCGCATTCATTTCGGCTTCCTTCTCAGCATAGGCATGCTTGCTCTTTACGCCGGTAAGGGGATCCGTGTTGGCGATGGATTTTACACTGGACAGCTCCTCCTCACTCTCACGCATTCTCTGGCGCATCAGGATGTAATTGTTGAGCATGACGCCCAGAGAGATCGCAAACAGCACGATCACCACCACAATGCTCCTGGCATTGGTCCGGCGGATCATATCGAGCTGCTGAAGCACGATATTCCCATCCTCTCTCATGACTTCTGCTGCACCCGGCGCATCTACAGTGCCCGATGCCCCGGCACCTCCCTGTGCTCCCACAACGCCCGATGCACCGGCACCTTCCTGCATCCCGGCATCTCCCGGCGTCTCCGCGGCCTCCATCTCCTCAGCCGATACATAATACTGCTGAATGTTCTCCATGGCTTCTTCCGTCACCTCCATGGAGGCCTGGCTCATCCACACCAGGGAGATGAACAGCACCAGCGAAAGCAGCGCAAGCCACACGACGATGGAATTTCCGAATTTTCCGCTGCGGTCTCTGCGCATGATCCGGTGGAAAAACAGGAAGCCCAGGATCGACCACACCGCAAACAGGAAATAAGACTCAACCTCCATGGAGCCGCTGCGCAAAAGGTCCGGGATCAGCAGATACCCGCCGTAGCCGACCATGACCACAAGTCCGGCAAGCCCCGTCCACTTCTCCACCGTATCCTTCCGGTGCAGAGCCATTTTCAGCGCACAGGCGCACACAAACCCGTAAATCAGCGTCGCCCCCAGGCTTGTCACATCCACGATCCATCCGATCGCCGTCCTGCCCAGGAACGGAATCAGCACCGATAAAGCCGCAACCAGCCACACCGCGTTCCCCGGAATCCCATGTCCATTCACCCTCGCAAAGGGATCCGAAAGCACCCGGTCCTTCGCCATGGCATACAGCAGACGGCTTAAAGCCGTCATATTTCCGATCAGACTGGTGATCACCAGCGCAAGCAGCGCGATCATCAGCGCCCCGACTCCCGCACCGCCAAGATAATGCTCCGCCGCATAAAACGCCGGCAGCGCTTTGAGCCCATCCAGCTGATCCAGATCCCGAATATACGCCAGCCAGCTTTCATATTCCGGCGGATAAGCGGACACCGAAAGCAGGAACACGAAACAGTAAAGGGCTGCCGCCGTGATCACCGCCGCGGCCATGATCCGGAACGCCTTTTTATGGGCAAAGGTGAATTCCTCCGTCATATGCGAGATATTCTCGAAGCCGATAAAGGCCCACGGGGACATGCAGGCAATCACAAGCACCTGATGCATCGCACTCTCATCGGGAACAAACTCCGGCGCAAAGGAAATGCCCGTCCGCAGCACCGATCCCGCAAAGCACACCCCGATCCCCAGGGTAAACAGCACCACCAGGATCACCATGAGCAGCGCCATGATTTTCTGGAAGCGCGCACACAGGGCGGCGGTCACAAGCAGCGCCGCCACCGACACCAGGGCCTCTCCCAGATACACCTCGTAGCCGAAAATAGTATACAGATATCCGATTTTCAGCCCGTTTCCGAGAAAATACCTGGCAAAAAGAGGCAGCGCCGTGGCATTCGCCCACAGGATGGCCAGATACGTCAGCATCAGAAACCACCCTGTCAGAAATCCGTGATCGTATCCGAACATCTCCCGCGAATAGGCATAGGCGCCCCCGGCCTGCGGAAAGCAGTTCATCATATAGTGATAATTCCCGGCGATCACCAGCATCACCGCAGCTCCGAGCAGCAGCCCCAGAACACTTCCCAAAGGTCCGGCCTGAAACAGATAGGTGTTAGCAGTCACCACCAGCGAACCCCATCCGACCGCCGTTCCCAGGGAAAATGCCCAGGCCCCCGCCTGCGAAAGGTAAGGCCTTAATCGTTTCTCGTTCTGCGCCATATCCTGTTCTCTTTCTACTCTTTTGCGGGAGGCGTTCCGCCTTGCTTAAAGCATCCCGCTGCGCTTAAAACATCCCGTTACGCTTAAAACATCCCGCTGCGCTTAAGTCATCCCGCTGCGCCCGCGCAGATCAGCTCCTCCAGCGTCTGATACAGATGCTCCGTCTCCATCCCGACCACGATCACATCGCCGCTGTTTGGATCGACCGCAGCCGAACCGGTGAACTTGACAAAGCACTGCCGCCCGGAGGCGCGCAGGCAGTATCCGACAAACACTGCCGTGCCCTTTCCCTCATAATACCGTTCCTGCAGATTTTCCAGCCGGAAGATCTCCTCGAATTTTTCCCGGTCCCCCGGCACCAGAAAGCTTTCCGCGCGCGTCTGCAAAAACGTGGCAATCGACCCGCCCGCATAATCCGTCTCATACAGATCGCATCCGCGGACCTCCTCGATCAGGCCGGTACCGAGATTGGCCTGCAGCACAGTCAGGGTCTCGTCGGCCACCTCATCGAACTGGTCGAGCAGACTCTCATAGATCCTGGTGCGCCGCTCCATATCCATCTTCACATTGTGTTTTTCCGTGATGTCACTCACGAACACATAGTACACATCCCCGTATCCGGGCAGATGCGCAAAATGGCCGTAGTCATCAAACCAGCGCACCGAACCGTCCCGGCGGATGATCCGGTACTCCACATAGTCCAGGTTATTATTCCCCTCATCTGCGATCTGGTCATCGATGGAATTCTGAATCTTCTCGAAATCCTCGGGATGCACCAGCCCGCGGAAGGTGAATCCCGTCAGTTCCTTAAACTCCTCCAGAGTGCTGCAGCCAAACAGCCGGATGCATTCATTATTTACGTAAATCAGCTCCAGCGGTTCCCGCGCATAATACACGAAAAACCCTCCGGGTACCTGCTCTGCCATCCATTTCAGGGATGGAAACAACATCTCCTCACTCAGCACGGTATTCTCAGCCACAAACTTCTGGCTCATTTCCTTCCTCCCGGTTTTCTTTCCTACGCCTGCGCCTCCACTGATTTCCTCTGTTCTAATGTTCTAATCCCACGCTTCCAAACCAGGACATATTCTGCCCCGGCCCGGAAGCTCTGCCATCCGCCCCGAAGCTCTGCCGACGGTCTCATGCTCCCGGCCCGAGCACCCCGGCAAGCGTCTCCATCATTTTTTCCACATCCAGCGGCTTTGCGATGTGCGCCTGCATGCCCGCCTCAAGGGCTGCGCGCTCATCCTCCTTGAACGCATTGGCCGTCATCGCAATGATCGGAATCTGTGCAAGCGCAGAATCCTCCAGCGCCCGGATGATCCTGGTTGCCTCGTATCCGTCCATCACCGGCATTTGAATGTCCATCAGGATGCCGTCATAATATCCAGCCCCGGAGGCTTTCACCATCTCCACTGCTTCCGCCCCGTTTTCCGCCGTTTCTACCGCAAAGCCGGTCTGTGTCAAAATCATCTGCGCGATCTCCCGGTTGATCTCATTGTCCTCCACCAGCAGAAGCCGCAGCTTCGTGAAATCGACGCCCTTCGATCCGTCCTTCGCTTCGCCGTCCTTCTTCTCTCCGGACTGCTCCCGCGCCACATCCGCCTCACCCGCAATACGCAGCTTCAGGCGGATCACAAACTGTGTGCCGGCCCCCGGCGTGGACATCACCTCGATCGTCCCGTTCATCAGGTCCACCAGGCTTTTGGTGATGGCAAGACCGAGTCCCGTTCCCTGCACTTTGCTCACGGTAGAAGTACGCTCCCGCTCAAAGGCATTGAACATCTTCTCCGTAAACTCCTTCGACATCCCGATCCCGCTGTCCTCGATCCGCAGCTCATAGGTCCCGTATCCATCCTCACCGCTGCCGCTCTCCCACACCGAAGCAGTGACTGTTCCGCCCTCCGGCGTGAATTTGTAGGCATTGCTGACAAGGTTGAGCAGAATCCGGTTCAGAGAGTTGCGGTCGACCCACACGTACCGGTTTTTGATCCGGGAAAAGTACACCGTCCAGGTGATCCCCTTGTTTCTCATCTGATCCGCGAACAGATCCCGGACCTCCTCCATGATCTGCTGCAGATCCGCCGGCGCGTATTCCAGCTCCAGCTTGCCGTTCTCGATGCGGCTCATCTCCAGGATATCGTTGATCAGGGCCAGCAGATGCCTGCTGGAGGTGTCGATCTTCGTCAGATACTCCTTCACCTGCTCCGGCGGATCCTCCTGCATTGCAAGATTGGTATAACCAATGATCGCATTCATCGGCGTGCGGATATCATGAGACATATTGAACAGAAAGCGGCTCTTTGCCAGCGAACTCTCCACCGCATGAATCTTCTCACGCTCCAGCAGCTCGTGCTTTTTCCGGACCAGATTCAGAATATACAGCATCACGATCAGGCCCACAAAGATGAGCAGCACCAGCACCACGCCCTCATGCAGCACCAGATGGCGGACCTGCTCCATGCTCTCCGCCTCCAGAAGCCGCTCGGAAAACCACATCAGCGCAGAATACAGCTCCAGCGAAAACAGTACAATGCTCGAGGCAGACATCCCGCTGTACTGGGTCAGAGAGGTGTTGCGCACCGTCCTCCAGTAAAATACAAAGCCCAGCAGACACCACACCGAAAGCAGCAGAAACGCCTCAGCCCCCATGGTGTCCATGGCAGCGATACGCGGAATCATCTGCACCAGAGCGAAGCTGCCTGTGATCAGGGTGCCCAGCGCACTGGTAATGCGGATCCGCAGGTTATTCTCGGTTTTCGCCATCTTCCATGCCGCCGCCGAGGTGTAGCCAAACCCCACAATTGCACCAAAGCTGGTCAGCTCCACAAACCATTCCAGCGCATTCCTCCCAAGGAAGGAGATCAGAATGGAAATGACCATGACGAACAGGATGCTGTATCGGGTCCTGGAAAACTTCTCGGAAAGGATGCGGTCCTCAGCCATGGTGGAAAGCACCCGGGTGGTCGCACGATATGCTCCGATCATGCCCGTAAGGATGGCCGCCAGCGCAGTGATCCCCATGATCACAAGCCCCGGCGTGCCCAGCACGGCGCGCGCTGCATAAAACACCGGAACCGACGTCACCCCGGACAGCTCTCCCAGCTGCGCAAAATAATCGCGCCACGTCACATATCCCTCCGGCACAGCCGCAATGCTGGCCAGAGACATGGCAATATACACAAATCCGCTCATCACTATGGACAGCGTAATGATCCGTTTCGACTTGTGCACCGGAAACTCAAAGTGCGCCGTCTCCAGAGCGATCACATCAAACCCAACAAACGCCCAGGGAGAAAGCAGCACAATGGAAAAGATCACATGCGCATGGCTGAAGGAATCTGCCCCGAAGGAGGATACAACATCCGCCAGACGAACCTGGGGCAGGCACACCACCGTAATGATCACCGAGCCGACCAGCAGAACGATCGCCAGAATCGTGTGCAGCCGCTGCAGCGCAGCCTTCGCCCGGATAAACAGCACGCCCACCACGGCAAGGGCTGCCGCCGAAACAGCCACCTCCCACAGATAAATATCGTTGCCGTTGATCTTATACTGCACACCGCGCTGCAGAAGATCTCCGAACAGCGTGCGGATCACCACAAACAGCGCCGTTCCGTTCAGAAACACGATCGTCAGGTACGACAGGCACAAAAACCAGGCGCACAAAAAGGCATGATCCCTTCCGAAGGCCTCCTTCGTATAAGAATACACCCCGCCGATCCCCGGCCTGTGCACCATCAGATAGGAATAATTCGCTCCGATGATCAGCATGATCACCACACTGATCAGCATCGCAATGACCGTTCCGCCGGGACCGGCAGTGGGCAGAAACGTCGTGCCGGGCATCACAAAGGCGCCCCAGCCGACAATGCAGCCGAAGGCGATCGCCCACACATCCACCTGCGAAAAATACCGGTCAAATCCGACCCTCTGCTCCTGATTCTCCATACCGCCTTAAACCCCTGTGCCACGCGCTGCGCCGCCTCAGCCCTTGAGCTGCTTCTTATTTTCGT
>CAMOSN010000103.1 GCA_946624935.1 uncultured Lachnospiraceae bacterium | reverse complement strand
GCCGGCACGTTGACGGCTTTCTCCAGCCAGGTGCTGTCGTTGTAGTAGCGGTAAATTTCCTCCGAAAGATCCTGGATCTGTTTTTGTGCGGTGTCCTTTACGGTCCAGCCGTCCGAGAAGATACATACCACGTAATCACAGGCGGGGGAGTACACGATGGCGACATCGTTCTCCACGTCATCCATTTCGCCGGTCTTGTTGCCGATCAGGATCCCATCCGCAGCGCGGGCAATGCCGGCCGGGATTTTATAACGGGTCTGCTGGGCGAGCATGAACTTTTCCACCTCACTGCACACGGCGTAGGAGCCGAACTGTCTGTGATAAATGCTTTCGAGAAGCTTTGCACAGTCCCTGCCGGTGACGCGATTGGAGTGGAGGCGGTCCAGGATGGCTGCTTCACTCTGAAACCCGTTGTATTCATGGGTACGGCGGCTGTAGCCATGGTCGTGCAGATACTGATTGACCCGGTCGATTCCGCGACCGAAATCATTCTCCCCGAGAAGAGCCAGCAGATAGTTGGCGTCCTCGTTGCTGCTGGCGCTGATCATGGCGGAGAGGCGGGCGGTTACCTCGGAAGTGCGCTCCAGGGAACCGTCTTCGATGGCCTGATAGACGGCCGCCATGACGAACAGCTTCATAACGCTCGCGGAGCGCATGGAGATGTCATGGATCACGAGCTCTTCGCCGTTCATCAGATTTTTGGTATAGACGGACCAGATTCCTTCATACCCGCTGATCATGTTGAAAAGGCGCCGCTCCAGAAGTTCTACCCCCGGATCGGCCTGCGGAAAACGCAGGTCCTCGATGCGGCAGAATGCGAGCAGGTCGCGATAATGACCGTCCACTGCGGCGGCCCTTCGCTGCGAGAGTATGTCGTTCCATACTTCCAGGGGATCCTGCGGGATGATTCGGGCAAAGGTAAAGTCCCGGCCGAAGGCATGACGACACAGCCGCAGGAGCTTTCGCTGGCGGGCTTTCTTTTCCTGACACTCAGCCTGTTCGCGCAGCAGCGTCAGCAGGGACTGCGGATCGCCGGCGGAAGAGGAGGCATCCGGGGAAGTGACAGGGAGCGTATCGGTCTGTGCTGTTGTATCCTCCGTGCCCCCTTCTGATATTTCCTCCGTGCGCCTTTCGGATGTTTTCAAAGTGCGCCCTGCGGCGGGTTCCTCAGGAAAGAGGGCTTCCGCAGCCGGTTCGGTTTCAGACCGCGTTGCAGTATCCGCATGGCGCACAGCCTCTTCGCGAGACGCATCCGCCATAAACTCGCGAGACGTGTCGGTCATAAACTCGTGAGAAGTGTCAGTCATGCCCTCCCGGGGAGCCTCGGTCATGATTTCCCGGGGAGAATGCTCATTATAATCAGAAGAACCAGATGAAGCAGCACATCCGGTCAGGACGGCTGCCCACACACCGATTCCAATCAGCGGCAGGAAACGCATCCTGCCCTTTTTTGTTTTTCTGCTCAATCGCTTATCTCCTGTCTGATCCCGCCGCGCGGGAGCCTGAGGGGATCCAACTTATAAATCCCCTAAAGGATTATTTCCCTGAAGGAAGTGAATAATGGAAGGCGATACCGGGGTATCTCTGTCTGCCCAGAGTAACATAAACAAGGCGGCAGTGTAAAGAACCGGGTCATATCGGCTGCGAAATATCACGGGCAGATCAGGACATGGTCATCCTCGATGCAAATGTCTGACCGGTAGAATTCCTCCAGGGCCCTGCGCATCCACAGGGTATCCTGTACACCTGCCGTCTCATAGGAGGAATGCATGGAAAGCTGCGCGAGGCCGATATCGGCAGCGTGCAGCGATACATGCGCATTGGAGAGATTCCCCAGAGTGGATCCACCCGGCTGATCGCTGTGGTTGTGGAAGACCTGCCAGGGAACCCCTGCCCGGCTGCAGATGGTCCCGAACACCGAAGCCGAAAAGGCATCGGTGGTGTATTTCTGGTTGGCACTGAACTTGAGCACGGGGCCGTGGTTCATCAGGGGACGGTGAACAGGATCCGCCTTGTCTGTGTGCTGCGGATGGACCGCATGGGCGTTGTCCGCAGAGAGCAGGAAGCTTTTTGAAATCGCGATGGAGTAGGCTTCCAGAACATTTTCAGCGCGGCTGTGCCCATGGTCATCCATTTCGGGATCCGTTTCATCGCCATTGCTTCCGACAAGAAGCCAGATCCGCTTGAGAGTATCCTCCAGGAAGGTCGAATCTGCACCCTGGGCGGTGAGGCTTCCGACTTCTTCATTATCAAAAATGGCAGCTGTGGCAATGTGCGTTCCGGAAACCGAAGTCTGCCCGGCACAGCCTGCAGAGCATGTGTCGTTTGAGCCGGATTCGATCAGAGCACGAACCGCGCTGAAGGCACACTGCAGATCATCAAGCTTCGGAGAGGAAATGTATTCCTCCGAAGCCCCCCAGATCGTTCCGGGAGTGCGGTTGTACAGGAACAGGTCGCAGGAGAGAAGCTCGTCCGGTGAAACGCCAATGCTGCGTGCGATTTCTTCTTCCAGCTTTCCTCGCGCTGTTTCATCGCCGAACAGGGGAAGCATGTCCTTCTGTACCTGGTAGGCGTAGCCCTCATTGACCTTCCGGTTCATATGAATGGCCAGGTTGGGGATCAGCAGAAGATCGCGATCCGGATGAACCAGCCTTGAAGCAATGCCATTCTCTGTGCGTACCATCACGCGGCCGGCCACGCCGAGGGGCCGGTCGAGCCAGGAGGAGAGGATCGCCCCGCCGTATTTTTCCACATTCAGGCATACATAATGCCCCGCGCAGGGCAGGTAGGGATCGGTTTTGATCCGCAGCGACGGACTGTCAGAGTGGGCGGCGACGATCTGAAAACTGACCGGTGCCTTAAGCGGAATGCGAAAGGCGATCAGGGAAGAACCGTTCCGGGTCACATAATAGCTCCCGCCCTGCTTCAGCGTCCAGTGCTGTCCCTCACGCAGATGGACAAATCCCGCTTCTTCCAGCATCCGGGCAAATCCGGCCGTCACATGGTAGGGACTGGGATTTTGCCGGATGAAGGAAAGCAGCTCCCGGCTGAGTTTTTTTGCCTCAAATGTATCTTGCATAGAATTCTGAGTCCTCTATTTCATTATTTTGTCGGGTACTGTGCAGCCACGGTGCAGGTACCCTGGTTTTCGGGAAACAAACAGTACTGCCAGTATACCACAGGTCCCCGGTAAATACCAATTTCTGTACAAAAACCGATTTTCATGGTACGATAACACATAAAAGAGAAACGAAAAAACGGCACGATGCTGTGCACAGACTCCGGGGAACAAAACAGATGCCGCATACAGCTGCAGCACCCGGAGGATAGCACTCGAGAGATAACATCAGGGGAAGGGAGAGAGACAGACATGGCACTGATACATTGCCCGGAATGTGACAAAGAGATATCGGATCAGGTACGAAGCTGTCCGCATTGCGGATATCCGATGAAAAAGCGGGAGCCCTGGAAGATCGTAGTTCCCATCGCTGCAGCAGCGGCGGTGTGCGTCGGAGGAGCAGCCATTTACAACCATGCTGTGGTGGAGCCGCGTACGACCTACAACCGTGCGATCAGCCTGTATGACCAGGGAAAATATGAAGAGGCGGCGCGGTATTTCGGGGAGATCCCCCGGTACCGGGATGTGGCCGATTACATGGCGGACATCGATACAAACCAGAAATATCAGCAGGCCGTGGACCTTGCCGGAGAAGGCCTCTACCAGGAGGCGGACGCGCTGTTCTCGGAGCTGACCGGCTTTAAGGACACCGATGCCTGGCGCGCCCGGATCGCCCAGGAGCTGGCCTATCAGGAAGCGGAGGATCTGTTTGCTCAGGGCAGCTATGATGAGGCTCGGCAGAAGCTGGAAGATGTCACGGATGCACAGCGCGCCCAGGAGCTGACCGCGAAGATCCAGGCGGTTGAGGCAGCCTGCGACGAAGCACAGCGGCTTCTTGACGACGGGCAGTTCGATGCGGCGCTTACAGCGCTGGACGGAATTTCGGACAACCCGCGTGTGGATAGCCTGAAGGAAGACATTCTCACGGTGCAGACCGCGTACACGCAGGCAGAGATGTATTATTCCAAAGGTCAGTATGATCAGGCGAGAGAGATGCTCTCACCGCTGGCCGATTTTGCACAGCCAGCGAATCTGCTCGGGCAGATGGATGCGGATGAAGCGGGAAATGCCTATATTGACAGTGTGAAGCGGTATGCGTTCGACGTGCAGACCGGTGCCGAAGCAGCACAGAGGCTGCTCGACTGGCAGAATGAGATCTGGTGCAGCGCCGCATGGCAGGAATATGACTGGATCACCGATCGCTTTACGACGCAGGAGGATGGCCGTTTTGTCTCACCCGAGGAAGCTCTGGAACGGTTTGCCCTCAGCGAGGAATGCACGGCAGCGCAGGAGATGCTGGAAGAAAACCGCAGATCCGTGATCGAACAGTACACGGCGCTGGATTCCGTTCCGAACGGCATGGAAGAGGTGTACGAACAGGTGCAGCTTCTGCACAATACCTATCGGGAGCTGACGGAGCTCGCAGCATCCGGCAGTGTGGATTCCTTTGAAAATATCAGCGCACGGATCGGACAGGTGCAGGGCCTGGAGGCGAAGTATACGGAGCTTTCGCAGCAGCTGCTGATGGAGCTGCCCGAAAAGATCGCTATCGTCTCGGCGCAGGAGGAGGCGTATGATTTCCGGCATATCCGTTTCGGAATGACGGCGGATGAAGTGAAGGAGGCCGAAGCGCTTGCCTACGGCATGGAGCCGGCCTGGGAGATCGCTTCCCTGATTGGATATTCCGGTCTGGCAACGGCGGACGGACAGGCCTACGACCTGATCTATGCACTGGATGAGGCGAGATACGTGCAGGCCGCCTATATCCTTACAAATGATGCACTTGGAGAGGATGTCTCGGCATTTTTGAACCTGCCGGTTTCCGGAACCAGCATCACCTCCGCAGCCGGCAGGAATCTTACGGTCGAAGCTGACCGGGCGGCAGGGATCCTGACTATCTTCCCGGAGGACGCCGCATCACACATCGTGCTTCCTACTGCAGGCGGACCGGAAGAAGCAAATGAAGCGGCGATGGAGGAAGAAACCGAGACGGAAGTCCTTTTGGAAGGCGCAGGAGGAGGTTTGTCGGATGCCGGCGGCATGACGGTACTCCTTCCGGCATCCGCCGACGCAGAAACCGAAGCACTCCCGGGCGAGACAGAGGTCGAGGCCGCTTCGGAGGCAGAAAGCGGGAGCGCAGCGGAAGTTGTGACAGAAGCAGAAATAGGGACAGCAACCGAAGCAGGAACAGAAGTAGAAATAGGGACAGCAGTCGAAGCAGTAACAGAGGCGGAGACGGAGCTTGTTATGGAAGCACTGGCGGGTGAGTCTGAAGCCGCTTCGGAAGCGCCGGAAGCTATTCTGGAAGCGCCGGAAGCCGTTTCGGAAGTACCGGAAGTCGCTTCGGAAGCGCCGGAAGCCATTTCGGAAGTTCTGCTGCAGGAGATGGAGACATCTCCTGAAATGGAGATTTCACCCGAAACCGAAATACTTTTCGAGACAGAGAATGTTTCCGAAACCGAAATCACCACCGGAGCGGAACTGTACTTTACCGGGCAGGAGAAGGCAGAAGGCTCCGATGAGATCGAGGCAGTGACAGAAATTCCGACCGAAGCCGAGGCAGTGACGGAAAACCTGGGCGAGGCTGAGGCAGCGACAGAAGTCCCGGCCGAGACAGGAGGCAGCATCGCATCTCTTGTGATCGCAGGAGCCGATGACGCCGTCTTAAGCCCGGAGATGGAAACGGAAGCAGCAGAAGCAGAAGCCATCGATGCAGGTGAAGAAGAAACGATTGTCGATAGTGAAGAAGAAACCATGGTCGAAGGCGAAGATGAAACCACGGTCGGGGACGAGACAGAAATCAGCAGCGATGACGCGGCAGCACAGACGGAGTCGATTGCTGAGGACCAGACAGAGGAAGACGCTGCGGAGGAAGAACCCAGGACAGCTTCGGCTTTGCTGGACCGGATCGGCGGACTGCTGAAGCTGGCAAGACTGCAGGCAGGGCTTTCTCAGAGCGCAGAGGAGGAAACGGACGCATATGGGCTGTTCCCGAATGCACTGCCGGACGCTCCGGAAGCGGGCAGCGAGGAAGCGGAGACAGAGGGCGGATCCGAAGCACCGCAGGAGGCAGAGCTTGCGGACACCGTCGATCAGATCCGTCAGCTTCTGCAGGAAGCAGGGGAAGCCCTTGCAGTGGAAGAGAGTACCATGGAGGCGCAGGAAGCGGAAGTGCTGCAGGATCGTCTGCAGGAATATCAGGCCGAACTGGAGGATCTTCTGGACACGATCGCAGTGGAAGAAGATGAAGTTTTCGGAGAAAGGACATTATGACGGAAATCATTCGCACCGGAACCGGCCTGATCCATCTTTACAGTGGTGATGGAAAGGGCAAAACGACTACCGGCATGGGACTGTGCGTGCGGGCAGCCGGGTATGGCTACAAGGTATTGATCTACCAGTTTATGAAGAACAATTCCACCAGCGAACGCAGCGCCATGAAGCACATTCCCGGCATCACCTTTGTCGACGGGCTGGAGCATGAGAAATTCAGTTTTCTGCTCACCCCTCAGGAAAAGGAGGAACGCCGCGCTTTCTACAATCGGCAGCTTGAAAAGGTAACGGAGCTTGCCCGCAGGGAGAATTACGACGTGCTGTTTCTGGATGAGGCGGTATATGCAATCGCTGCTGGCCTGCTCGATGAAGACGCACTGCTTGCTTTTCTGCGGACCAAACCGGATCAGCTGGAGGTGATTCTTACCGGCCAGAACCCGGGACCGCGACTTTGTGCAATGTGTGATTATCATTCAGAGATACGCAAGCTGAAGCATCCATTTGATCACAATCAGCCTGCCAGGCCTGGAATAGAGCGCTGAAGTGAAAAGCAGATGTGCAAAAATAAAAGGACAAAATAAAAGGCGCCTGCACACGGAAGGAGGTAGATGCTGGAGGCACCCCGTGCGCAGGACGCGAAGGTTGGTAGAGGAGGCCCCGATTTCTTTTCGGAAATCGGGGCTATTATGAAAAAATATCAATGATGTGCGGCTGCAACGCACATAAAGATCAAATTAGAAATACGATTTCTGTACTTTATCGTTAACAACATTGTAGATACGAAATGTGAACAGGCTATGAACAAAGACTAAAAAATGGATTAAACATCCCGCTCAAAAAGAAAAAAAGGGAAAAAATCCTTGTGAAGAAGCTTGCCATCGGATTATACTTAGAGCGCACGTTATAGATCTGGAACGCATGTAAAGAAAAGCAGAATGGTCCCGGAGGGACCGGCAGCAGCGTTTTCATTCAGAAACGGTTTGGAGGAATGGAATATGACCGAAATCAGAAGACCCGATAATATGGAGCGGATCACAACTCCCGAACTGGCCAATGCCTTCATTGAGGAACAGCTGGCAGCTCTTCGGGAGCAGATCGGAGATCAGAAGGTATTGCTAGCGCTTTCCGGCGGGGTGGACTCTTCTGTTGTTGCAGCGCTCCTGATCAAGGCTGTTGGAAAACAGCTGGTTTGTGTGCATGTAAATCACGGACTTCTGCGCAAAGGGGAGCCGGAGCAGGTAATCGAAGTATTCCGCAATCAGATGAAAGCTAATCTGGTATACGTTGATGCCTCCGACCGTTTCCTTGACAAGCTTGCCGGAGTGACCGATCCGGAGCGCAAGCGCATGATCATCGGTAACGAGTTCATCGAGGTATTCGCAGAGGAAGCCAGAAAGCAGGACGGCATCAAGTTCCTGGCACAGGGAACCATCTGGCCGGACATCCTCGAAAGCGAAGCCGGCATCAAGGCACATCACAATGCCGGAGGCCTTCCGGAGGATCTGCAGTTCGAGCTGGTTGAGCCGGTCCGCATCCTGTTCAAGGATGAGGTGCGAATGGTCGGTGAAGCGCTCGGCCTTCCCGCAGGCATGGTCTACCGTCAGCCGTTCCCGGGTCCGGGACTTGGCGTACGCTGCCCCGGCGCGATCACCCGCGATCGTCTTGAAGCCGTGCGTGAGTCCGATGCGATCCTTCGCGAGGAATTCGCAAAGAACGGCCTGGAAGGAAAAGTGTGGCAGTACTTCACGGTTGTACCGGATTTCAAATCCACCGGTGTCAAAGACGGCAAGCGCACCTTTGACTGGCCCTGCATCATCCGCGCCATCAACACCACCGACGTCATGGAAGTGACCGTAGAGCATCTTCCCGCCGAGCTGATCGATCATCTCGTCAACCGCATCATTAAAGAAGTGCCCGGAATCAACCGCGTGCTTTATGACTTTACTCCGAAGCCGCCTGCGACCGTGGAATACGAATAATCCAAAAAGCCCGGGAGGCCGCTAAGTAAGCGGCCTCCCGATTTTC
>CAMOSN010000102.1 GCA_946624935.1 uncultured Lachnospiraceae bacterium | reverse complement strand
ATGAAGATCATCTGTTTCTTAAGGGAACTGGATCTTCCTATCGACGCTATTTCTCAGATTCTGAAGGACGAGCATCCTGAGAAGGTAATCTCGCTGCTGATCGAACAACAGGAAACCGTCCTTTCTGATGAGATTTCCGAGAAACAGGAAAAGCTGGAAAAGCTGCGTGAACTGAAGAATGAACTGAAAGGCAAAAACGAATTCTCTCTCGAAACCATCGGTGACATAGCCGTCATTATGGAAGGTAAGAAAAAACTGAAAAGAATGCGCTGGATGATGATCCTGACCGGAATCCCGGTCACGGCGCTGCAATGGTTTTCCATCATTTTCTGGATCGTCAAAGGCATATGGTGGCCGTTCATCGTCTGGGTACTGGTGGCTGCTGTCTGGGGTACAGTGGTCAGCCGTTACTACTTCAATCATGTAAAATACATCTGCCCGGAATGCCACGAGGTATTCAAGCCCGCTCTGAAGGAAGCCTTCTGGGCGAATCATACCCCTACGGCCCGCAAGCTGACCTGCACTGCGTGCGGGCATAAAGGTTTTTGTGTGGAGGTTTGGGGAGGTGACGGGAAATGACGGAGTTCGAGAATATCGTCATTGGCAAAAGCAGCGTACCGGCCCTGATTATGACGGTCATTCTGATGATCGCGATCCCCGTCATTTTCTTCATCTACTGGCACAGGAAGCATGCAGAGCAGACAAATATCAGCTGGCTCATTGCCGGTGCTGTTGGATTTATCGTTTCTGCCCGTGTTTTGGAACTCGGCGTGCACTATGTCTGCATTATTACGAACAACCCGATTTCTCGATTCATCAACGGAAATACAGCAGCTTTTGTCCTTTATGGAATCATTATGGCTGGGGTTTTTGAGGAATGCGGAAGATATATCGTTCTGAAAACCATCATGAAAAAGAACCGTACCCGTGAAAATGCGGTCTTGTACGGCATCGGTCACGGTGGCATCGAGATATTGGCGGTTCTTCTGCCTGCCATAATTTTATATCTTGTCGTTGCGATCCTGTTCTCTGCGGGAGATACGGAAAATGCGCTCAAAACGCTGAACATTACGGAGGAAACCGCTGCTGCTGCACTTCCGTCCGTACAGGCGGCAGCTGCGTTCGATTACGCAATGATGGCCATGAATGTCATTGAACGGCTGCTGGCGATGCTTTTCCATATCGGCCTTACCGTCATCGTATATTACGGCGTCATCAACGCAAAGAAGGCATATCTTCCGATGGCGGTCCTTCTGCATATGCTGATGGATACATTCCCCGCATTGTACCAGAGAGGTGCGGTTCCGCTGTGGTCGGTCGAGGTCTGGGCCGCCGTATGGACTGCCGTAATTGTATTCATCGCCGGGAAACGATATAGGAAAATGTAAGCATAATGGCGCACCAAGGCTCCCACACTGCCACCAGCGGCGGTGTGGGAGCCTTGGTGCGCTGGGCAGGGGAGGCTATGGTCGTCAGCGGTACTTCCCCCTGGCATCCATTGTGTTGATGGACTTCTGAAAAAACACACCATTCTTCCGGAAAGTATGTTATCATTATATTGACATCGTTTGCATACAAGAGGGGAGAAGTGCGTATGAGTTACCCGGAACTGGTCGTTATGCTGACCTACCAGGACCGCACAGTGGAGCGGGCATATGAGATTTTTGAAAAATGCAGGAATACGAAAGCAAAGTACTGGGGCTTCAAGGAGGAGCCGCTGCCGCCGGAGCAGATGAAGGAGCTGTATGACTACATGAAATCCTGCGGAAAGGTCACTTCGCTGGAGGTGGTTGCATACACTGAGGAGGAATGTGTGGCGGGGGCCCGGCTGGCTGCACAGTGCGGCGTGGATTACCTGATGGGGACGCGCTATTTTGACCGGGTCAATGAGATCTGCCGCGACAGCGGGATACGCTATATACCCTTCGTCGGAGAAGTGACGCAGCGTCCTTCGATCCTGAACGGGACTGCTTCGGGGATGATCGATGAGGCGAAGCGGTATCTGGAAAAAGGGGTATATGGAATCGACCTGCTGGGCTACCGTTATACAGGGGATGCCGCTGCGCTGAACAAAAGCTTTGTATCAGCCATGAAGGAGATCGGAGCACCGGTGTGTATCGCTGGAAGTGTGAACAGTTACCAGCGCCTGGATGAGGTGCGCGATACGGGCGCATGGTCCTTTACGATCGGAGGCGCCTTCTTTGAACACAAATTCGGAGAGGATTTCGCCGCGCAGATCGACCGGGTGTGCACTTATATGGAGGAAGGGGACCGCTTATGATCAGAATGCTATTTCCTTCTGAAACGGCCCGAAGCATATTTGACATTGATTACGACAGGCTGTATCAGCTGGGTTATCGCGGCCTGCTGTTCGATATTGACAATACACTGGTGCATCATGGGGATGATTCGACACCGGAGGTGGATGCATTTTTTGCACGGATCCATGCAATGGGCTTCTCCACCCTGATGCTTTCCAATAATAATGAAGAACGGATCACCCGGTTCCTGAAAAACATTGATGCCGATTACATCGATGAGGCAGGAAAGCCTGATCCGGCCTGCTATCACACGGCGTGTGAGAAGCTTGGCCTGCCGAAGGACCAGGTGGTCATGATCGGGGATCAGCTCTTTACCGATATCCGCGGGGCAAACCGCGCCGGGATCGCTTCGATCCTGGTGGATTTCATCCGCCTGCCCGGTGAGACCTGGCTGGGCTGGCATCGATATGCGGAGTTTGCACTGCTGGCCGTATGGCGGATCGGGAAGCGAATCTTCCCGGGATGGATCCCGCAAAAGCTGGAAAAGAAAGGGACAGGAAAGATGCATCATTCGATCATCGGAAATGTGATGAGATTTATGCGAAGGGAGATCCTGTTCTGCGAGATCAGCCCGCTGACCTATCAGATTTCACTGCAGAAGGAGATCCTGAAGAGGAAAATCAAGGATACGGTCGGAAAAGAAAAGTTTGCAAAGGAGCGCAGGAGGAAAACGCTTCCCTATGTGGCGGCGACCCACCGCTCCAATATGATCCGCAGAGCACCGGGAGTGGACCTGACGCTGCAGGAGAATAAGGCCGTGAACATTGACCTTGCCTGCCGCACGTTCAATCATCTGGTCATTCACCCGGGGGAGACGTTCTCCTTCTGGCAGAATGTGGGCCCGACCACTGAAAAGCGCGGCTATAAGGAAGGAAGGATCATCAAGGACGGTGTGCTGATGCCCGGACTTGGCGGGGGCTTATGCAATCTGGCGAATACGCTGCACCTTCTGGTGCTGGAAAGCCCGCTCACGGTAACGGAGCTGCATTTCCATTCGGATGCTCTCGCACCGGACGAAGGACCAAGAAAGCCCTTCTCCAGCGGCACATGCGTCAGCTACAGTAATATCGACTTCCGGTTTAAGAATACCACCGACCAGGACTTTCAGATCGCTGCCTGGTGTGAGGGGGAAATGAATTATGCAGCTCTCCTGTGCGAACATGAATATCCTTACGTTTATAAGCTGGCGGAGGAGGATCACCATTTCGTAAAGGAAGGGGATAAATATTACCGGGTGTCCAAAATCTGGCACGAAACCTACGACCGTAAGACCGGAGCATTCATCAGCCGAAGGCTTCTTCGGGACAATCATTCCGAGGTGATGTATGATCCGGCATATATCCCACGGGAACTGCTGCGTGAGTGAGGGCAGGAAAGGATAAAACCGGTTCGACGGATGCTTGACGGCATTTATGGATAGGAGTACCATAAAAATGAGCCAAATTCGGGGATAGAATACCATAAAAACGAGTCAAATACAGAATGCTTCTGCTGAGATAACACCAAATGACTGGGATAATGATCTGTTTGACGATGTGAGGCCGGGAGAAATACTTAAAAAAGAGTGCTGCATCAGCAGCACTTTTTTTGAAAACAGACGGGACCTGAAAGCAGACAGAAAACAGGGAACAGGGAAGAGACGATTTACGTGCAAAAATGTTTATGACGGGGGATCAGGCAAATGCAAAAGGATGAGATTTTTGGGAAACGCAGGGAGCTTAAGACCAGGAGCCATGCTGTTATTCGCAGCCACTATTTTATTCTTGTTTTTCTGATGCTGGTCATGTCACTGTTCGGAACGGAGTTTTCGTTGTCCACCACCGGCTGGGAACAGATCACGCAGCGGGGAGATACCGAATGGAAGGATGTTCCGGGGTCGATCCTGGAGCTGGATAATATTATCTCACTGGATGCCGTTTATGAGGCGCTTCTGGAAGGACGGGTCGAGGACACTGCAGCCGAGGCGGATATCCGCTCGGAGCAGCTGGCTGAGGAAAGCAGATCCTCCAAAATGTTCGGGATGACCAATGGCGTTCTGGCCCGGGTGGTCGATGTGGTGGCTTCGGGGAAGCTGTTCGTAGGCTTTGCCAGAAGGATCCGGATGGTCACACATTCGGACGAGGCAGCCGCGTGGATCTTTCTGGCGGCAGCTCTGATCATCAGCGGAGGCATTCTGATCTTTATCCGGAATGTCTATTCGGCGATCATCCGAAGGATCTATCTGCAGGCAAGAGTGTACAATAAGGTACACTTTATGGATGTCACCTTTTTTGCAGCCGTGAAAAAATGGGCGAATGTCGCCTGGGTACTGCTGGTGACAGATGTCCGGCTTCTTCTGTGGTGCTTGACCATTGTCGGAGGTGTGATCAAGTATTTCTCCTACTGGGCGGTGCCCTATATCGTAGCGGAAAATCCGGCAATCAGTGCAAAGGAGGCCATTGCTCTTTCGCGCAGAATGATGGACGGTCACAAGCTGGAGCTTGTAAAATACAAGCTGACACTGCTTGGATGGCTGCTTCTGGCAGGGATCACCTTCGGTGTGTCCGACCTTGTTTACGGAGCATCCTACCGGCTGGCCTGTGACTGTGAATTCTATGCGCAGCTTCGCCGGATGGCGATCGAAAACGGCGTGGAGGGGACGGAAGCACTCAATGACCGTTACCTGTTTGAGCAGGCCGATCGGATCCTGCTGTATGAAACCTACTTTGAGGTGGTGGATGAGATCACGGTGCTTCACGAGAATAAGGTGGAGCTTACCGGTTGGGAAAAACGGCTTGTCGACTGGTTTGGCATCTGGATCGGGCGTCTTAAGAAAAAGAAGGCCTATGACGAGCAGGAGGGACGGCGCTATGCGGTTTCCAGGTATAAGCTGAGTATGGCCGGGGAGGCTTATCCCCAGTGGCTGAGCCCCCTGTGGCGCAGGCGGGAGATGGAAAAGCACGGCAGCTACAGCTATCTGCGCAATTATACGATCTGGGCACTGGTGCTGCTCTTTGTGACCTTCAGCTTCGTCGGCTGGAGCTGGGAGGTGGCGCTTCATTTTCTGCAGACCGGACAGTTTGCCAATCGCGGAACGCTTCACGGCCCCTGGCTGCCGATCTACGGGACCGGCGGCGTAGTGGTGCTGCTTGTATGCAGCCGCTTCCGGAAAAAACCGGTACTGGAATTTATCACATCGATCATTCTTTGCGGTGTGCTGGAATATGTATCCGCCTGGTATCTGGAAACGAAATATCATCAGAGATGGTGGTCCTATGACGGCTATTTCCTGAACCTGCATGGCAGGATCTGCGCGGAGGGCCTGCTGGTGTTTGGCGTGGGCTGCTGTACGGTGGTGTATCTGCTGGCGCCGATGTTTGACTATCTGCTGTCGAAGATCAAAGCACGGATTCTGGTCGGCGTTTCCATCGTGCTCAGTATTGTGTATTTCGGGGATTTCCTGTATTCGAGCCGCCATCCGAATGTGGTGGAGGGCGCTGTGGAAGCCCCGGTGCAGCAGGCACAGACACTGCCGGAGACGGAACAGGTGAGTGAGATGCAGGCCGCAGGCGCGTAGCGGGAAGCGGTACATGTCCCGGAGAGCCAGCGATGAAACGGGCAGCTGGACAGAGCCCGTGACGAGAAAAAACGATGACCATAGTAGTAACATAAAATCGGGAGAGAGAAGAAAATATGCATCCTGTACTTTCGATCGGAGCTTATCTGATCGCTCAGACAATTACATTTTGGGTGGCGGTGTGGTGCACCAGGCATGCAGGCGGACCACTTTTAAGGGGCGCTGCCGGAAAGGTTCTATTCGTAAGCTTTCTGGTGATATATATCGCGCTTCTGATCCTGCCGGTTCTGGGGGCCATGCTCCCGGACAGCAGGCTGAAATTTGACCTGCAGGCAGCCGGAAATATCTGGCTGGGCTTTGACGTATATTTCTCCGGGCTTCTCCTGGTGCTGTGCCTGGTGTGCGGGATCGGACATCAGCTTGCGGCGCGGGGAAGGCGGGCGGCCTGGGCCGTACCGGTGCTTCTGATCAGTGTGATCGCGGCGCTGGTTCTTATGATCTATGGAATGATCCATGCACAGCACACGGTACAAAAGGAATACGATGTGACCATCGAGAAGGACGCGGGGGCGCTGGAGGAGCTGAAGGTGGTGCTCATTGCAGACCTGCATATGAGTGTGAACTCTCAGCTTTCCATGATCCGCAGCATGGTGGATCAGATCAATACACTCGGCGCGGATGTGATTCTGATCGCGGGAGATATTTTTTCCAGCTCGTATGAGGGACTGAAAGATCCGGACAGCTATTCAGCGGTACTGCGGGAAATGAAAAGCACCTACGGCACCTTTGCGGTGTACGGCAACCATGATGTGGAGGAGACCCTGTTCGGAGGCTTCCCCATTTCCCCGATCAGCAAGGCTTTTCGTACAAAGCAGATGGAACAGTTCTTTGAAGACTGTGCATTCCAGGTGCTGTATGATGAGGTGGTCACGATTGCGGACGGAGCGGTACAGATCGCCGGCCGTGTGGACGGTGAAAAAGCAGGCGACGGGACAGCCAACCGGGAAAGCCCGCAGCAGCTGCTTCGCGATATCGACCCCGCAAAGCCTGTGATCGTGCTTGAGCATGAGCCGGTGGAATTCGCCCCGCTCGGGGAAAACGGAGCGGATCTGGTCCTGTGCGGGCATACACACGCCGGGCAGATCTTTCCGGGCAATCTGGTCGTGCCCTTCTTCAACGAGAACGGATATGGATATAAGGAGCTGGGAGGTGTGGACACCATCGTGACATCCGGGATCGGCTATTATGGGCCGCCCATGCGGGTGGGGACCAACTCGGAGATCACGATCGTAAATGTGCATTTTGAAAAAGCCGGGAATGCTTCTTGATTCTGAGAGTGTGGTATGAGAAAATTGAGTTGATAGTCCAGGTTTTTTTCGAATGGGTGGGAAGCTCCCCCTGCCGGAAAATGGAAGAAGATCAGATAGTGGAGGATGAATATGCAGAAGAGATGCATCGCTGCGATGATCGCGGCAGTAATGACGATCGCCTCGGCAGCGCCTTTGACAGTCAGTGCTGAAAGTGTGGAAGCATCGGCGACGGAAGGGCTGGTGCAGGAGGATCAGGAGTTTACGTTTGAATACTGGACCGAGGGTGCGCCCTCGCTCGAAACGCTGAAGGAATATGTGGCGGATGTGACGGATGAAGCTTCCCCGAATTACATCCCCGCAGCGGACCGGATCGCAGTCATTGATATGGACGGAACCGTGTACGGTGAGCTTGCACCGATTTATCTGGAGTGGTGGATGTTCTCCTGGCGTGTGCTCGACGACCCCACCTTTGAAGCAGATGCGGAGATGATCGAGGTGGCGCAGGCCGTGCGCAAGGCTGCGGCGGACCGTTCCATCCCGGAGGGACTGGAGATCGCCGAGGCCGAGCAGCAGACCAGGGCTTTCGCAGATATGACCCTCACCGAATATACCGATTATGTGACGGAGTTCCTTCTGAAGGATGTGTGGGGCTTTGAAGGAATGACCTACGCGGAAGCATTCTATCAGCCGATGATCGAGCTGGTGGACTATCTGCGGGCAAACGATTTTATCTGCTATCTCGTGAGCGGCAGCGACCGTTTCGCCTGCCGTACGCTGATCGAAGGTATCCTGGATATTCCGGATGAAAACGTGATCGGAATGGATGTCAAGCTGGAGGCTTCCGGTCAGAACGGCGCAGACGGCCTGAATTATGTGCTTGAGCCGGAGGATGAAATCGTCAGGACCGACATCCTTCTGATCAAGGATGTGAAGATGAACAAGGTCGTCCAGATCGCCAAGGAGATCGGGCGTCAGCCGGTGCTTTCCTTCGGAAACAGCAGCGGAGACACGAGCATGGCCATGTATGTGACCAACAAGAACAAATATAAGAGTGCAGCCTTCATGCTGGTTGCGGATGACACAGAACGTGACTGGGCGGATCCCGAGAAGGCAGTTTCCATGCGTGAAAAATGGGAAGGCTACGGCTGGAACATCATTTCCATGCGGGACGATTTCAAGACGATCTATCCGGAAGGCGCCGTACGGCTGGATGAGATGCCGGCGATCGAAGGGCTCCCC
>CAMOSN010000101.1 GCA_946624935.1 uncultured Lachnospiraceae bacterium | reverse complement strand
CAGCGGCGGTTGCACACCGCGCCGCACACGGCGGGGAAGGGGTTGTCCTGGCGAATCAGCTTCAAAGCTTCCGTATAGCGGCCTTCCGCAGCCATCTTTACGTATCCCTGTACGGCCAGATGGGCCGGACATGCGGTCTTGCACGGTGAGGTGCCGGTGTCATAGCAGTTGATCTTGTTGTGGTCGCGGTAATCGGGATCCCATTTATCCTCGCCCCAGATCTGGTCGTCCGGCAGCTCATGCATCGGATACATGACCTTGCTGCCATCGGCCCGGCAAAGCTTCTGACCGAGCCTGGCGGCGCCGGCGGGACAGACCTCCACGCATTTCCCGCAGGCAACACACTTTTTCGGGTCCACATGGGCCCGGTAGGCGCTGCGGGACATGTTCGGGGTGTTGAACAGCTGTGAAGTGCGCAGTCCGTAGCAGCTTCCCGGAGAACAGTTGCAGATGCCGACGATTCTTCCCGGACCGTCCAGGTTGGTGATCTGATGCACGTAGCCTTTGCGCTCGGAGCGCTCGAGGATTTCCTTCACCTCTTCCTTGGAAATATATTTCGCATCCTTGCCGGAGGTGACCAGGAACTCCGCAATATCGCCGACGCCGATGCACATATGGCCTTCAATGTCGCCGACGCCCTCACCGCGGATGCGCTGGGCTTTGCGGCAGGCGCACACCATGGAGCAGAAGGTATCGTACTTGTCGATCCAGTGGGACAGGTGTTCCACGCTCACCGAAGTAGATGTGGCGTCGATCGCTTTCTCCACCGGGATGACATGCATACCGATGCCGGCGCCGCCCGGGGGCACCAGCTTCGCAGCCAGCTCCAGAGGCTCCTGGGGAGCAAGGTTGAACATGGTCGCGACCTCAGGATGTTTATCCGCCAGGGTGGGATGCTCTACCATGTACTCGCCGGATCCCACGACCCATTTGGGCACCAGGTACTGGATATGATGATCCGCATTGTCGCGGTTCTGCTCTAGAATTCCGATCCACAGAAGGTGGTCGATGATCTTCTGGGCGCGTGCTTTCGATATATGATTGCGCTGCGCCAGCGCTGCGGTGGTCAGCGGCGTGCGGCGCTTTTTGAAGCTGAGCAGAAATTTCACTTCCGTTTTGGTGAGCATGCGGTCCAGAATCCAGAAGTCCATATGATTCTCATGCATGCCTCCCGGAAGCTTGCGGGGAATGTTGTCAGTGATCATCACGGCAAGCTTTTTCACCAGTTTGCGCTTTTCAGGATCCTTGCAGTGATGATTTTTCAGCGGATAATCCCGCTCATTGACATGAATCCTCGGATTGACTTCTTTTGGCATAAGAACGCCCTCCTGTAATGTAAGATAGACCAATTATAGCAGATTGCAGGGGTGAATGAAAGAAAGGAAGGCAATTCAGGAGAAATGAATAGAATTCGGAATTGGTAGTTGCAATTCGATGGTACTCTTGGTATTCTATAGAGGCAATTTCATTTTGAAATAAGATACGCATTAAGGCACAGGTTACCCGACGGGGGGCGGACGCAGAGCGTCCCGAAGGGTTTAAACTGGAACCGGGTGAGAGTCCCGGACAAGGCCGTTGCTGTAAGCAGTGCAGGCGGATCAATACCACTGGCAGTTCGCGCGGAGCGAAGCCGGGAAGGGATCTGCCCTGCAGGAGAACAAGGATCTCCTGCCGCTGTAAGTCAGAATACAGGCCTGTGCCGATGCCAGTCGCGTTCCGCGGACATCCGGAAACGATGGTGTATGCTGACCTGATCGGGCATTGCTTCCGGTTCCGTCAATAAAGGGAATCGGGTACTTTTGTAGTGCTGAGGGTGCATACCGCCGTCCGGATCTCCGGGCGGCTTTTTTGGCTTTGTCTTTCCTCGAGATCATGGAGGACTGCTTATGAAGAAATATATTATTGGAAGGATCCTGTTTGTGATCCCGATCATGCTGGTCCTTTCCTTTTTTACCTTTTCCTTAAGCTACCTGTCCCCCTCGGACCCGGTGACCCTGAAGTATGAACGGATGGGCGCCGTACCGGATAAGGAGCAGGTGGAAAAACTGAAGGAGGAGATGGGCCTGAACGATCCGCTGCTTGTGCAGTACGGCAGCTGGCTTGGCAGGGTGCTGCACGGTGATCTGGGGGAATCCTATTATTATGGGACCACGGTGTGGCAGCAGATCACAAAGCGAGTCCCGAATACACTGATCCTGACGGCGGCAACGCTTCTGCTGACGATCCTGCTTGCGGTACCGCTCGGCGTTCTGTGCGCCGTGTGCCAGAACCGCTGGGTGGATTATCTGCTTCGCTTCATCTCGTTTTTCGGTGTGTCCATGCCAAGTTTCTGGGTGGGGATGCTGCTGATGTACGCCTTCGGCGTAAAGCTGAAGCTTCTGCCCATCATGGGCAGCGGCGACCTGAAGCACCTGATCCTTCCCGCCGTGACGCTGGCTTTCTGGATGACCTCGATCTATGTGCGGCGGGTGCGCGGGAGCATGCTCGAGGAGATGAACCAGGATTATCTCACCGGCGGACTGGCGCTGGGCTATACGAAAGCACACATCATCTGGACGCAGGTGCTGCCCAATTCTCTGCTCTCCGTCATCACCATGTTCGGCATGTCCATCGGCTCGCTGCTCGGCGGCGCCACGATCGTGGAGACGATCTTTGAGTGGCAGGGCGTCGGCAAGATGGCGGTGGAAGCGATTTCGATCAAGGATTTCCCGATCATTCAGGGATATGTTCTTTGGATGGCGATCATTTATGTGACCATCAATCTGCTGGTGGATCTGTCCTATCAGATTCTGGATCCGCGGATCCGGCTTGGAGGAAAGAACGCATGAAGATTTATGTGAAGAAGGCGCTGCGAAGCCCGGGCTTTCTCATCTGGGGCATTCTTGCAGTGATTCTCATTCTGATCCCGGTGTTTGCTCCGTATATCGCGCCGCACGATCCGATCGCAACGGACTACGCAAGTTCGATGGTGTCCGGAAACGCGACGTATCCGTTCGGGACAGATCAGATCGGCAGATGTATTCTGTCAAGGCTGATCTGGGGCGGGCGGACATCACTGCTGATCATCTTCTGGGTGATCGCGATCATTGCCATCCTGGGAATCCTGCTCGGGGTCCTGTCGGGCTATCTCGGTGGATGGGTGGACATGCTGATCACCCGTCTGACGGACATTGTGATGGCGATCCCCTCTACGGTATTTGTCATTGCGCTGGTGAGTGTGCTGGGACCGGGACTGCACCATACGGTGCTGGCCATGTCTTTGGTGGGATGGACCGAGTACTGCAGGGTCACGAGGGCACTGGTACTGTCCGTGAAGGAAAATCAGTATGTACAGGAGGCCAG
Source organism: uncultured Lachnospiraceae bacterium (assembly GCA_946624935.1). Classification (GTDB taxonomy): domain Bacteria; phylum Bacillota; class Clostridia; order Lachnospirales; family Lachnospiraceae; genus Merdiplasma. Next base: position 5,108 of record CAMOSN010000101.1, on the reverse strand, counting down.
AATGGGCGGACTGAAGGAGCACCAGGTGATCCTTCGGGTGATCCTGCCCAATATTGTCCCATATCTGCTGGTCAATCTCACACAGGACATCGGTGCGCAGCTGCTCACCTTGAGCGGACTGTCTCTTCTGGGACTGTCCTCCCAGCCGCCCACGCCGGAATGGGGCTTTATGCTCAGTGAAGGACGCAAGTTCATTCAGTCGGCGCCCTGGCTGATCATTTACCCTGGCATGGTGATCGTTCTCCATGTCGTTGTGTTCAATCTTTTAGGCGACAGCCTCAGAGATATACTGGATCCACGTTATCAGAAACGAAGTGCAAGAAGAAAGGAGCTTGAAAAATGGCAGCAGGAAAAGGTTTGAGATTAGGATTAACGCTTCTGGCGGCAGTATCTGCACTGGCAGGAGGCGCTGTGAGCGCAGGAGCAGCTGAGGGCGGAAAGCACATCAACGCCGCATTGTATTGGTTCGGCACCAGCCTGGATCCGGCAACGGAATGGGACGGATGGACGACCTGCCGTGCAGGCATCACCGAAACGCTCGTAACCGTAAATGAGAACTACGAGATCGTGCCGCTTCTGTCGGACAGCTGGGAGCAGACCGACGATGTCACCTGGAAAATGCACATCCGCGAGGGTGTGACCTTCCACAACGGCAAGGCAGTGGACGCCGAGGCCGTCAAAAAATCCTTTGAGCGTGCGATGGCAACGCAGGAGCGTGCCGTGACAGCTGCAAAGATCGCTTCCGTGGAAGCTGACGGAGAGGATGTCATCTTCACAACGACCGAACCCTTCGGTGCATTCCTGGCGAATATTTCCGAACCGATGTATTCCGTCATCGACGTGGACGCGGGCACGGATTTTGCTTCCGCACCCGTTGCGACCGGACCGTATATGGTGACCGGATTTGAAGTGAACACGTTCATCGAGCTTGAAAAATATGACGGCTACTGGAACGGCGCTCCGGACGTGGACACCATCACCGTGCGCAACATCGAAGACGACAGCACCAGAGGAATGGCGCTGCAGTCCGGAGAGATGGACGTGGTTCAGCGCGTGGCATGGACCGATCTGCCGACCTTCGAGGCAGATTCGAATTTCCAGGTGTACAACACCCAGGGCGCCCGCACGCGGATCCTTGTGTTCAACTATCAGAACGAAGCACTGCAGGACAAAAACGTGCGTACTGCCTTTATGAAGGCCATCAATTATGACGCGCTGGTATCTGTACTGGGCAGCGGCGTGGCAAAAGCAGGCGCTCCGTATCCGGCTTCCTCTCCTTACGGATATGACGAACTGGACAAGCAGGAATACGACGCGGAAGGCGCAGCGGCAGCTCTTGCTGAGTCCGGCTATGAGGATGCGGACGGAAACGGCTACGTGGAAAAAGACGGACAGGAACTGACGCTCACCATCACTTATGAAAATACCGGATACACCACAATGCTTGAGGCAGTACAGGATATGGTAAAGCAGGCAGGCATCCATGTGGAGCTGCAGCAGGTCGACAGCATCTCCGAATTCCAGGACAAGGGCAATTATGACATCGTGGCCACCAACTGGCAGGTGCTCTCCACCGGCGATCCGCAGTGGTTCCTCGACAGCATGTACAAGAGCGGCGCTTCCAGCAACTACGGCAATTACAGCAATCCCGATCTGGATGCTATCGCCGATGAGCTGGCCGGTACCTTTGATATCGCCGGACGCGAAGCGCTTACCATTGAAGCGGAAAAGGTTCTGCTTGACGACGTAGCAAGCATTTATCTGGTCGGTGAGAACAATTTCGTGGTATCCAATGCGAAGGTACAGAATGTTGTACCGTATCCCATTGACTACTATTTCATCGATAACGGCATGAGCATTGAGTGATCTTTATGGAAGAAGTACTGGCACTGGAGCACTTTTCAGTAAGCTATGACGGCCGGCGTTCGGTCGTGGACGATGTCTCCCTGTCTATCCGTCAGGGGGAGATCGTCACGATCGTTGGCGAGAGCGGGAGCGGCAAATCCACGCTCCTGCACGGGATACAGGGGCTTTTGCCGAAGACGGCAGCCGAAAAGGGGAGGGTCCTGCTGTTCGGGAAGGATCTTACAGGACTGGACGAAGCGCAGCGAAGAAAAATGCGCGGCGAAAAGATCGCCATGATCTTTCAGGATACCGGCCGTTACATGAACCCCACGAGGCGCATCGGAAAGCAGTATACGGATTTCCTGAAACAGCATATGCATGCGCCTGTGCAGGAGCTGCTGGAGCTTGAAAGGAAGATGCTTCACAAAGTTCATCTTACGGATCCGGAGCGGGTGCTGTCCAGCTACCCCTTTGAGCTGTCCGGCGGCATGCGCCAGAGAGTGGGAATCGCCATGGCACTGTCCCTGAAGCCGGAGCTTCTGCTGGCCGATGAGCCCACCAGCGCTCTGGATGTGACAGTTCAGGCCCAGGTGGTAAAGGAACTGGCGGCGCTGTGCAGGGAAGAGGGCGCTACGATCATTCTGGTCACCCACAACATGGGGGTGGCAGCCAACATCTCCGACCGGGTCGGCGTAATGAGAAATGGACAGCTGGTCGAATGGGGAAGTGCGCAGGAGGTGATCCGGCATCCCTTTGACGATTATACAAAGCGTCTGCTCGCCTCGATCGTAGAACTGAATGATCCGCAGCTTGTATGAAAGACCGGAGATTGAGTATCCGCACACACGGACGAACGGGAAATATGGAAGAAAAACTGCTTGAACTTACACATGTATCAAAACGCTTTCCGGTCGGGAAAGGGAAAAGCATCGATGCGGTAAAGGATGTATCCTTTGCGGTGAAGAGCGGTGAAAGCCTTGGGATCGTCGGTGAGAGCGGGTGCGGGAAAAGCACCATTGCCCGGATGATCACCGGCCTGACAGAGGTGAGCAGCGGTGTCATTTCTCTGGAAGGCAAGGTGATCTCCGGCCTGGACAGGCGAAGACAGCGTGAAGTATACCGCCATATACAGATGGTCTTTCAGGATCCTTACAGCGCGATCAGCCCCCGCATGAGTATAGGAACCTTTCTGGAGGAAGGACTGGTTCATTTTGGAATTATGGACCGGAAAAAAGCCGGAAAGGAGGCAGAAAATCTGCTGAAGCTGGTGGATCTTGATCCGGCACTTGCCGAAAGACTCCCCCATCAGCTCTCCGGGGGTCAGCTCCAGCGGGTCGTGATCGCCAGAGCGATCTCCATCCATCCAAAACTGGTGATCCTCGACGAAGCCACCAGTGCGCTGGACGTTTCCGTGCAGAAGCAGATCCTGGAACTGCTTGTGCGGCTGCAGAAGGAGTTTTCCCTGACCTATCTGTTCATCGGTCACGATCTGGCTGTCGTGCGCAGTATCACGAAACAGATCTGCGTCATGCAGGAGGGCCGGATCGTAGAAACACTGAACAGTGAATTCCTGACCAGGGATGCTGCGCATCCTTATACAAAGCAATTGCTGGCATCGGTATTCTCCGTAAGAGAATAGAACAAATAAAAAGGCGCTTATCGGATCTGTCCGGATCGATGAATGGAGACGGACAGAGAGGAAGCGCCTTTTGGATTGAAAAAATACGATGCTTTTGTTTCTATTGCATTCACCGGAAGAAACCGTTACAATGTTTCGGGTTTTAAAAGAGCGGGCCGAACCGGATTCGGCTTTGCGCTTTTTCAGAACAAAAAAAGAATGATTAACTTCCGGAGGAAAATGGGAATGAAAACAGGGCCCGGGAAAAAAACGCATGCGAAGAATGATCTTACCCAGGGCGTCGTATGGAAGAGCCTTTTGATCTTTTTTCTGCCGATCGCGGCAGGAACTTGTATTCAGCAGCTTTACAATGCGGTGGATGGCCTGATCGTAGGCCGCTTTGTGGGGACAGCCGCACTTGCCGCGGTCGGTGGAAGCTCCGCGCAGATCATTAACCTTCTGATCGGCTTTTTCGTGGCGGCAACAGCCGGAGCTTCTGTCATTATTGCACAGATTTACGGAGCAGGCAGAGGGAAGGATGTTGCCCGGGCTGCGGGGAATGCCTTTACGATGTTTGCGATCCTGGGAGTCGCTTTAATGCTGATCGGTCTCGCAGGAGCCCGTGTGATGCTTACCATCTTAAAAACGCCTTCCGAAACGATTCCCGGCGCGCTTTTATATTTGCGTATTTACTTTATTGGCGTGCCGTTTATCTTTGTTCTGAACATGGAGTCCAACATGCTCCGCGCAGTGGGCGATTCCTTCGGTCCGTTTCTGTATATGGTGGCCGGATGCCTGACGAACATTGTGCTGGATGTGGTGTTTGTCGTTGTATTTCAATGGGGCATCGCCGGCGTGGCGATCGCAACCGTGCTGTCGCAGGTACTGAACATGGTACTGCTCACGATCAGACTGTGGCGCACCCAGGAGGAGTATCGCCTGACGCTGTCGTGTCTGGGGTTCCACGGGGGCTATATCCGAAAAATGCTTCAGCTCGGTGTCCCTTCGGGGCTGCAGTCTTCCATGTATGCCGTCTCCAATATGATCATTCAGGTGGCAGTGAATTCGCTCGGCACCCTGGTCGTTGCCTCCTGGGCGATGACTTCCAAAACAGATGGAATATTCTGGGCAGTCAGCAATGCCCTTGGAGCAGCGATCACAAGCTTTATCGGCCAGAATTACGGAGCCGGCCGGCAGGACCGGGTGAAGCAGTGTCTGGTACAGGGACTGATCCTGGCCGAGATCATCACAATCGTGATCTGCACACTGCTCCTGGCATTTGGAATACCGCTGCTGCAGGTGCTGACCAATGATCCGGAAGTGGTGCGCACCACCTACAAGATGATGACCTATTTTGTGCCGGCCTATGTACTGTGGGCCGTGATCGAGGTCCTCTCCGCCATCCTGCGTGGATCAGGAGATACCCTCCGCCCGTTCCTGATCGTCAGCCTGGGGATCTGCGCCGTTCGAATCCTCTGGATCCTGACTGCCTTCCAGATCCGCCATACCCTGTTTGTGCTGTGCCTGTGTTACGCGGTATCCTGGGCGATCACAAGTGTTGCACTCGTGATCTACTACCGAAAAGGGACGTGGATGGACCCGGGCAGGCGGGTCATGGACCACTGAGGTATATGTTTTTCCTCGC
>CAMOSN010000100.1 GCA_946624935.1 uncultured Lachnospiraceae bacterium | reverse complement strand
AAAAGGCCGGCCCTGCGCTGCTGCGCGGGACCGGCCTTCTCAGCCTTTCGGTCTGTTTTTATTTCATCAGTGATGTCAGTGCTCCGAGCAGTGCACTGCCGTCCAGATCCTTGTCATCATCCTTTGCATCTGAGCCGCCGCCAAACAGGCCGCCGAGCAGTCCGCCAAGGCCTGAACCGCTGCTCTTTCCGCCACCGAGGAGTCCGCCGAGCAGGCCGCCGCCGGAGGAGGGTTTTGCAGCCCCTCCGAACATGCCCATCACGTCGCTCAGGTCAAGTCCGTCGCTTAAGTCCACCTTTGCTGCGGAGGAGGTTGCTGCGGAAAGTCCGCTCATCATTGCCGGTGCGATGTTGGAAAGGGCCTTTGTTACATCGGCACGCTCCATTTCATTATCCTTTGCCAGGGAAGACAATACGCTCTCCGACTGATCGCCGAGGATGTGGTTGAGGATCTTCAGGCCATCCTGCTCATCCGCGTCACCGATCTGCTCCGCCATCGAGCGGGTCTCTTTGTGTCCTGCAAGTGCACCCAGCAGAGACTGTGCTCCGCCTGCCGAAGAAGCGTTCTTCGTCAGGAATTTCAGAAGCACCGGAAGTGCGGTTGTCAGCAGCTTTGTCAGCTTGGCGGCTGAAAGACCGGTCTTGCCCGCCAGGGCATCCACTGAGGATCCCGAAGTCAGCGTCCCTAACAGCATGTTCAGCAAATTCATAACTTTCCCTCCTTTTCGGATACATTCGTTTTGCTTCTAATGTCTATTATATAACCAGATTTGCGATATGTGAAGACTCACTCGACACTTATCGTCAGGTTACAGCCCCTGCTCAATTCCTGCTGCCAGTCTTATTGCCGGCAGTTCTCCAGCACATCTGCCGCAGCCGGATCGTTCGTATAGTACCAGTAGCTCCCGATTTTCCATCCCTGATAGTCTTCGCCCAGCTTCTTTTTCTCCTTGGTCGTGATGAGCAGGTTTTCCTGTGCAAGCGCGTCATCCTCCGGCATTCCGGCATGGAAGGAGATGTCCCGGTTGAGATACTGGAGCATGTGGCTCTGCTTTGATTTTGGAATATACACATTTTCCGGCAGGGCATCCGCGTCCTTCACTGCGTTCAGAACCACGCAGGTGTCTTCTCCGCTTCGGAAACGGAAGGAAAAGCCGCTGCGGCTCACCTGCTGAAGCCTGCCAAGTGCAAAGATGCCCAGGATGCAGAAGGCGCCTGCAAGCACTGCTCTCCCGCCCTGACGAAGGAATATGCTGCACGTGAGGATCAGCATCACCAGAAGCATCAGTGCAACCGAAATGACAAGTGCCTGCCCGGTTCCTCCTCCGGGGGTGACTTTAAAATACGGCCCCAGTGTCCGCTTCAGATAGGTTTCGCCGCCTTTTTTGCAGTAAGGAAATACAAATCCGAAAAAGATTCCTTCCAGGATCAGCAGTACCGCCCACACCGCGAGCACTGCCTTTCGGGAAAATCCGGTCCGCCTGCTCAGAAAGACGAGGCTTCCCCACACCAGGGGCCCGATGAACAGGAAGAAATAGCGGTTGTAGCAGATGCCCTTGTAGGCATACACCACCTCATCCGCGCGGATGCCCTCCACCAGGGTACCGCCCCAGCGCACTGCGATTCCGAAAATGATGATCGCGGTGCAGATGCCGGCCAGCAGCATGACCAGGATCTCCGGGGAGATCCATTCCTCCTCCGGTGTCATCCCACTTCGTTCCCGGTTCTCTTTTCCTTGCTTCTCGTGTTCCCGGTTCTCCTGCCCCTGTTTCTCCTGTTCCCGCTTTTCCTGTCCCGCTGCGGCTGTATGTCCGCTCCGCCCTGCGTTTATTCTCATCACAAGGCTGTGAATGAGCCAGCCCACGACCACAACCATTGCGATTGCCGGGATCCCGAGTCCGCCGATCAGCAGTGCATGTAGATTTCCGAACAGCACGATTGCGAAGGTTTTCAGCGCTGTGAGGGATTCCAGAAACCACAGATTTACCGAGGCGAGTGCGCTGGTGTTCTTGCCGGGCCAGCCTCCTGCCCAGAAATGCCGGATAATAACGTTGCGCAGCAGGCGTGTTGCGACAAATCCGATCACAAGCACCGGAAAAAATGTCACGGGTGCAAATACCCATTTCCGCTTCAACAGGTACAATACAAGCTCCACGACTACTGCACCAAGCAGGAGGGACAGCGCCCGCTCGTGTACTGTCATTGCCCAGCAAAGCAGAAGTGCTGCCGCCGCGCCCTGGAGCAGCCATGTCCGATATGCAGTCGTGCCAGATTCTCTACTGCCCTTGCTGCAAGCCAAACTGTATCCCGAAGGTTTACGCTCCACACTTCTGCCTGCCGTGTGCTCTGCCAAGTTGCGCGCCGCGCCGCTGCCTGCCGTATGCGCTGCCAGATTGCGCCCCGCGCTGCTTCCTGTGCGGATCGAGGCAAGCATCACCCAGATCAGCAGCCAACAGATCACATAGAAGGGCGTTTCATTATCTGTCCGCACCCAGAATTCGCCGGTCTGCGGCAGCTTTCCGTGATACATGGTTGCGGCCAGCGCAATGGCTGCACACAGCCAGCCCTCTTCCATCCCACAGTACCGGGTCAGCAGATGATAGATCAGCAGCGCACTGCATACGATCAGCAGGCTGTTCACCGCCACCATCGCCAGCAGCAGGATGCGCGGGGAGCAGATCCAGCGAAAAAGCGGTGCAAAGATCCAGTAATAGCCGAACCCGTAATAGTTATTGGTGGAGGATACATACTCCGTCCAGTCATACCCGGCCAGCGCGGCCGGATAGATCAGCGGTCCGAAATCGTCCGGCCGGAGCCGCAGGCTGAAGCTCTGAAAAAACGGGGCCAGCTGCATCAGCACAGCCACGGCAAGTAAAATGACCGGATATCGTTTACGTGTACTTGTGTTCATATCATCAAGCTCCTTTTGCAAATCAGGGGGCCATCCCCGGGTCCCGCGCTGAAAATACTGGCTCATATCAAAAAACTCTGATAGAATGATATCAGTTAACCTGTCGAACCTGTGGATTGTCCGGAGTAACGTTTATGAAGAAACCACTGATCCTTCAGATTTGTATTCCTTTTTGTGTAAAACAATGCGCCTTCTGTGCGTTTCCCTACTGCACCTATGATCCCCGCACAGTGAATGCTTACGCCAAGGCACTCCTGACGGAAATCGATGCCTGGGAGGGCGAATGGGATGATCATGAGGTGCGTGCCATCTCCATCGAAGGCGGATCCCCTGCACTGCTCGGCGCCGATTCCCTCTTCCATGTTCTTCAGAAGATCCGGCGAACCTTCCACTGCGCGGAGGATGTTACGATCCGTCTGCAGACGATGCCCGGTGACTATTCGCGGGCGCTTATGGAGAAGATGCGCGATGCGGGGGTAAATCACTGGATCATCGGACTGGAAACCGCCAGCCGTAATGAGCATGAGCTGCTTGCACGTCCATATAAATACGAGGCCATCACCATGGCCGATATGGCGATCCGGACCTTTCATCCCCGGGCTCTTGGCTTTCATCTGCTCCTGGGCATCCCCGGGCAGACCAGAGAAAGCCTGGAAAGTACCTTAAGCAGGTGCCTTTATTATGCTCCGGAGCACATCATCGCGCAGCCTCTCATGATACCGGAGTGCTCTGCAATGGCTGAGCAGATCCGCACGGAAGCGCTGCAGCCCATGCCGGAGGATACGCTGCAGGAACTGATCGACTTTACACGGACTTTTCTTTGCGAAAGAGGTTTTCAGCCCAGTACAAAATGTGATTACGTAAAGTCCGGCTTCGAGGACCGCTGTCAGCTCCTGATGCTTCAGGGATGTGAACGGCTCGGGCTAGGCTATCATTCCACGTCCTGGATGGATGGGGTGATGTGGCGGACCGGTCATTCCCTGCAGGAGTACCTTGAGCATCCCGGGGATTTCGAAACGCTTGCTGCGGATATGATCCGTCCGGATACAACGGACCCCGCCGCCCTGAAGGAATTGTTCGACCCGCTGCACATCCTCCTGTGGGACCATTCTCCCGTGATACATCCTCCTGCGGGACATTTCCTGTGAGACATCCTCCTGTGAGGTTACTGCTCCGGGAACAGTACGACCAGTTCGAATACCCCGTCTTCACATGCGGCGGTCATGGAACCGCCGTATTTTTCTGCAATCGACCGGATGCTGGACAGTCCAAAGCCGTGGGAGGAGGCATCCGGCTTTGTCGTCCGGAAGATCACGCCCTGCAGCATGCTCTCTCCTTTGCGGAAACGCTCTTCTCCCCGCGCAGTTTCTCCGGCGGGTATCCTTGCTCCTTCAACGCAGTTCACGAACCGGAAGATCACCATACTGCCATAGTGCTCGATCTTCACGCTGATCTCCCGACGCGCCGGATCCGCAATCTCCATCGAAGCCTCCACTGCATTGTCCATGGCGTTCCCGAAAAGGGTGCACAGATCCACAACGCTCATCCACTCCAGATTTCTCCCGTCAATATACGGAACGAAACGAATTTCCTTCTCCTGACATTCCATGATCCTCTGAGAGACCAGAACATCCAGTGCCTCGCTGCCTGTCCGGCAGATGGTTTCCACCGGCTGGATCTCTCTGCGCATTTCTCCGGCGATCTGCCGAAGCTGCTCACTGTCCCCTGTCTCCAAAGCGGCCAGATAATGCTTCAGGTCATGATATTTTCGGTTAACCGCGTCGATTGCCTCCTTCTGAATCAGGAACTGACTGTGCTGCTGTTTTGCCAGAAGCTGTCTGCGAAGAAGCTCATTGCGGCTCCTCTGTGTGCGCAGCATGCTGGTCGTAATTCCCATCACGATCAGCATACAGACTGCCTCCGCCATCCCGATCATATCAAGAGAAAAGTATAACGAAACCGGCATCGTCGGGTCAAGTCCCGACTGGAACTGCCGGGTGAACAAATACAGGATCAGTGGAAACAGCAGACCTGCGCTCTGTCTTGCGTTAAAATCCAGCTGCGTCTCCTTCGGCGCTGCAAAACGGAAAAACACACATAGCTGGCCCAGATAAGCCAGGTACACAAGAAATGTGATCCTGCTGACGTTCTCCTGCCCCAGCCCCGGGAACCTGCTCCAGAGCACATACGCAAAGGTTCCGCCCCGGAACAGAGATTTTCCAAGCTCCAGCAGAAGACAGAATACACTGCTGTCAAACAAGGCACTGTGCCAGTGCAGCGGGCAGGTCATGCACAGAAAAGCAGTCCATAAGGTCATCTGCAGAACACAGTGCAGTGCAATCGGATAAAAGCGGAAGGCCAAAACAGCATTCAGTCCAAGCAATGCGGCAGCCGGAAGCGGCCTGCGAACGATTTCCGCACCAACATGCAGTCTGACATAAAACAGAAAGCACAGCCATTCCGCAAGGATCATAATCATGATGACCGGTATGGATTTAAAAAATTCCATGCCGGATCCGGCAAGATAAGTTCCGATCGTCATCTCCTGTCCTCATTCCATTCCTTCACATCCGGTTTGTGTGATAAAGTGTCAGCGCTTCCATAAATGCCTTTCTCCGGTGCTTACTCAGAGGAACCCGGATCTCCCCCAGAAGCACATCCGTCTGGGTATATCCGGTGACACAGCGTAAATTGATCAGAAAAGCACTGTGACAGCGAAAGAAGGACTTCCCCTCCAGCTGTTTTTCAAGCTGGTAAAGCGGCATGGAGGTCTCCACGAATTGTCCGGGCAGGTGTCCATCACTGTCCTGCAGCTTCACGCCGGCCCTTCTGCTTTCCGGCAGATGCAGGATCACCCTCCTGCCGGAGGTCTCTGCGAAAACAATCTCATGGATCCGCACAAAACGCTGTCCGCTCCCCGTCCGGGCCGTGATCATTTCATCCTGGTCATGCTCCATCTTCCGGAAGATCCGGTCCATCTTGGTGCAGAACAGTTCATAGGACACCGGCTTGACCAGATAATCCGCCGCCTGTACCTCGTATCCTTCCAGTGCATGGGAAACCACCCTGGTAATAAACACGATCTGAACCTGCTCATCGAAGCTGCGGATGCGCCTGGCTGTTTCGATCCCATCCAGGAACACCATATCGATATCGAGCAGGATCAGATCTGCTCCTCCATGGTATTCCTCCAGAAGATCCGACCCGTCGGGGTAATCCATGCAGGTGATTTCCTGCCCTCTCTCAAGTGCATATGCATGCAGATACCCGACAAGCCGTCTGCGCTCCTGCTCCTGGTCTTCCGCAATCAGAATCTGTTTCATGTCCAGTTACCCTCAAAAAACGCCCAGATATCCCGCATCGCGGGTCATCTGCAAAATCCATGTTAATATAGATACACTGAATTACATGCATGGTAGAAACTGGAGAAGTTCCATTTTCCTGCGTGACTCTATCATACCCCTTCGCCCCTGTGCCGGTCAAAGGCATAACGCGAAAAATCAGAAAAAAGGAGGAGAACATGCGAAAGAAAGACCATACCATCTCAAGACGTGACTTTCTCAAGGGCGCTGCCGCAGGTGCTGTCAGCGTGGCAGCAGCCGGCCTGCTGGGCGGTTTCGCCGTTGCTGAGGAAGCCGTGGAAGCAGAAAGCGAAATGCCTGCAGGTGCACCCGGCGGACCGCCTATGATGGATCCCCGGCACTCCGGCGAGACCGCTGCTGTCTACGGAAGCTCCTGGAGAGACGCTCCCGCTCCGGTCGATGATGCAGACATCTCAGCCGAATATGATGTGGATGTCGTCGTGATCGGTCACGGTTACGCCGGACTGAATGCCTGCCGCTATCTGGCGGAACAGGGCATTTCCGTTACCCTGATCGAATCCCAGGCAGAGGATAAATACAATGCCATGGGCAATGAAGGCGCCGCCCCCAATGCTACCGTTTTGAAGGAGCGCGGTGTTCCGGACATCGACCCCATCGAGTACTACAACAACTGGATGCTCAACTCCGGATACCAGGCCAACCCCGGACTGATGATGAAATTCTGCCAGCATTCCGGTGAAAATATGGATGCTTATCTCTCCGTTCTGACCGAGGATGAGCTTTCCAACATGACCACCGCCTTCTATCCGCCCACCGAGCACCAGCTTTCCCAGATCGGTCCCTTCAAGTTCTGGCCGGCGACCTGCAGCTTTTACGGCAATCCGAACCAGACCTACATTCACCAGAAGAACCGCGAGAAGGCCATTGCGGACGGGGCGACCTTCATGTTCGGCACCATCGGCCGCCAGCTGATCAAAGACGGCGACGCGGTGACCGGGCTGATCGCGGAAAACGCTGACGGCGAAATGATCAAATTCAACACGAAGGCAGTTGTTCTGGCTACCGGCGGCTTCGGCGCAAACGCGGAAATGCAGAAGGATCTGCTCACCGACCTTGGCGGAACCCTGATCCCGGGTGAGTCCCTGTCCGTTTTGATGGACTCCGACGGCAGCGGCATCCAGATGGGCTACTGGGCCGGCGGAAAGCTGGATTCCATGGGCATCCCCACCATGAACGGCAAACATTACCATCCCGGCCTTCCGCAGGGTATCTGGCTGGATTCCAACGGAAAGCGTTACTGCAACGAATACTGGGGACCGATCGAATTCCGCGGCCGTCCCGCGCTGCAGATGAACCGTGACGGTTTCTACTGCTTCTACGATTCGAAGCTGACCGAATACATGCAGTATTCCGTTCCGTCTCACGGCTCCACCTATGCCTCCGAGGAGAACCTGGCAAATGTACAGGCTGAGCTGGACAAGGCTCTGGCAGCCGGTGCCGATGGCGTACAGGGCCATGACCTGAGCGCGACCTACACCCGCTACGGTGCGCAGACACTCGACGAGCTGCTCGACATGGTGTGTCAGGATGACAACGTAAAAGCCAACATTAAAGCCTCCATCGAACGCTACAATGAACTGTGCGAAGCAGGACGCGACGAGGACTTCGGCCGCGAGGGCGAATTAATGTTCCCCATCAAGGAAGGTCCCTTCTTCTGCGACATCAAGCCCTCCGAGATCGGATGGATGATGTGCACCTGCGGCGGCCTCGTCATCAACGCTGAGCAGCAGGTTCTGGATGAATACTATCACCCCATCAAGGGGCTGTTTGCCTCAGGCAACTGCGCAAGCGGCCGCTTCGGCACCGAGTACTTCACCCCAACGCCCGGCGTGAGCCTTGGCACGACGATCGTACTGGGACGTGAATGCGGAAAATCCGTTGAGAAATATCTGAACGGCGAGATCTGACCAGGACTGATCAGCTCTGCTCAGGACACAGGGACAGGATACGAAAATGTCTCTTCTGTCCCGCCTTCATCTCAGGCACAAAAAACAGCAGGAGATGATTCCGTAACCGGGATCATCTCCTGCTGTTTTTATACTGTATTACGCAATTTCTGCTTATCCGGCAGAACTTAAGGATTTGCCTTACTGATTACGGCATCGAAAGAACGCCTTATAACCGGCAGCAATGAGTCAAAGGTCATCCGCAATCCGCTTCGCTACTTGCGGCTAACCCAGATGTC